>NZ_ANBH01000155.1 GCF_000341185.1 Nocardiopsis chromatogenes YIM 90109
ACCCGGGGCGCCGCCGACGGGAGACGGCGGCGCCCCGCCCTATGCTCGGACCCATGTCCATGATCACGGTACGGGCGTCGGACTTCGCCGGTCTGGACGCCGCCGACCTCTACGCCCTGCTGCGCCTGCGCGTCGACGTGTTCGTCGTCGAGCAGGACTGCCCCTACCCCGAGCTGGACGGGCGCGACACCGAGCCCGGAACGCTGCACGTGTGGGCCTCCGAGGGGGACCGCGTGCTGGGCTGCCTGCGAGTACTGGAGGAGGACGGCGGCACCGTCCGGATCGGGCGGGTGGCCACCGCCCCCGAGGCGCGCGGCCGGGGCGTGGCGGGCCGCCTGCTGGAGGCGGCCCTGGAGCGCATCGGCCCGCGGGAGGCCGTCCTGGACGCCCAGACGCGGGTCCGCGGCCTGTACACGCGCTACGGCTTCGCCGAGGACGGGCCCGAGTTCCTGGAGGACGGCATCCCCCACACGCCTATGCGCCGTTCAGCGCCTTGAGCAGGGAGTCGGCGGCGGTGTAGGGGTCGGACCCGGCGACGACCTCGTCGGCGAGGCGGTCCAGCGCGTCGTGGCCGTGCACGTCGGCCAGGCGCTCGCGCAGCGCCTTCATCGCGATCGCCTCGACCTCCTCGCGGGCGCGGGCGCGGCGCCGCCGGGCCAGCAGGCCCGACTCACGCAGGTATTCGGTGTGCTTGTCGAGGTGGTCCAGCAGTTCGTCGACGCCCTCGCCGGTGGCGGCGACGGTGCTGGCCACCGGCGGGGTTCCCNCTCGGCCATGGCGACCATCTGGCGCAGGTCGCGCACGGTGGCGCGGGCGCCCTCCCGGTCGGCCTTGTTGACGGCGAACACGTCGGCGATCTCCAGCACCCCGGCCTTGGCGGCCTGGATGCCGTCGCCCATGCCGGGGGCGGCGAGCACGACCGTGGTGTCGGCGTGCCCGGCGATGTCGACCTCGGCTTGGCCGACGCCGACGGTCTCCACCAGGACGGTGTCGAACCCGGCGGCGTCGAGCACCCGCAGCGCGTGCGGGGTGGCCCAGGACAGCCCGCCCAGGTGCCCGCGGCTGGCCATGGAGCGGATGAACACCCCCGGGTCGGTGGCGTGGTCCTGCATGCGCACCCGGTCGCCGAGCAGCGCCCCGCCGCTGAAGGGCGAGGACGGGTCGACGGCGAGCACCGCCACGGTGCGGCCGCGCTTGCGCAGCTCGGCGGTGAGGGCGCTGGTGGTGGTCGACTTGCCGACGCCGGGGGCGCCGGTCAGGCCGACGATGCGGGCGCGCCCCGCGGCGGGGGCCAGCCCGGCCATGATCTCCCGCAGTTGCGGGGCGCCGTTCTCCACCAGGGACACGGCGCGCGCCACCGCGCGCCGCTCGCCGCGCAGTACGCGCTCGACGAGACCGGGGACGTCCAACCTGCCACTCCTTCGTACCGCTCTGGCCGTTCTAGGGCGCCTCGGAGAACCGGCCGGTGGCGCCGTCGGTCTGCTCGCGCAGGATGTCGGCGTGCCCGGCGTGCCGCGCGGTCTCCTCGATCATGTGCACGTAGATCCAGCGGAGGGTGACCCGGCCCAGTTCGGGATGGGGCACCGCGTCCTCCAGGGCGAACCGCGCCGCCGCCTCGCGCGAGGAGGCGCAGGCCCGGCGGTAGTCCTCGACGAGCGAGGCGACCGTGTCGCCGGGGCGCAGCTCCCAGGTGGAGTCCGGGTCGGAGAGGTCCAGGCCCAGCTCGTGTGCGGGTCGCCCCTGGAGCACGGAGCCGAACCAGTTCCGCTCGACCAGGGCCAGGTGCCGCAGCAGCCCGGCCAGGGTGGTGCGCGAGGGCACCAGTCGGCGCCGGGCGTCCTCCTCGGACAGCCCGGCCGCCTTGTCCTCCACGGCCGCCCGGAAGGCGTCCAGGAACGACTCCAGCACCTCGCGCTCGCCGCCCTCGGGGGCGGCGGCCATGACCCGCCGCAGCGCGTCCACGGCTCAGGCCCCGGGCGCCCGCAGCAGCAGCGCGTCGCCCTGGCCGCCGCCCCCGCACAGCGCGGCGGCGCCCAGGCCGCCGCCCCGGCGGCGCAGCTCGAAGGCCAGGTGCAGGGCGAGGCGCGCCCCGGACATGCCGATGGGGTGGCCCAGCGCGATGGCGCCGCCGTCGACGTTCACCCTGTCCTCGGTGACGCCCAGGTCCCGCATGGACTGCACGGCGACGGCGGCGAATGCCTCGTTGATCTCGATGAGGTCCAGGTCGGCCACGTCGGCCCCGGCCTTGCCCAGCGCGTGCCGGATGGCGTTGGAGGGCTGGGAGTGCAGGGAGTTGTCGGGCCCGGCCACGTTGCCGTGCGCGCCGATCTCGGCGAGCACCTCGCAGCCGAGCTCCTCGGCCTTGGCGCGGCTCATCACGACCACGGCGCAGGCGCCGTCGGAGATCTGGGAGGCGGACCCGGCGGTGACGGTGCCGCCCTCGCCGAAGGCGGGGCGCAGCTTGGCCAGGCCCTCGGCGGTGGTGTCGGGGCGCACGCCCTCATCGGCGTCGACGACCTTGTCCTCGCCCTTGCGCTGGGGGATGCGCACCGGGGCGATCTCGGCGTCGAAGCGGCCGTCCTTCTGCGCGGCGGCGGCGCGCTGGTGGGACAGGGCGGCGAAGGCGTCCTGCTCCTCCTGGGTGAGGCCGAGGCGGGCGTTGTGCCGGTCGGTGGAGGCGCCCATCGACTCGCCGTCGAAGGGGTCGGTGAGCCCGTCGTGCTCGGTGGCGTCGAGCATCCCGATCGCGCCGTACTTGTGGCCCTTGCGGGCCGCGGGCAGCACGTGCGGGGCGTTGGTCATGGACTCCATGCCGCCGGCGACGACCACGTCGAACTCCCCGGCGCCGATGAGCTGGTCGGCCAGGGCGATGGCGTCCAGGCCGCTCAGGCAGACCTTGTTGACGGTCAGCGACGGCACGGTCATCGGGATGCCGGCCTTGACGGCGGCCTGGCGGGAGGGGATCTGCCCCTGCCCGGCCTGCAGCACCTGGCCCATCACGGTGTAGCCGACCTGGTCGCCGGAGATCCCGGCGCGCTCCAGGGCCGCGGCGATGGCCGCCGCCCCGAGGTCGACCGCCTGAAGCGGGGCCAGCCCGCCGAGGAGCCGGCCGATCGGCGTCCGGGCGCCGCTGACGATGACGGATCCGGGCATGAGGGGCCTCCACGTGTTCCTGGTCGCACTTGTTCTGCCACGATACAGATGTCCGCTCGACCGCCTCCCGGGAGGATCGGCACCGTGTTCACTCGCATCGACCATGTCGGCATCGCCTGCCGCGACCTGGACGCGGCCGTCGCGTTCTACCGCTCCACCTACGGATTCGAGGTGGCCCACGAGGAGGTCAACGAGGAGCAGGGGGTGCGGGAGGCGATGCTGCGCGTCAGCGGCACCGACGACGGGGGCGCCAGCTACCTGCAGCTGCTGGAGCCGATCCGGGACGACTCCCCGGTCGCCAGGTTCCTGGACCGGAACGGCGAGGGGGTGCACCACGTGGCGTTCGGCACCGGCGACGTGGCCGGGGCCTCGGCGGCGGTCGCCGGACGCGGGGTGCGGGTCCTGGACGCCGAGCCGCGGCCGGGGTCGATGGGGTCGCGCATCGCCTTCCTGCACCCCAAGGACTGCGGCGGGGTGCTGACCGAGCTGGTCCAGGCCGCCGCTCCGACAGCCGGTCCGGAACAGGGTCCGGAACACGGTCCGGAAGGTTCGTGACGCAACCGTCACACAGGGCCTCCCCTCACTTGGTAAAGTCTGCTGACCGCCAGGATCCTGGCGCCCGCCCAGTCGTCCACGGCCGGCGAGCCTTCCCCGGAGCCGACGGCGTCCCCCCGGCGCTAATGGCGTCCGCAACGGCCGACCAAGACTCCGTATCAATGGAGAGAACTTCGATACGCCTGAGGTCGGCGCGCAGTACCCTCCCCTGGAGGGCGTGCGCGGAGGGCGACTCGCCACCCGTCCGTCCGCTTGCCGTCTCGTCACCGTTCAGGATTCCGCCACATGTCGTCCGATATTGAAGCCCAGCTCACCAACTTCTTCGATGAAGGCACCCAGTCGACCGAGTTCGACGTGGTCCTGCGCGGTTACGACCGGCAGCAGGTCCAGGAGTACATCAGCCAGAAGCACACCGACCTGACCCAGGCGCGCGAGGACGCCGAGAGCGCGCGCAACGAGCTCACCGAGGTCAAGCGCCAGCTCCAGGAGCAGGAGCGCCCGACCTACGCGGGGCTGGGCGCGCGCATCGAGCAGCTCCTGCGGCTGGCCGAGGAGCAGGCCGCCGAGCTCGTGCAGGGCGCCCGCGCCGAGGCCGACGACATCCGCGCCGAGGCCAAGATCGAGGCCGCCGACATGCGCGCGGCCGCCGAGAACGAGGCCACCGAGCTGCGCACCACCGCCCAGCGCGAGGCGGACGAGATGCGCACCTCGGCCGAGAACGAGGCCGAGGAGGTCCGCACCACCGCGCGGCGCCAGGCCGACGAGCTCACCGCCACCACCGAGCGCGAGGTCCAGAAGAAGATCTCGCAGGTCGAGCACGAGATGGCGGAGCGCCAGGCCACGCACGAGGCCGAGATCTCCAAGATCCGGATGACCACCGAGCGCGAGTGCACCCAGGCCCGTGCGGCCATGAAGCGCGAGCGCGACGAGACCATCCAGGCCGCCAAGCGCCAGGCCGAGGAGCTGCGCGCGCAGGCGCAGCGGAACATGGAGGAGAGCGAGGCCCGGCGCGCCCAGGAGGAGTCGGAGTTCGAGATCCAGCTGGCCGGCCGCCGCGAGGAGGCCGAACGTCAGGACTCCGAGCGGCTGGCCGCCGCCCAGGCCGCCACCCAGAAGCTGGTGGCCGAGGCCGAGGAGCGGGCCGCCAGCGCCGACCAGCGCGCCACCAAGGCCAGCAGCCAGGCCGAACAGACCCGCAAGGAGGCCGAGCAGCACGCCAAGCAGGTCGTCGGCAACGCCAAGAAGCAGGCCGAGCAGATCAGCCAGGAGGCCCGGTCCAAGGCCGACCACCTGGTCAGCGACGCCAAGTCGGAGGCGGACCGCATCCTGACCGCCGCCCGCCAGCAGGTCGACGAGCTGACCAAGCAGCGCGACAGCATCCAGTCGCACCTGCAGCAGCTGCGCCAGCTGCTCGGCGGCGGCGACGCCCCGGCCCCGGCCGCCCCCGCGGCCCCGGCGCCGGAGCAGGCCCCCGCCCTGGAGCAGAAGGCCCCGTCGAACGGGCAGGCCGCCGCCAACGGCGGGGGCAAGAAGAAGGAGGCCGTCAGCGCCGCCTCCGGCGAGGAGAACGAGGACTGGTGGCAGGAGTAGCGCACCGGTACTGAGCACGCACGAAGGCCCGGCCCCGAGGGGGCCGGGCCTTCGTGCGCCCAGGGCGTGTCCGTTGGATCAGGCCCTAGAGCCCGGTGTCCTTGCCGGCGGGGCCGTCCCACTCGGTCGGCAGCGGGTGGGCCTTGGGGGCGACCCGCTTGACGACCTCGTCCAGGACGGTGCGCACGTAGGGCTCGCCGACCCACAGGTGCTTGGCGCCGGGCACCCCGACCACCTCGGCCTGCGGCACCCGGGCGAAGCGGCGCCGCGCCTCGTCGGGGCGCAGGTAGTCGTCGAACTCGGGGACCAGCGCCGTCAGCGGCCGCCCGAACTCCGCCCAGGCGTCCAGGTCGGCGTCGGTGGCGCGGTGCAGCGGCGGGGAGAGCAGCACCGCGCCCTCCACCTCCGGGTCGCGCCCCCACTTCAGGGCCAGCTCGGTGCCGAAGGACCAGCCCAGCAGCCACGGCCGGGGCAGCCCCTCGAACTCGGCGTACTCGATGGCGGCGGCCACGTCGTAGCGCTCGGCCTCGCCGTCGCCGAAGGACCCCTGGCTGGTGCCGCGCCGCGAGGAGGTGCCGCGGGTGTTGAAGCGCAGCACCGCGGTGTCGGCCAGGGCCGGCAGCCGGAAGGCGGCCTTGCGCAGCACGTGGCTGTCCATCATGCCCTCGGCGGTGGGCAGCGGGTGCAGGCACACCAGGGTGGCGGCGGGGGCGGCGCCGCCCTCGGGCAGCGCCAGCTCGCCGACGAGCTCCAGGCCGTCGGCGGTGTGCAGGGTGATCGGGCGGCGCTCGGCGGGGAGCACCGTGGTGGCGCGGATCTCCATGGGTTCCTCTCAGCGCAGGTGCGCGCGCCGCTGCCAGCAGGAGGAGTGCCAGTGCCGGCGGTCCTCGCCGTCGCCGTAGGGGCGCCAGGCCACCACGTGCGGCATTCCCGCGGGGATCTCCTGGTGGCAGCCGGGGCAGCGGTAGGTCTTGGCGGCCGCGGCGCCGCTGATCCGCCGGGTGACCCACTCCCCGTCCGGCCCCGTCTCCCGCCGTTGGCCCCCGGTGACGCGCAGCATCAGGGCGTCGGGGTCGGCGTCGCGGGCGGGCGCCCCTCGGCGGCGGGGTGTGTTTCGGCGCGGGCTCACCCTTCAAGGGTAGGGGCCCCTGGAGTGTCCAGGGGCCCCGGGGTGGTGGGCCGCATCACGCGTCTCTACGCGTTCTCCCGCGCCGCCTTGGCCGTGAGCGGGGAGGGCGCGTACGGGGCGAGACCGGCGTCGGCGACGGCGCGCAGCACGCGCGCCACCTCGGCGCCGCCGCGCTCCTCGGACAGTTCGACCGGGCCCTTGGGGTAGCCGCAGCCGAACCGCATGGCGGTGTCGACGTCCACCGCGGAGGCGTAGCCGTCGCCGACCATCCGCAGCGCGTCGTCCATGTGCGGGGCCAGCAGGAGGTCGGCCAGGCCGAAGCCGAGCGAGCCGTCGCGGACGGACTGCGCGATCGGGCCGGAGGGGAGCTCCTCGGCGGCCGGGGCCGGGCCGCCGTAGGCGTAGAACCCGCGGCCGCTCTTGCGGCCGAGCATCCCGGCGGTGACCATGCGGCGCAGCAGCGGCGCGGCCGCGTAGCGGGGGGTGCGGAACTCCTCCCAGAGCACGTCCATGACGGCCAGGCACACGTCCAGGCCGACCAGGTCGGCGAGGGTGAGCGGGCCCATGGGCAGCCCGGCGCCGCCGGTGGCGGCGGCGTCGATCTCCTCACGGGAGGCCAGGCGGCGCTCGTAGAGCGAGACGGCGTCGTTGATGTAGGGCACCAGCAGGGCGTTGGCGACGAACCCGGCGCGGTCGCCCACGCTGACCGGGGTCTTGCCGATGCGCTTGGCGACCTCTTCGGCCACGGCGGCGGTGTCCGGGTCGGTGGAGGGGGTGGAGACCACCTCGACCAGCTTCATCACCGGGGCGGGGTTGAAGAAGTGGAGGCCGACGACCAGGCCGGGGCGGTCGGTGAGGGCGGCGATCTCGGTGACCGACAGCGAGGAGGTGTTGGTGGCCAGGATCGTGCCGGGCGGGCAGATCCGGTCCAGGTCGGTGAAGACGTCGCGCTTGATGTCGGGCCGTTCGGGGACGGCCTCGACGACGAAGTCGGCGTCGCCGAGGTCCTCGCGGTCGGTCGTCAGCGCGATCCGCGCGAGGATCGTGTCGTGCTCCTCCTGGGTGATCTTGCCCTTGTCGCGGGCGCGCCCCAGGGATGCGGCGATGTGCCCGCGGCCGCGCTCGACGGCGGCCGTGTCGATCTCGACTCCGGTGACGGTGAAGCCGGCCCGGGCGAAGACCTCGGCGATCCCCGCGCCCATCGTGCCGAGCCCGACCACTCCGACCTTGTTGAATTCCTGCACCATGGGGCCAACCCTAGACGGTCGGGTCCCGGTGCCCCGGTTCCGCCCCCGCGGCTCCGGCGGGCCGAGCACAATGGCCCCATGCGCATCGGAGCCTTCCTTCCCGCGGCCGGGTTCCCGGGCCGCGACCACACCGACACCCTGGAGGCGGCGGCGCGGGCGGCCGAGGCCGCCGAGCGGGCCGGGTTCGACGACGTGTGGTTCGCCGAGCACCACTTCATGTCCTACGGGGTGTGCCCGTCGGCGGTGGCGATGGCCGCCTTCGTGCTGGGGCGCACCCGCCGGGTGCGGGTGGGCACCGCGGTGAGCGTGCTGAGCACCGCCCACCCGGTGGCCCTGGCCGAGCAGGCCAACCTGCTGGACCAGGTCTCCGGGGGCCGGTTCCGGCTGGGGGTGGGGCGCGGCGGCCCGTGGGTGGACCTGGAGGTGTTCGGCACCGGGCTGGAGCGGTACGAGCGGGGGTTCGGCGAGTCGCTGGAGGTGCTGCTGGAGGCGCTGCGCGGCGGGCCGATGCGCGCCGACGGGGCGGTGTTCGGGTTCCGGGAGGTGGAGGTGGTGCCGGGGCCGCGGACGCTGCCGCACCCGGAGGTGGTGGTGGCGGCGACGTCGGAGCCGACGCTGTCGCTGGCCGCCGGGGCCGGGCTGCCGGTGATGCTCGGGCTGCACCAGGACGGGGCCGCCCAGGCGGCGATGCTGGAGCGCTACGGGGAGCTGCGCACGCAGGCCGGGGGCGCGCCGGTGCGCGGGCACGTGGCGGCGGCGGTGGCGCATGTGGCCGACTCCCGGGAGGAGGCGCGCAAGGTGCTGCTGGAGGCGCTGCCGCGGTGGCTGGGCCCGGGGCTGGAGGGCTACGTGCCGGTGGACGGGCGTGCGCGCCCGCAGCGGGACCCGGACGCCTATGCGCGGTTCCTGTGCGACGCGCACGCGGTGGGCGCGCCGGAGGACTGCGCCGCCGTGCTGCGCGGGCGGGCGGAGGCCACCGGCGCGGACGCGCTGATGCTGCTGGTGGAGGGCGCGGGCGAGGAGCGGGCGGTGCTGGAGAACATCGCCCGGCTGGGCGAGGAGGTGCTGCCGCGGGTGCGCGGCGGCGCCTGAGCGCCGCCGCGCACCGGCCGGAGGGGGCGGGTCAGCAGTCGACGAGTTCGGGCGACTGGTTGAGCAGCTGGGCCCTGGGGGTGGTGAAGGCCGCGTACGCGTCGTCGGTGCCGGGCGGGAACAGGGCGAGACGGTGGCAGTTCTGGAAGGCCAGGCGCATCCCGAAGTGGCGCTCGACGGCGGCGCGCATGGCGTCGCTGGCCACCATGCGCAGGAGCTGGCCGCGCTCGGCCTCGCCGGGCGGCGGGGTCTCGTTGGCGGCGAAGCCGGTGCCGTCGGCGTCGGCCCCGGCGCGCTCGGCCAGGCCGCTCACCAGGGACCAGGCATAGGGCAGCGATTCGCGGATGCAGGCGATGAAGTCGGCGTCGGAGACCTCGCCCCGCTCGGCCTTGTCCAGCAGTTCGGGAGGAACCGTCAGCGACATGGGTGTCCCATCTTCTCGTCGGGCGGTCGTTGCGACGGTAAGCCCCGTGCGACGGTGCGTCACGGGGCCCGGGGGCCACAGAAGGCTGTCCCGGCCGCCATATGAAAATAGTTTTCATTCCCGTTCGGCGCCACCGGTTCCGGGGAATCCGGGCGCGATCCGCCGCTAGGATCGGGGGCCGTGAGACTCGTGATCGCCCGCTGCAGCGTCGACTACGTCGGCCGCCTCACCGCCCACCTGCCCATGGCCCCGCGCCTGGTGCTGTTCAAGGCCGACGGCTCGGTCTCGGTGCACGCCGATGACCGCGCCTTCAAGCCGCTGAACTGGATGAACCCGCCGTGCACGGTGCGCGAGGGCACCGCGGACGACGGCACCGCGGAGTGGACGGTCACCCACGGCAAGTCCGGAGAGAAGCTCGTGCTGCGCATCGAGGAGGTGCTGCACGACAGCTCGCACGAGCTCGGCCCCGACCCCGGGCTGCAGAAGGACGGCGTCGAGGCCCACCTGCAGGAGCTGCTCGCCGAGCACATCACCACCCTGGGCGAGGGCTACACGCTGATCCGGCGGGAGTACCCCACCGCGATCGGCCCCGTGGACATCCTGTGCCGGGACGGCGACGGCGGCACCGTGGCCGTGGAGCTCAAGCGGCGCGGCGACATCGACGGCGTCGAGCAGCTCACCCGGTACCTGGAGCTGCTCAACCGGGACCCGGCGCTCAAGCCGGTGCGCGGGGTGTTCGCCGCCCAGGAGATCAAGCCGCAGGCGCGGGTGCTGGCCGCCGACCGCGGTATCGGGTGCGTCACACTCGACTACGACGCGCTGCGCGGGATCGAGCCGGACACCCCGCGGCTGTTCTGACGGGGCCGCCGGAGCCGAATGTCGTCAGGGGCGTGCACCATGCGCCCCGTCCCCCCGCCGACCGGTCCATGTCAGGAGCCCCGCCCCCGTGCGCGCCCACGTCCACGCACTCGTCGACGCGCCGCTGTTCCAGCGCGCCATCATCACCCTCATCCTCCTCAACGCCGGAATCCTCGGCCTGGAGACCTCCCCCGCGGTCGTCGAGGCCCACGGCCCGCTGCTGCACGCGCTCGACCGCGCGCTGGTGTGGATCTTCGTCACCGAGATCGTGCTGCGCTGGTACGCGCACGGGCGGCGCTTCCTGGCCGACCCGTGGAACTGGTTCGACCTGGTCATCATCGGCATCGCGCTGCTCCCGGCCACCGGCCCGTTCTCGGTCCTGCGGGTGCTGCGCGTGCTGCGGGTGCTGCGCCTGCTGTCGGTCATCCCGTCCCTGCGGATGGTGGTGACCGGGCTGTTCCGGGCGCTGCCCGGGATGGCGTCCATCTCGCTGCTGCTGGTACTGCTGCTGTACGTGTCCGGGGTGATGGGCACCAAGCTCTTCCAGGAGGAGGCCCCGCAGCACTTCGGCGACCTGTGGACCTCCCTGTTCACCCTCTTCCAGATCATGACCGGCGACTCCTGGAGCTCCATCGCCCGCGAGGTGATGGAGGACGAGCCGCTGGCCTGGGTATTCTTCGTCGCCTACATCCTGGTCTCGACCTTCATCGCGCTGAACCTGTTCATCGCGGTGGCGGTCGAGGCCCTGGAGCAGGGCCGGGGGCAGGGCCGGGGCGAGGCCCCGCCCGCCGGGATCCGGGACGACGGGACCCGGGACGACGCGATCCGGGACGAGCTGAGGGCGCTGCGGGCCGAGGTCGCCTCCCTCAGGGAGGCGCTCGGCGCCGGGGAGCGGGTCGTCAGATGACCCCCTGGGCCAGCATCGCCTCGGCGACCCGCTCGAAGCCCGCGATGTTGGCCCCCGCCACGTAGTCGCCGGGGCGGCCGTAGCGCTCGGCGGTGGTGTGGCAGGCGTCGTGGATGGAGCGCATCACCGCGGTCAGCCGCTCCTCCGTGCGGGCGAAGCTCCACGCGTCCCGCGAGGCGTTCTGCTGCATCTCCAGGGCGCTGGTGGCCACCCCGCCGGCGTTGGCGGCCTTGCCCGGCCCGAACGCCACCCCGGCCTCCTGGAAGACGGCGACGCCCTCCGGGGTGGTCGGCATGTTGGCGCCCTCGGCGACCGCCAGCACCCCGCCCGCGACCAGGGTGCGCGCGTCGTCGGCGGTCAGCTCGTTCTGCGTGGCGCAGGGCAGCGCCACGTCGCACGGCACCTCCCAGACCCGGCCGCCGGGCACGTGGCGGGCCTCGCCGCCGCGCCGCTCGGCGTAGTCGGCGACCCGGCCCCGCTCGACCTCCTTGACCTGCTTGAGCAGGTCGGTGTCGATGCCCTTGTCGTCCACCACGTACCCGCCGGAGTCGGAGACGGTGACCACCGTCGCGCCGAGCTGCTGGGCCTTCTCGGCGGCGTACAGCGCCACGTTGCCCGAGCCGGAGACCGCCACCCGCAGCCCCTCCAGGTCGCGGCCGCGCATGCGCAGCATCTCCTTGGTGAACAGCACACACCCGTACCCGGTGGCCTCGGTACGGGCCTGCGAGCCGCCCCAGCCGGTGCCCTTGCCGGTGAGCACGCCCGCCTCGTGGCGGTTGGTGATCCGCCGGTACTGGCCGAACAGGTAGCCGATCTCCCGGCCGCCGACGCCGATGTCGCCCGCGGGCACGTCGGTGTGCTCGCCCAGGTGCCGGTACAGCTCGGTCATGAAGGACTGGCAGAACCGCATGACCTCGGCGTCCGAGCGGCCCTTGGGGTCGAAGTCGCTGCCGCCCTTGCCGCCGCCGATGGCCATCCCGGTGAGCGCGTTCTTGAAGATCTGCTCGAAGCCGAGGAACTTGACGATGCCCAGGTCCACCGACGGGTGGAAGCGCAGACCGCCCTTGTAGGGGCCCAGGGCGCTGTTGAACTCCACCCGGAACCCGCGGGCGACGTGCACCCGGCCCGCGTCGTCGGTCCAAGGGACACGGAAGATGAGCTGCCGCTCCGGCTCGGCGATCCGCTCGACCAGCCCGGCCTCGGCGAACTCGGGCCGCCGCGCCAGCACCGGGCCGAGGGTGTCCAGGACCTCGTGCACCGCCTGGTGGAACTCCTCCTGGCCGGGGTTGCGGCGCAGGATGTCCCGGTAGAGGGGGTCGACAACGGGGTCGAGGGTCGCCGCCATGAGTGCCTCCGCTGTGTGGGTGTGGCCGACGGGGACGATGGTAGGCCCCCGCCCCACGGGGCCTCCCCGGGCGGGGTCCCCCGAACGGACGACACGGCTCCGTCCGCCGTACCGATACCGCCGCCCCTTCCGGCGCCGGAGGATCGGGGCATGACCGAGACCGATGAACCCGTGATCGACGTGCGGGGGCTGCGCAAGGCCTACGGGGGCGTCCCCGCCGTCGACGGCGTCGACCTGGAGGTGCGGCGGGGCCGGATCACCGCCCTGCTCGGCCACAACGGCGCCGGGAAGAGCACCACCGTGGAGATCCTGGAGGGCTTCCGCACCCCCGACTCAGGGCACGTGCGGGTGCTGGGCGCCGACCCGGCCCGCGCCGGGCGGGCCTGGCGGGCGCGCATCGGCATCGTCTGGCAGGAGCCGGTGGAGCCCTCGCCGCTGCCGGTGCGGGACCTGCTCCGGCACTTCGCCGGGTACTTCCCCGACCCCCTGCACCCGGACGAGGCGCTGGAGCTCGTCGGCCTGGCCGACCGGGCCCGATCGGGCGCCCGCGCGCTCTCCGGCGGCCAGCGGCGGCGCCTGGACGTGGCCGTGGGCCTGATCGGCCGCCCCGAGCTGCTCTTCCTGGACGAGCCGACCACCGGGTTCGACCCGGCCTCCCGCCGCCGCTTCTGGGCGATGGTGCGCTCCCTGGCCGACGGCGGCACCGCGGTGCTGCTCACCACCCACTACCTGGAGGAGGCCGAGGCGCTGGCCGACGAGGTGGTGGTGCTGCGCTCCGGGAGCGTGGCGGCCCGCGGGGACGCGGCCACGCTGGGCGGGCGGCGCACCGCGCGGGCGACGGTGTCGTGGGCCGAGGACGGCGCGCCCCGGCGGGTCGCCACGGACGAGCCGACGCGGACCGTCGCGGACCTGGCGGCGCGGTTCGGGGGCGAGGTACCGGAGCTGTCGGTGCACCGTCCCACGCTGGAAGAGGTCTACCTGTCGCTGATCGGGGAGGCCGCATGACCGTGCTGCGGCTGGGCGCCTCGCGGGCGGTCCTGGAGCTGCGGGAGTACTTCCGGGAGGGGCTGCAGGTGGTCTTCACCTTCGCCCTGCCGTTCCTGCTGCTCCTGCTGTTCACCACCGTCTTCGGCCAGGGGTTCGAGGGCGGGACGGCCGGGGCCGCCGCCTACTACGTGCCCACCCTCACCGCGATGGGGCTGATGGCGGTGAGCTTCCAGAACCTGGGCACGGCCATCGCCGCCGAGCGGGGCGACGGGACCCTGCGGCGGCTGCGGGGGCTCCCGCTGCCCGCCGCCTCCTACTTCGCGGGGAAGGCGGGCATGGTGCTGGTGCTGGCGGTGCTGCAGACCGCGCTGCTCGTCGGCACCGGCGCGGTGGCCATGGGGATGGACCTGCCGACCGATCCGCGCCGATGGCTCGACCTGGCCTGGATCCTTCTGCTGGGGACGGCCGCCTGCACGCTGCTCGGCATCGCCGTCAGCTCCGCGGCCCGCACGGCCCGAGCGGCCCAGGCGGTGGTCGCCCTGCCCTTCCTGCTGCTGCAGTTCGCCTCCGGGGTGTTCGTCCCCGTCCAGGTGCTGCCGCCGTGGCTGGTGAACATGGGCGCGGCGTTCCCGCTGAGGTGGATGGCCCAGGGGCTGCGGTCGGTGTTCCTGCCGGAGTCGGCGGCGGCCGCGGAGGCGGGCGGGTCGTGGGAACTCGGGACGGTCGCGCTCGTGCTGGCCGCATGGTGTGCAGGAGGATCGGTGCTGTGTCTGCTGACGTTCCGCTGGAAGAGCACGGCCCAGGGGTGAGGCGGCCGGGGCGCCCGCCCGACGCGCCGGAGGACTGGGTCGCCACGCCCTACTGGGACGCCTTCGTCGTGGCGGTGCTCGGACTGATGGCGCTCGTGGGCGCCCTCGCCGGGGAGGGCGCCGCCGCCCGCTGGACCGCCTGCGGGGCGCTGGCGGCCCTGGCCGCCTTCTACCTGCTGTACGGGCGGCGGGTGCTGCGGCGCGGCCCGTTCCAGGGGTGGCGTGCGGTCCCGGCGCTGGCCGGGTACGCCGTGCTGTTCGTGGTCGCCGCCACGGCCGTCCCCTCGGCGGCCACCGCCCTGTTCGCGCTGGCGCCGCTGGCGTTCATGACCACCCCGGGGCTCCCGGCGGCGGTGACCGTGGGCGCCATGCTCTACGGTCCGGCGCTGCTGCGCGCCGCGCGGGACCCGTCGGCCGCCGACGGTCTGGTGGTCGAGCTGCCCGCCCTCACCGTGATCCTGCTGTTCTCGCTGTGGTTCGGCGGATGGATCGGACGGATCATCGGGCAGAGCGCCGAACGCGCGATGCTCATCGAGGAGCTGGAGCGCAGCCGGGAGCAGGCGGCGGCGCTGTCGGCGCGGGCGGGCGCGCTGGCCGAGCGCGAGCGCATCGCCCGCGACATCCACGACACCCTCGCCCAGGGGTTCACCAGCGTGGTGGCGCTGGCCCAGGCGCTGGAGTCGGAGATGGACCGCGACCCGGAGGCGGCACGGCGGCACCTGGAACTGATCAAGGAGACCGGGCGGGAGAACCTGGCCGAGGCGCGGGCCCTGGTGGCCGGGGCCGCGGCGGGCGGCACCGCCCTGGAACTGGAGGAGGCGCTGCGCCGCACCGCCGAGCGCACCGGGGAGGAGGCCGGGGCCGAGACGGTGTTCACGGTGCGCGGCGACGCCCCGGAGCGTCTGCCCGCCGAGGTGCAGGTGGACCTTCTGCGCGGCGCGCAGGAGGCGCTGGCCAACGCCCGCCGCCACGCCGGGGCCTCGCGCATCGCGGTGCTGCTGGAGTACCTTCCGGGGGCCTGCCGGGTCACCGTGCACGACGACGGGCGCGGCTTCGACCCGGGCGCGGTGCGGTGCGGCTTCGGGCTGGTGGGGATGGGCCGCCGGGCCGAGGCGGCGGGCGGCCGGTTCACCCTGGAGGCCGCCCCGGGCGGCGGCACCGGGATCCGGTTGGAGATCCCGTACCCGGGACGGGCACCGAGCGCACGGGACACGGAGGAGGGCGCATGATCCGCGTGGTGCTGGCCGACGACCACCCGGTGGTCCGCGAGGGCATCCGGGGGATGCTGGCGGCCGAGGAGGACATCGAGGTGGCCGGAGAGGCCGCCTCGGGCGGCGAGGCGGTGGCGGTGGCCCTCGCGGTCACCGCCGACGTGGTGCTGATGGACCTGCGCATGCCGGGCGGGGACGGCGCCGAGGCGACCGGGCGGCTGCTGCGCGAGGCCCCCGGCTGCCGGGTGCTCATCCTGACCACCTACGACACCGACGCCGACATCCTGCGCGCGGTGGAGGCCGGGGCCACCGGCTACCTGCTCAAGGACGCGCCCCGGACCGAACTCGCGGCGGCGGTGCGGGCGGCCGCGCGCGGCGAGACGGCACTGTCCCCGTCGGTGGCCACCCGGCTGGTGTCGGGGATGCGGGCGCGGGCCGGGGCCCCGGCGCTGTCCGAGCGGGAGGCCCAGGTGCTGCGGCTGGCCGCCGACGGGCTGACCAACGCCGAGATCGGGGCGCGGCTGTTCATCAGTGCCGCCACGGTCAAGACCCACCTGGTGCGGATCTTCGCCAAGCTGGAGGTGTCCGACCGGACCGCGGCGGTCACCCGGGCGATGCGGGCGGGGCTGATCCAGGGTTAGACGAAAGCGACCATCACAGCACAGTCCGGGGCACATCCGTAACCCCTCTGGCTGAATGTGGCAACAGGCCGTCCGATTTCTTGCTCCCTGCACCTTCCCGGTGACAGGCTGCACGGTACCTCGCACCGTTCGCGCCCGGCCCACCATCCCCGTGGGCGGGCCCAACAGGAGGACGTTTCGTGCGCAGAAACCGTACATCCCCTTCCCCCCGCCGCGCCTCGGCGCTGCGCCGCGCGGCCGCCGCAGGCGCCGGGCTGGCCGCCGTCGTGGCCCTCGGCCTGGCCCCGGCCTCCCCCGCCGCGGCCTCTCCGGCGTCCCTGGACGAGCTGGTCACCACGGACGCGATCCGCGACCACATGGAGAACCTCCAGACGATCGCCGAGTACAACGGCGGCAACCGGGCGACCAGCACGCCCGGCTACGACGTGGCCGCGAGCTACGTCATCGACCAGCTGAAGCAGGCCGGGTACAAGCCGAAGAAGAACACCTACGAGTACTCGCTCTGGCGGCAGCACTCGGATGCGGAGTTCGCGCGCACGGCGCCGGACCCCTACACCTACACCGAGGACGACGAGTACGCCCCGATGACGTTCTCGGCGGGCGGGGACGTGACCGCCCCGGGCGTCCCGGTGGCGCCCGACGCCGCGAACAGCGGGTGTGAGGCCGGGCACTTCGACGGCTTCCCCGAGGGCGCGGTGGCCGTCATCCGGCGCGGCCAGTGCAGTTTCGCGCAGAAGACGCAGAACGCCACGGACGCGGGCGCCTCGGCCGCGGTGGTGTTCAACTCCGGCAGCGACCCCAGCGACCCGGCCACCACCGATCTGTTCTACGGCACGCTCGGCGAGGAGGGCGAGATCCCGGCGCTGAGCACCAGCCTGGCCGTGGGCGAGGAGCTGGTCGCCGCCGAGGGCCTGGAGCTGCGGGTCTTCGTGGACGCCAGCGTGGTCACCGAGACCTCCTACAACATCATCGCCGACGCCAAGGGCGGGGCCAAGGACAACGTGGTGGTCGCCGGGGCGCACCTGGACAGCGTCCCCGAGGGCTCCGGCATGAACGACAACGCCAGCGGCTCGGCCTCGCTGCTGGAGACCGCGATCCAGTTCCCGGAGCTGGACGACAAGCCCAAGAACAAGGTCCGCTTCGCCTGGTGGGGCACCGAGGAGCAGGGCCTGATCGGCTCCACGAAGTACGTGGAGGGCCTGTCGCCCAAGAAGCTCGACCGGATCGGGCTCTACCTGAACTTCGACATGCTCGGCTCGCCCAACTACGGGCTGCTGGTCTACGACGGCCGCGGCGAGCTGCCGGAGTCCGACCCGGCCCCCTCGGGCTCGGGCGCGATCCAGAAGACCTTCGAGGACTACTTCGCCGGCCAGAACCTGGACACCGACCCGACGGTGCTGGGCTCGCGCTCGGACCACTACCCCTTCATGAGCGCCGGGGTGCCGGTCGGCGGCCTGTTCAGCGGCGGCGACGCGATCAAGACCGAGGAGCAGGCCGACAAGTGGGGCGGTACGCCGGGCATCACCTTCGACCCGAACTACCACACCCCCGAGGACGACCTGGACAACATCAGCTGGGAGTCGGTCGACATCCTGTCGGGCGGCCTGGCGCACTCGGTGGAGACGTTCTCCGAGTCCACCCTTCCGGTCAACGGCAAGCTGCGCTCGCTGTCGGCGCGCCAGCCCGACCGGCTGGGCGACCTGTGGCTGCGCTGACGCGCTGAGCCGCGCGGACGCGCTGAGGAGCCCGCCGGGTCCGCCCCGGCGGGCTCCGCCGCGTCCGCGGCACGGAGCGGCGGGCGGCAGCGGTCCATCTGCGGCTCTGCGGCGGATCCGGGCGGGCGGCGGGCCCCCCGACCCGCGCCGCCCGCCCGAACCGCTCCGGCCGCCCCTCCCGGGCACGTCCCCTCCGTACCCGCGCGGCCCCTACCGGATGGCCCCCGGTTCCTCACCCGGTCGACGGTGTCCCCCTCGGCACCGATCGACTACGCTCCGTGCGTTGCGTGTGTCACACAGTATCAGCGCCGCCCGGGGCCCATAACCCCCCGTTGCCGAACGGTTACCGGACGCGATGCGCCCTGGGCGCGCTTCTCAGGTCGGGTCCGTCGAGGGCACCGGCGGCGTCATGCCCATCGCACCGCTGTGTCTCCCGGGAAGCAGAGGGACCGATCCGGGCGCGCTGTCGACCGGTGAGAACGCGGCGAGGGGCGTGCCCGGGCGCCGCGCAAGGGCCCGACCCGAGAAGCGCACCCTAGGGTGGTCGCATGACCAAGAAGGACACCGAAAAGCCGGTCGTACTCTCGAAGATCTATACCCGCGGCGGCGACGGCGGCCAGACGCGCCTGGGCGACATGAGCCGCGCCCGCAAGACCGACACCCGTATCACGGCCTACGCCGACGTCGAGGAGGCCAACGCGGCCGTGGGGACGGCGCTGGCGCTCGGGGAGGTCCCCGAGGACGTGCGCGCCCTGCTGGGGCGCGTGCAGAACGAGATGTTCGACCTGGGGGCGGACCTGTCCGCCCCCCTGGCGGAGGACCCGGAGTTCCCTCCGCTGCGCGTCGAACAGGAGTACATCGACCGCCTCGAAGAGGCATGCGACGCCTACAACGCCGAGCTTCCGACACTGCGCAGCTTCATCCTGCCCGGCGGCACCCCCGCCGTGGCGCTGATGCACACGGCGCGCGTGGTGGCCCGCCGGGCCGAGCGCTCGGCGTGGGCGGCGATCGAGGAGCACGGGACCGGTGAGGGCGGCGTCAACCCGCTCACCGCGCGCTACCTCAACCGCCTGTCCGACCTTCTGTTCGTGCTCTGCCGGTACCTGGGCCGCGACGGCGGCGAGGTGCTGTGGAAGCCCGGCGGGGAGCGCTGAGCGGCCCTGCTACTCCCCTCGGGCGAGCTCCTGCTCGACCGCCTCCACCTTGGACGTGAGGCCGTCGGTGACGCCGTCCCGGATGTCGGCCTTCAGGGTCAGGCTCACCCGGGACGCCCCCTGGCCGGCGGCCTCCACGGCCCGGCGGAGGACGTCCATCACCTCGTCCCACTCGCCTTCGACGGTGGTGAACATGGCATCGGTGCGGTTGGGCAGCCCGCTCTCGCGCACCACCCGCACGGCGCGGGCGACCGCGGGGGCCACCGACTCCCCCTCGCCCATCGGGCTCACTGAGAATGCGACGATCATGCCCTCACACTAACCGGGCACTAGCCTTCCCAATGGGGGCCGGGGGGCATGGATTCCAGCCAGGACAGGAAACCCGTGAGCGCGCCGGTGCCCATCGCCAGCTCGTAGCCGGGCGTGTCGGGGTCGGCGCCGTCCGGGCCGGTCCAGCCGAGCTGCACCACGGTCATGTCGCCGGTCAGCTCGGCGAGGTCCCCCGTGTCCGGGGCGCGCCTGCCCACAACGACGAGGCCGCGGCGCGGCAGCGTCGCTGCCGGCCGCGGCCACAGGGACAGGACCCGGTACCAGTGGAGCGCGGAGCTCCCGTACCGGCCCAGCCCGATACGCCAGGGGCCGCCCCCGTAGGGGCGCAGATAACACTCGACGGCGCCGCCCCGCCGCTCCAGCGCGTAGCGGCGCACGGCCAGCGCGGCCACGCCCGCCAGCGCGGCGGCGAGCAGGACGAGGAAGGACCACTCGGCGATGTTCACCCCGGTCAGCCGCTCCCCCACTGCGCGCCCCGCCTCTCCGCGCCCTAGGCCGCGTCCCCGCCGGCGGCGGCCAGGCGGCTGCGCGCCCGCGCGGCCCGGTCCTGGGCCTCGGTGTCCTCGGGGGAGACCCCCTCGGCCTCGGCCTCGCCCAGGGCCCGCTTGGCGCGTTCGACGTCGATGTCCTCGGCCAGTTCGGCGACCTCCGCGAGGATGGAGATCCGGTCGTCGTCGGTCACCGACAGGAAGCCGCCGTGCACCGCGGCCCGCACCTCGCCGGTCTCCCGGCCGCCGAGCACCCGCACCACCGACCCGGAGGCCAGCAGCGCCAGCACCGGGGTGTGCCCGGGCTGCACGCCGAACTCGCCGTCGACCGTCTTGGCGATGACCATGTCGCCCTCGCCCGCCCACAGCTCGCGCTCGGGCGAGACGATCTCGACGAAAAGCTTCTTCGACACTGCCACAAACTCCTTCGTCCGCGGGCGGTTCCGCGTCGGGCGGGCGCCCCTGAAGGGAGCCCGCCCGACGGCGGGCGCCTCAGCTCTGCAGTGTCTAGCCCTGCAGCGCCTTGGCCTTCTCGACGGCCATCTCGATGTTGCCGACGTCGAGGAAGGCCTGCTCGGGCAGGTGGTCGTACTCGCCGTCGCACAGGGCCTTGAAGGAGGCGATGGTCTCCTCCAGCGGCACGAACACGCCCGGGTTGCCGGTGAACTTCTCGGCCACGAACATGTTCTGCGACAGGAAGCGCTCCAGGCGCCGCGCCCGGTTGACGATGATCTTGTCCTCCTCGGACAGCTCGTCGATACCGAGGATGGCGATCTGGTCCTGCAGGTCGTTGTTGCGCTGCAGGATCTCCTTGACGCGCTGGGCCACGTCGTAGTGCTCCTGGCCCACGTACTGCGGGTCGAGGATGCGCGAGGTGGAGGCCAGCGGGTCCACCGCCGGGTAGATGCCCTTCTGCGAGATCGGGCGGGAGAGCTCGGTCGTCGCGTCCAGGTGGGCGAACGTCGTCGCCGGCGCCGGGTCGGTGTAGTCGTCCGCGGGCACGTAGATCGCCTGCATCGAGGTGATCGAGTGGCCGCGGGTGGAGGTGATGCGCTCCTGCAGCTGGCCCATCTCGTCGGCCAGGTTGGGCTGGTAGCCCACGGCCGAGGGCATGCGGCCCAGCAGCGTGGAGACCTCCTGGCCGGCCTGGGTGAAGCGGAAGATGTTGTCGATGAACAGCAGCACGTCCTGCTTCTGCACATCGCGGAAGTACTCCGCCATGGTCAGCGCCGACAGGGCGACCCGCAGGCGGGTGCCCGGGGGCTCGTCCATCTGGCCGAAGACGAGCGCGGTGTCCTGGAGGACCTCCATCTCGTCCATCTCCAGGAACAGGTCGGTGCCCTCACGGGTGCGC
This sequence comes from Nocardiopsis chromatogenes YIM 90109, assembly GCF_000341185.1. GTDB lineage: Bacteria > Actinomycetota > Actinomycetes > Streptosporangiales > Streptosporangiaceae > Nocardiopsis_A > Nocardiopsis_A chromatogenes. Next base: position 20,990 of record NZ_ANBH01000155.1, read on the forward strand.
TCGCCGACGCCGGCGAACACCGACACACCGCCGAAGTTGCGGGCGATACGGGTGATCATCTCCTGGATGAGCACCGTCTTGCCCACACCCGCGCCGCCGAACAGGCCGATCTTGCCGCCGCGCACGTAGGGCGTCAGCAGGTCGATGACCTTGATGCCGGTGACCATCATCTCGGTCTTCGACTCGAGCTGGTCGAAGTCGGGGGCCTTGCGGTGGATCGGCCAGCGCTCGGAGACCTTCAGGTCCGCGGTCGGCACGTCCAGCGACTCGCCCAGGGTGTTGAACACGTGGCCCTTGACGACGTCGCCCACCGGCACGCTGATCGGCTCGCCGGTGTCGCGCACCTCGGCGCCGCGGACCATGCCGTCCTGCGGGGCCAGGGAGACGCAGCGGACCAGGTTGTCCCCCAGGTGCTGGGCGACCTCCAGGGTGACGGTGCGCTCCTCGCCGCCGACGACGACGTCGGTCTTCAGGGCGTTGTAGATCTCCGGCAGGGAGCCGACGGGGAACTCCACGTCGACGACCGGGCCGGTGACGCGGGCGATGCGCCCCGTGGCCTGCCCCGCCTCGGCGGCGGTCCCTTCAACTGTCGCAGTCACTTTCCTTACTCACTCCCCGCTGGATGCGGCGAGGGCGTCGGCACCGCCGACGATCTCGCTGATCTCGTTCGTGATCTCCGCCTGGCGGGCCTGGTTGGCCTGGCGGGTCAGGGTCTTGACAAGCTCTTCGGCGTTGTCGGTGGCCGCCTTCATGGCGTTGCGGCGCGAGGCCCACTGGGAGGCCGCCGACTCAAGGAGGGCGAAGTAGATCCGGTTCGTCACGTACTGCGGAAGCAGCTGGTCGAGGGCCTCCTCGGCGGAGGGCTCGAACTCGTAGAGCGGGAGCGGACCCCCGTAGTGCTCCTCGATCTCCTCGGGCCCGGCCTCCTCCAGTTCCAGGGGCAGCGCCCGGCGGGCGGACGCCTTCTGGGTCAGCATGGAGACGAACTCGGTCGAGACGATGTGGATCTCGTCAACGCCGCCCTCGGAGGTGTCCTGGGTGAACCGCTCCATGAGGGCGTCGCCGATCTCCTTGGCCTGCAGGTAGGAGGGGCGCTCGGTGATGCCCTCCCACTCGCGCTCCAAGGGGCGCTCCCGGAACCGGAAGTAGCCCACGCCCTTGCGGCCGACCATATAGGTGACGACCTCCTTGCCCTGCTCCTGGAGCAGGGCGGTGAGGGCCTCGGCCTCCTTGATGGCGTTGGCCGTGTAGGCACCGGCCAGCCCCTTGTCGCTGGTGACCACCAGCACCGCCGCCCGGGTCGGGTTCTCCGACTCGGTGAGCAGGGGGTGGTCGCTGACGCGCCCGGCCACCGCGGCGACCGCCCGCGTGATCTCCTTGGCGTAGGGGCGGGCCGCCTCGACGGCCCGCTGCGCCTTGGAGATGCGGGTGGTGGCGATCAGCTCCATCGCCTGGGTGATCTTCGCCGTCGACTTGGTGGCGCGGATCCTCCGGCGGTAGATGCGAAGCTGTGCTCCCATTCGGCTACTTCCCGGAGCTCTTGGCGACCTTGACGGACTCCTGGCCGACCTCGTCCTCGCCCAGCGCCTCGGCGTCCTCCGAGCCCAGGATGGAGCCGGCGGAGGTCTGGAAGGTCTGCTTGAAGGCGGTGACCGCCTCCTTGAGCGTGGCCTCGGTCTCGTCCTCGAACTTGCCGCTCTCGCGGATGGCGTCCAGGACCCCGGCGTGCTCGCGGGCCAGGTAGTCGTGGAAGTCCGCCTCGAAGCGGCGCACGTCCTCGACCGGCACGTCGTCGATCTGGCCGGTGGTGCCCGCCCAGATGGAGACGACCTCCTTCTCCATGGCCAGCGGCTCGTACTGGCCCTGGCGCAGCAGCTCCATGAGCCGCTGGCCGCGCTCCAGCTGCTGCTTGGAGACGGCGTCCAAGTCCGAGCCGAACGCGGCGAAGGCCTCCAGCTCGCGGTACTGGGCCAGGCCCAGCCGCAGCGAACCGCTGACCTTCTTCATCGCCTTGGTCTGCGCGGAGCCGCCCACACGGGAGACGGACACACCGACGTTGATGGCGGGGCGCTGGCCCTGGTTGAACAGGTCCGACTCCAGGAAGACCTGGCCGTCGGTGATCGAGATGACGTTGGTCGGGATGTAGGCCGACACGTCGTTGGCCTTGGTCTCGATGATCGGCAGGCCGGTCATCGAGCCCGCGCCCATCTCGTCGGAGAGCTTGGCGCACCGCTCCAGCAGGCGGGAGTGCAGGTAGAACACGTCGCCCGGGTAGGCCTCGCGGCCCGGCGGACGGCGCAGCAGCAGGGACACGGCGCGGTAGGCCTCGGCCTGCTTGGTCAGGTCGTCGAAGACGATCAGGACGTGCTTGCCCTCGTACATCCAGTGCTGGCCGATGGCCGAGCCGGTGTAGGGGGCGATGTACTTGAAGCCGGCCGGGTCGGAGGCGGGGGCGGCGACGATGGTGGTGTACTCCATCGCCCCGGCCTCCTCCAGGGCGCCCTTCACGCCGGCGATGGTCGAGCCCTTCTGCCCCACCGCGACGTAGATGCAGCGCACCTGCTTGTCCGGGTCCCCGGACTCCCAGTTGGCCTTCTGGTTGATGATCGTGTCGATGCAGACCGCGGTCTTGCCGGTCTGCCGGTCGCCGATGACCAGCTGGCGCTGGCCGCGGCCGACCGGGGTCATCGAGTCGATGGCCTTGATCCCGGTCTGCATCGGCTCGCCGACCGGCTGCCGCTGCATCACGGAGGGGGCCTGCAGTTCCAGCTCACGGCGCTCGGTGCTCGCGATCTCGCCCTGGCCGTCGATCGCGCGGCCCATGGGGTCGACCACGCGGCCCAGGTAGTCGTCGCCCACCGGGACCGACAGGACCTGGCCGGTGCGGCGCACCGTCTGGCCCTCCTCGATGCCGGTGAAGTCGCCCAGGACGATGGCGCCGATCTCGCCGATCTCCAGGTTCAGGGCAAGGCCCAGCGTGCCGTCCTCGAATTCGAGCAGCTCGTTCGCCATCGCCGAGGGAAGGCCACCGATGCGGGCGGTCCCGTCACCTGCGCTGGTGACGGTACCGACCTCCTCGCGCGCGGCGGCGTCGGGCTCGTACGACTGGACGAAGCGCTGCAGCGCGTTCCGGATTTCCTCCGGCCGGATCGTCAGCTCCGCCATCTCAGGTATGTCCTTGCTCTCGTATGGCGCCGCGTTGCCCGGCGCCGTGCGTCTTGCGTTGCGTGTATCCGTCGTTTCAGCCGGCCAGGCGGCGGCGGACCTCCGCGAGCCGCCCGGCGACGCTGCCGTCGATGACCTCGTCTCCGACCCGGATGGACAGGCCTCCGACGAGCTCGGGGACGACCTCGATGTTCAGGTGGATGTCCCGGCCGTAGGTGCGGGTGAGCACCGCCTGCAGCCGGTCCTGCTGGTCCTGGCTCAGCGGCGACGCCGTGCGCACCACGGCGATGAACCGCTGCGCCCGCTCGGCGACGACCTGCCCGAAGTGCTCCAGGCCCTGTTCCAGGGTACGGCCGCGCGGGCGGGTGACCGACTCGGTGATCAGGGACAGCGAGGGGGCGCTGACCTTGCCCGAGAGCAGGTTCTCCACCAGGCTCCGCTTGTGCTCGGCGGCCACGCCCTCGCGGGTGAGGGCCGCCCGCAGCTCCGGCTGGGCCGCGACGATGCGCTCGAACCGGAAGAGCTCGTCCTCCAGCTCGTCGAGCCGGGTGCCCTCGGCACCGGCGGCGGTCGCGTAGACCGCCATCCGCTCGGCGGCGTCGACCAGGTCACGCGGGCGGGACCACTTGGCCCGGACGATGTCGCCGACCACGAGGACCGTGGACGGCGACACCTTGGACTCCAGCAGCCCGCCGATGAGCCCCGACTTGGCGTCGGCGTCGACGGCCTGGTCGGCCAGCATCCGCCGAAGCGAGTGCTCGCCCTCGAAGAGGGACACGACCTCGAAGAGCTCGTGCCCCAGCGTGGCGGCGTTCGCGGAGGGGAGGATGGCGTCCAGGCGCCGGGTCACCTCTTCCAGGGAGGTGCGGCTGATCCCACGCATCAGCGCACCTCGGCCCGGTCGCTGTCGGCCTGCTCCAGCTCTTCCAGGAACCGGTCCACGACGCGGGTCTGGAGCCCGCCGTCGTTCAGCGACTCACCCACGATGCGCGAGGCCAGATCGGTGGACAGGGTCCCGATCTCGGTGCGCAGCTGGGCGATGGCGTGCTGCCGGTCGGCCTCGATCTGCTGGTGCGCCGCCTCGATGAGGCGGCGGGACTCGGCCTGGGCCTCCTCCCGCGCCTCCGCGATGATGGCGGCGCGCTGCTCCTTGGCCTTCTCCAGCTCCGCGGCGTACTGGCGGTGCGCCTCGTCGAGCTTCTCCCGGTACTGCTGGCGGATCTCCTCCGCCTCCGCCTCGGCCTTCTTCGCACGCTCGATGCCACCCTCGATCTGGTTGGCACGCTCGTCCAGAGCCGAGGTCAGCTTGGGCCACATCTTGTAGACGACGCCCAAGATGATGAGGAAGGCGATGGAGCCGAAGACGAACTCATCCCAGTGGATGCGCAGGATGTTCTCTTCCGCAGCCAATTCGATCATGGCTGGCATCTCCTTCGAAGTCGCGTTTCGTCAGCTGGCTACTACTGGCCCGACTGGATGAACGCGAGAACGAAACCGAGGATGGCCAGCGCCTCGACGACCGCGAAACCGAAGATCATCTGACCCTGCAGGATGCCGCGGGCCTCGGGCTGGCGGGCGATGGCCTGCACGCCCATGCCGAAGATGATGCCGACGCCGATGCCGGGGCCGATGGCGGCGAGACCGTAACCGATGGTCGCGAGGCTACCGGTGATTTCCATTCTGATTTCCTCTTTACTCAGACACGCCGACGGGCATTTCGTGCCGTCGAACTGACGTTGATTACCGGACTGGGGTCGTAAAGCGCGCGCACGGGGCCGCGGGGCCTAGTGCGCACCCTCCATGGCCTCACCGAGGTAAATGGAGGACAGCAGGACGAACACATAGGCCTGGACGGCCATGATGAAGAGCTCGAAGGCGGTGAACACCAGGAACCCGATCAGCGCGATGGCCGAGAAGCCCGTGGAGAGCAGGCCGAGCCCGATGCTGGGGGCGCCGAAGAGGTTGAACATGTACCAGCCGCCGGCGGCGAAGACCGCGAGCAGGAGGTGGCCGGCGAACATGGTCGCGAAGAGTCGGATCATGTGCGTGGCCGGGCGGATGACGAAGTTCGAGAGGGCCTCGATGGGCACCACGACCGGCAGGATCCACGCGGGGACGCCACCGGGGACCAGCCGGGCCTTGAAGTGGCCGCCCACCCCGTGCCTGCGGATGCCCACGGCGTTCCACAGGACGAAGACGAAGATCGCCAGCACGGCGGGGAAGGCCAGGTTGGAGGTCACCGGCAGCTGCAGGCCCGGGATGATCCCCATCACGTTCATCGAGAAGATGAACAGGAAGAGGGTCACCAGCAGGGGGATGAACTTGTCCCCCTCCTTGCCCATGGTGGTGCGGGTGATCTGGTCCCGGATGAAGGAGACCAGCATCTCGGCCATGCTCTGCCCGCGGCTGGGCACCACCTTGGAGTTGCGGGTGGTGAAGTACCAGAACCCGGCGGAGACCAGCAGCGCGACCACCAGCACCAGCGTGTACTTGGTGATGCCGGAGGCGTAGGGCAGACCGAAGTCCAGCCAGGGGGTGGGGAAGAAGAGGTCCGTGCCGGGAGCTTCGAACTTGCAACCGGGGGCGAAGAGGTGGCAGCCCTCCTCGGAGGCGGCGCTGTACATAACGTCAGCACTCACGGCGAACCCTTTCGTCGTGACGCAACTCAATCCTCGATGTATAGGGCCCTGCCGCGCCGCTCTCGGGGAGCCGCCGGCTACCGGGCTGGACGTTCAGGACCGGACGTACTGGGTGATGATCAGGTAGATCCCCCCGACCAGTCCCAGTAGCAGGCCGATGGGCAGGAACAGCGTGTCGAACCCGAGGGCCGAATCCACCCCCCAGCCGATGAGCCCCCAGAAGGCCAGGCCCCCCAGCAGATACGAGAGGACCGCACCGGCGCTGGCGCGAGGGGGTTCGGCGCCCGCTCCCGCGTCTGTACGCTCGTTCATCTCGTCGCTCCGGAAGATAGCAGGAGGTGATAACCGTTCGCACATCCCCCCGCCCCAGGGGGCTCACCGGGCCTCCCCGGCCGGGTCGGCCTGCTGGGCCTGCGACGGTTCGTCCTCGGACTCGGAGTCGGGGACCACGGTCGGCTGCTTGACCCTCCTGCTCGCCACCGCCTGTCCGCCCAGCCAGCAGATGACGCAGGCCAGCGCGGTGAAGGCGAAGGCGGTGTGGTCGAAGGCCGCGGACCCGCCGAAGAGCACCAGGACGACCGCCAGAACACCGACCTTGGTGGTGTAGACCAGGAACGCGACCGGCAGCATGAGCTGCGGGTTCCTCTCGCCCGTGAAGGCGATCACCCAGGCCGACACCGCGAAGGCGCCCAGGACGAGCAGGGTGCCGTACAGGGCGCCGAGGAGTCCGTGGACGCCCGCCGCCGCCGTGGCGGCGGCCCCTCCGGGCAGANCGGCGGCGGCCGTGGGAATCGCGGCGCCGCGGAGGATCCGGGCGTCGTGTTCCTGCATGTGCGGAGCTCCGGGATGTTCAGTGGGGTGCTTGCTCGTGAAAGCTATCACAAGGTTTTCGGCCCCCGTCGTCCGGGACCTTTACCGCGAGCTTACCTAGGCCCGAGTTGTCCGGTTCCGGGGTACGGCTCCAGAGTAAGCGCTGCTCCCGGATGCTCCGCACCGCCCCCCTGGACTCGGCCCGCAGGCCCGGTGTCCCAGGAGTTCACAGAACCGACCACCGCTCGTCGCTCAGGGGCGGGCGGCGCGTGCGGCCCGCGCGGCGCGCCGCCGGCGCAGCCGGGGCAGGGTGATCAGTCCCACGGCGCAGGCCGCTACCAATGTGGTCACGGCCAGCACCGTGAACGGCGAGTCCAGCACCGACAGCGACACCGAGGCGAAGGCGATGATCGCCGCCCACAGGTACATCAGCAGCACGGCCCGCTTGTGCGAGTGGCCCAGCTCCAGCAGCCGGTGGTGCAGGTGCTTCTTGTCCGGGGCGAACGGCGACTTGCCCGCCATGGTGCGCCGCACCACCGCCAGCACCAGGTCGGCCAGCGGCAGCGCCAGCACCAGCAGCGGCAGCAGCACCGGGAGGAAGGCGGCCAGCGAGTGGATGCCGCCCAGCCCCCCGGCCTCGGGGGCGGCCTGGTTCTCGGGCAGGAAGAGCCCGGTCACCGAGATGGTGATGGAGGCCAGCAGCAGCCCCAGCAGCATCGACCCGGTGTCGCCCATGAACACCCGGGCCGGGTTGAAGTTGTGCAGCAGGAAGCCCACGCACACCCCGACCAGGATGATCGCGATCATCGCGGGGTAGGACTGGCGGTCGAAGCCGCGGTCCACGGCGGCCACGTAGTAGTAGGCGAAGAACGCCAGCGACGAGATGGCGACGATTCCGGCGGCCAGGCCGTCCAGCCCGTCGGCGAAGTTGACCGCGTTGATGGTGACCAGGACCAGCAGCACCGACAGCACCGCGCCCAGCCAGGGGCCCAGGGAGAGCTGCATGCCGGGAAGCGGCAGCCAGAGCATCTGCACCCCCTGGGAGACGAGGATGCCCGCGGCGGCGGTCTGCCCGGCCAGCTTGGGCACCGGGCCCATTCCCCACCGGTCGTCGATGATCCCGATCACGGTGATCAGGCCGCCGCTGAGCAGCAGCCCGGCCCAGATCTTGGCGGTGTCGGTGCGGAAGACCTCCTGCAGGTGCGGCAGCTGCGCCGAGATCAGCAGCGCCGCGGCGAACCCGCCGTAGATCGCGATGCCGCCCATCCGCGGGATCGGCTCGGTGTGCACGTCGCGGTCGCGCACCGGGGGCACGGCCCCGACCGCGATCGCCGCCCTCCGCACGAAAGGGGTCAGCAGATAGGTGACCGCCAGGGCGATGACGAAAGTGAGCGCGTACTCACGCACGGCGTGACCGGAGGCCTTTCACGGAGCTGGCTGGCTGGAGCGGCTTGCGGGTGCCCACGAACCTAGCACCCCCGGCGTCACGGTGCGGACGCCTCGCCCGGCCCCGTCCCGCCGTCGTCCGCGTCGGTCCCGGCACCGGGCCGGGCACCGGGCTCCGATTCGGAGTCGGTCTCGGCTTCGGGCTCGGGCTTGCGGCGCGGCTTGGCCTCACCGATCACCGTGCCGCACACCGCGCGCAGCTTCTCGATCGGGATGGCGCCCAGGCGCAGCACCCGCGGCACCGCGTAGGTCAGGTCCACGATGGTGGAGGGCACCGCCTCGGCGCAGGGCCCACCGTCCAGGTAGACCGCCACGCTCTCGCCGAGCTGGGCCTCGGCCTCGGCGGCGGTGGCCGCCGCGGGCTCGCCGGAGACGTTGGCGCTGCTGACCGCCATCGGGCCGGTCTCCTTGAGCAGCTCCAGGGCGACCGGGTGCATCGGCATGCGCACCGCGACCGTGCCCTTGGTGTCGCCCAGGTCCCAGGACAGGCTGGGGGTGGCCGTGCACACGATGGTCAGCGGTCCGGGCCAGAACTCCTCGATCAGGTCCTGGCCGTGCCCGCCCAGGTCGTCGACGAGGGCGTGCGCGGCGCGCACCGACCCCACCAGCACCGGCGGCGGCATGTCCCGCCCGCGCCCCTTGGCCTCCAGCAGCCCCGCCACGGCGGCGGGGCTGAAGGCGTCGGCGCCGATCCCGTACACGGTGTCGGTGGGCAGCACCACCCGCTCGCCCCGGCGCACGGTCGAGGCGGCGTCGGCGACCCCGTCCTTGCGCTCGGACTCCAGTGCGCAGTCGTAGCGGCGGCTCATCGGTCCCCTTCTCCCAGCGTCCTCAGGTGCTCAGTCGTCGGCGCGGCGCATGGCGACGAACCGGTCCCGGCGGGCCAGGTCCTTGCGGTTGCGCACGTCGCGCCAGCCCCGCTCCTCGGGGAAGAGCGGGGGGATGTCGATGCCCTGTCCGTCGCCGTGCTCGATGGCCATGGCGCCGCCGGGGCGCAGCAGCCGGCGGCCGACGGCCTCCAGGTCGCGGATCATGTCCAGCCCGTCGGCGCCGGCCCACAGGGCGGGGGCGGGGTCGTGGTCGCGCACCTCCGGGGGGACGGCGGCGGCCTGGCCGGTGGGCACGTACGGGGGATTGCTCACCACCATGTCCACCCGGCCGTCCAGCTCGGGCAGGGCGGTGCGCAGGTCGCCGTGGTGGGCGGTGACCCGCTCGCGGTGGCCGGAGGCGTCGATGTTGCGCTCGGCCCAGGCCAGCGCCCCGGGGTCGAGTTCGACCGCGTGCACGCGCGAGCGCGGCACCTCCTGGGCGATGGAGATCGCGATGGCGCCCGAGCCGGTGCCCAGGTCGGCCACGACGGGGTCGGCGACGTCCATGGCGCGCAGCGCCTCGATCGCCCAGTCGACCATCATCTCGGTCTCCGGGCGGGGGGTGAACACCCCGGGGCCGACCCGCAGCTCCAGGTAGCGGAAGTAGGCGCGGCCGGTGATGTGCTGCAGCGGCTCGCGGGCGGCGCGGCGGGCGACGCACTCCCAGTACAGGGCGTCGAAGTCGGAGTCGGCCACCTGGTGGAGCTCTCCTCGACGAACGCCGTGCACGAACGCCGCGAGCTCCTCGGCGTCGGTGCGGGGCGAGTCGACGCCCGCCTCGGCCAGCCTCAGCGTGGCGCGCGCGACTTCGTCGAGCAGGAAGTTCATGACTGGGCCTGCTCCAGCCTCTCGGTGGTGTCGGCGTCGATGAGGGCCTGCAGGACGCCGTCCAGGTCGCCGTCGAGGACCTGGTCGAGATTGTAGGCCTTGTAGCCGACCCGGTGGTCGGAGATGCGGTTCTCCGGGAAATTGTAGGTGCGCACCCGCTCGGAGCGGTCCACGGTGCGGACCTGGCTCTTGCGCTCGGCGGCCGCCTCGGCGTCGGCGCTGGCCTGGGCCTCGGCGTACAGGCGGGCGCGCAGGATGCGCATCGCCTGCTCCTTGTTCTGCAGCTGGCTCTTCTCGTTCTGGCAGGAGACGACGATGCCGCTGGGCAGGTGGGTGATGCGCACGGCCGAGTCGGTGGTGTTGACGCTCTGCCCGCCCGGCCCCGAGGACCGGTACACGTCGACGCGCAGGTCGTTCTCGTGGATCTCGACCTCGATGTCCTCGGCCTCGGGGACCACCAGCACCCCGGCGGCCGAGGTGTGGATGCGCCCCTGGGACTCGGTGACCGGGACGCGCTGCACGCGGTGCACGCCGCCCTCGAACTTCAGGCGGGGCCACACGCCCTCGCCGGGCTCGGGGGTGCCCTTGTTCTTGAAGGCGATGGTGATGTCCTTGTAGCCGCCCAGGTCGGAGGCGGTGGAGTCGATCACCTCGGTCTTCCAGCCCCGGTGCTCGGCGTAGCGCAGGTACATCCGGACCAGGTCCCCGGCGAACAGGGCGGACTCCTCGCCGCCCTCACCGGCCTTGACCTCCAGGATGACGTTCTTGTCGTCGGCGGGGTCGCGCGGGACGAGCAGCACGCGCAGCCGCTCGGTGAGGCGTTCGCGCTCGCCCTCCAGGCGCTCGGCCTCCTCGCCGAAGGAGCGGTCCTCGACGGCGAGCTCGTGGGCCGCCTCCAGGTCGCTCTCCACCTGCTGCAGCTCGCGGTAGGCGGCGATGACGGGGGTGAGCTGGGAGTACCGCTTGCCCAGAGAGCGCGCGCGGCCCGGGTCGGCGTGCACGTCGGGGTCGGCGAGCTGCTGCTCCAGTTCGTAGTACTCGCCGAGGAGGTCGTCCAGCTTCACGTGTCGTCAGTCCCCATCGATAGCGCGGTCGGGTCTCAAGGCGCGGCGCCGGGACGCGCCGTCGCACGTCCCGGCGCCGCTGCGGCTGGCGCTACTGGCGCTTGCCGAAGCGCTTCTCGAAGCGGGCGACCCGGCCGCCGGTGTCCATGATCTTCTGCTTGCCCGTGTAGAACGGGTGGCAGGCGGAGCAGATGTCGGCGCGGATGGCGCCCTCGGTCTTGGTGCTGCGGGTGGTGAAGCTGTTCCCGCAGGTGCACGTCACCTCGGTGACGACGTACTCGGGGTGGATGTCGGCCTTCACTGGGTCTCCTCGCTGTGTGCGGTCGCCGGACGCGCGCCGCGGAAGGAACGCTGAACACGGGTGCATAGGTCGGCGGCGCGCGGGAACCGGTACCGCCTCGGTCTCGTACGGACCTGGCGTGCCCCTGCCCTGGGCAGAGGGGTTCCTTCCCCTACCAGTCTGCCAGAGAGTGCAACAAGAACCGACCGGGACTACTTCCCGCCGTCCTTCCCGCGCCCGGTGCCGGTGACATCCTCGCTGGGGTAGTCGTCGGGGGTGGGCGAGGGGGACGGCTCGGCGGGGGCGCCCTCGGGGCACATGGCCAGCTCGATCATGGCCCAGGCGGGCGGGTCGGGGTCCTCGCGGTAGCGGGCCTGGAAGACGGTCAGGTCGCGGTCCTCGGAGTGGACGGTCCAGGTGCGGTGGCCGGGAATGTTGCCGGGGTGCATCCACACCCGGGTGCCGCAGGACAGGGTGTAGGAGCGCGGGCCCAGGGCGTACCCGTAGTCGCCGGAGTTGTAGGCCTGGACGGTGAGCATCTCCCGGAGCATGTCCTCGCCGAGCACCTCCCCGTCGAGCAGGGCGCGCCAGTAGGTGTTGATGTCGCTCACGGTGGACACGACCTGCGCCGTGCCGTACCAGCGGGAGGTGTCGAAGGCCGTGACGTCCTCGGCGGTGCGCCCGCCCGCGCCGTCGGAGACCCAGGCGTAGCCGTGCATGGACGGCTCGGGCACGCCGGGGCCGGAGGGGATGGAGGTGTCGGCCAGCTCCAGGGGGTCGAGGATGCGCGCCTGGACCTCCTGCGCGTAGGGATTGCCGGTGACGGCCTCGATGACCAGGGCGGCCAGCACGTAGTTGGTGTTGGAGTACTCCACGTCGGTGCCGGGGGCGAACACCGGGTCGTGCTCGTTGGCGATCTCCACCAGCTCTTCGGGGCTCCAGGACCGTTCGGGGTCGCTGCGCACGCTGGGCATGGCCTTGTTGTAGCTGTACAGCCCGCTGGTGTGGCTGAGCACCATGCGCAGGGTGATCGCCTCGCCGCCGTCGACCAGGCCGGGCAGCAGGTCCTCCAGGGTGTCGTCGAGGCGGAGCTCGCCCTCCTCGGCGAGCTGCAGCACGGTGGCGGCGACGAACGGCTTGGAGATGCTGGCCACGCGGAAGTGCGCCTGCGGGTCGACGGGGTCGCGGGAGGACAGGTCGGCCACGCCCGCCGCACCGGTCCAGGAGTCGCTGCCGCCCTCGTTGTGCTCGACGTACTCGGCCACGGCGCCGCTGGCCGAGCCCCCGGCCACCGTCGCGTTCAGCGCGCGCTGCAGGGCCAGGCGGCGCTCTTCGCCGATGCGCGGCGGGTCGGGGGGCGGGGACGAGGCGGACGGCGCCGGAGCCGGGGCGTCGGAGCTCCAGGGGGCGGCGACGAACACGCCCCCGGCGGCCAGTGCGACCGCGCACACGCCCGCGGCCGCGGCCCATCTCTTCTTGTCCATCGCGTGGCATGGAAGCACGGAACCGGTGTTTTGGCGAACCGCTGTGCGGGTAGGGACAGGCGGTTATCCTCCGTCCCCCGCGGTCGCGCGCGCCGCCGCCTCGGCCCTGTCCCGGCGGCGCAGCAGCACCACCGCCGCGGCCAGCGCGAGCAGCAGCGCCGCCAGTTGGACGGCCCCGGCGCCGCCTCCCGCCCCGTAGGCGAAGAGGTAGGCCAGCGAGCCCGACGCCAGCAGGTAGTACGTGAGAGGGATCACGGTCTGCCGGATGAGATCCCCCTCCCGCCCGGCCAGGCCGACCACCGCGGACGCGGCGACGACGTTGTGCACCGTGACCATGTTCCCGGCGGCGCCGCCGACCGCCTGCGCGGCCACCACGGTGGCGGGCGCGGCGCCGATCTGCTCGGCGGTGGAGAACTGGAACAGGGAGAACATGAGGTTGGAGACGGTGTTGCTGCCGGCGACGAACGCGCCGAGCGCGCCGATCCACGGGGCCAGAAGCGGCCAGGCGCCGCCGCCGACCGCGGCCGCGCCCTCGGCGAGGGTGAGCGGCATGCTCGCGAGCCCGGCGCCGGAGAACTCCTCGCCGCTGTTGATGAAGACGCGCACCAGCGGCACGGCGAACAGCAGCGCCACCGCGGCCCCGGCGAGCTGGCCCCCGGCGGTGCGCCAGGAGGCGGCGATGCGTCCCCCGCCCATCCGGTGCAGGGCGTAGGTGGCCAGGCAGACGGCGATGAACGCGGCGCCCGGGGAGTAGAGCACCGGCACCGCCTGGCCGATGCCGGTGCCGAGGATGTCGTCGGCGCCCAGCTCCACGCCCTCCAGCCACTCCTTGGCCGGGGCGATCATCCGGGTGGCGATGAGGACGGCGGCCACCAGGAGGTAGGGCGCCCAGGCGCGGAGAAGGCCGATGCGGGGGCCGTCGGCGGGCGCGGTGTCGGGCACCAGGCGGCCGGTCCAGCGCTTCTCCCACTCCGAGCGGGGCGGGAAGTCCCAGGGCTCCTTGGGCATCAGGAACCCGGCGCGGGCCGCGGCGACGACGATCAGCAGCCCGGTCAGGCCGCCGAGCAGGGAGGTGAACTCCACCCCCAGGAAGGCGTTGTACAGGACCGAGGGCACCACCATGGCCAGGGCGGCGAACAGGGCGAAGGGCCACACGGCCAGGCCGTCGGTGAAGCGGCGGGGGGCGGCGGCNACAGGAAGACCGGGACGAGGGTGCCGGTGAGGGCGTGCAGCAGCGCCGTCTGCAGTCCGATGCCGTCGATGAGGGCGGTGAAGGTGGTGCCGGTCTCGGCGGTGTGCGCCTCGACGTTCGGCGCGCCCTCCAGGCCGCCGCTGACGCCCACCAGGATGGGGGTGCCCACGGCGCCGAAGCTCACCGGCGTGGACTGGATGATCAGTCCGACCATGACGGCGGCCATGGCGGGGAAGCCCAGGGCGAGCAGCAGCGGGGCGACGACGGCGGCGGGGGTGCCGAAGCCGGAGGCGCCCTCGATGAAGCTGCCGAACAGCCAGCCGATGATGACCGCCTGCACCCGGCGGTCGGGGCTGATGCCGGTAAAGGTGGCGCGGATGGTGGCGATGGCCCCGCTCTGGGTGAGCGTGGCCAGCAGGAGCAGGGCGCCGAAGACGATGTAGAGGAGTCCGGCGGCCAGGATCAGGCCCTGGACGGTGGAGGCGGCGATGACCGTCGCGTCCACGTCCCAGACGAGGGCGGCGACGGCCACGACCACCGCGTACCCGGCGGGCATGGCGTACTTGGCGGGCCAGCGCAGCCCCACCAGCAGGATGCCGACGGTCAGGACGGGGGCCAGGGCGAAGAGGCTGAGCAGGGCGAGGTCGTCCATCCAGGCAACTCCCGAGGGGGGCGGAGTACACCGTATACACGAGCTGGAAGGATGCTAAGCCCGGTGTGTGGGCCCCGTAAAGGCGCCCGGGACGCGAAAAGGCGGCCCCGTCCCGGAGGGAGGGGGCCGCCGAAGCGCTCGGGCACGCGGGCTAGTCGCCCCCGGGGCTGGTCTTCTGCACCTGCATCAGGAACTCGGCGTTGCTCTTGCTGTCCTTCATCTTGTCCAGGAGCAGCTCGACCGCCTGCTGGGTGTCCAGCGCGTGCAGCACCCGGCGGAGCTTCCAGATGATGGACAGCTCCTCCTGGGACATGAGGATCTCCTCCTTGCGGGTGGAGGAGGCGTCCACGTCCACGGCCGGGAAGATGCGCTTGTCGGCCAGGGACCGGTTGAGCTTGAGCTCCATGTTGCCGGTGCCCTTGAACTCCTCGAAGATGACCTCGTCCATCCGCGAGCCGGTGTCCACCAGCGCGGTGGCCAGGATCGTCAGCGAGCCGCCGTTCTCGATGTTGCGGGCGGCGCCGAAGAACCGCTTGGGCGGGTACAGCGCGGTGGAGTCCACACCGCCGGACAGGATGCGCCCGCTGGCCGGGGCGGCCAGGTTGTAGGCGCGGCCCAGGCGGGTGATGGAGTCCAGCAGCACGACCACGTCCAGGCCCATCTCCACCAGGCGCTTGGCGCGCTCGATGGACAGCTCGGCCACGGTGGTGTGGTCCTCGGCCGGGCGGTCGAAGGTGGAGTGGATGACCTCCCCCTTGACCGTGCGCTGCATGTCGGTGACCTCTTCGGGCCGCTCGTCGACAAGGACGACCATGAGGTGGCACTCGGGGTTGTTCTCGGTGATCGCGTTGGCGATGGACTGCAGCACCATCGTCTTGCCCGCCTTGGGCGGGGAGACGATCAGCCCGCGCTGCCCCTTGCCGATCGGCGCGACCAGGTCGATGATCCGCGTGGTCAGCACGTTCGGCTCGGTCTCCAGGCGGAGCCGGTCCTGCGGGTACAGCGGGACGAGCTTGGAGAACTCGGGGCGGTTGCGGGCCTGGTCGGGCGCCATCCCGTTGATGGTGTCCAGGCGCACCAGCGCGTTGAACTTCTCGCGGCGCTCGCCCTCGCGGGGCTGGCGCACCGCGCCGGTGATCGCGTCGCCCTTGCGCAGGCCGTACTTGCGCACCTGGGCCAGCGAGACGTAGACGTCGTTGGGCCCGGGCAGGTAGCCGGTGGTGCGCACGAACGCGTAGTTGTCCAGGATGTCGAGGATCCCGGCGACCGGCAGCAGGACGTCGTCCTCGCTGATCACGGGCTCGGGGTCCTGGCGGTCGCGGCCGCGGCGG
>NZ_ANBH01000156.1 GCF_000341185.1 Nocardiopsis chromatogenes YIM 90109
TCGTCGTCGGCGTTCTGCCGGCCGCCCTGGCCGCCGGAGCCGCCGTGCTGCTGGCCGCCCTGCTGCTGGCCGCCGTCGCCGTGGCCGTCGGCGGGGCCGTCCTCGCGTCCGCCCCGGTTGCGGCGGTTGCGCTGGCGCTCGCGGCCCTGCTTGCGGCCTTCGCCGCCGTCGGAGCCGCTCTTCTGGGAGGTGCTGGAGGTCTTCACACTGCTCGCGGAGGTCGGGGTCTCGGTCGCTTCCGCGGCCGCCGGGGCCTGTTCGGCCTCGTCGGAGCGCCGCCGCGCCGAACGGCGACCGCGGCCCGCGGGGTCCTTGTCGGCCTTGGGGCCGTCCTGCTCGGCGCTCTTCTCGGCGCCCTTGCCGCCGCCCCCGGTGGCCCGGCCCTTCTTGGCGGGCCCTCCGGCGGAGCCCTTCTCAGGGGCGTCCTTCGGCGCGTCCTTCGGGGCGTCCTTCCGGTCGGCCTGGGGGGTGGCCACCGGGCCGCCCTGCTTGGCCTCGATGGCGGCGATGACGTCGTTCTTGCGCATCCGCCCCGTGCCGGTGATGCCCAGGCTCGACGCGAGCCGCTGGAGCTCGGTGAGCTTGAGCGCCGACAGCCCGGTGGCGCCGGAGCCGGCCCGCGACCGGGCCGTGGCGCCCTTGGCGGCGCGTGCCGCGCCGTCGCCGGCATCCGCAGCGGGCGCGGTGGAATCGTCGTTGGTGCTGACCGCCGCGTCCGTGTGGAGTTCGGTGGTGTCGCTCACTAAGGGTCCTTCCCAAGGAGCGGGCTCGTGCCGTTGTCATGTCAAGAACGGCCGGCCCGGTGGTGCGAACCGGCGGGGGCCGGGTCGGGCGTGCCCCACGTGGTTGTCGGGAACCGTCGGTCGGCGCCCTTACCCAATCGCGGCGGGCTCTGGGTACAGCCAGACGTCGGGGCGGTGAGCTCGATGGTTCGTCCCGCGGACCGTTCTGTCGCTCTCGCCGGGCGAGGAAGACGCCTCGGTGGGATGGGCGGGGCCGCGGGGGCGACGTGAGCTCGACACGGGGGCCGGGCCGCGTCCCGGGCGGAGCGCGCTGCGGCGCTCGCACGGAGCCGACGCGGAGGTCCCTGTGGCGGATGAGCACACGCCCCGCAACGGGGCATCTGGTGCTACGACCAGCCTAACATCACCGGAGCCCAAGGCTATTCCTCGACACTGGTCAATGAACGGGGAGAACTGATCCGCACCCCAGCCGGATCGATTGCTAAGGGGCGTATGTGCCAACCCGTACCCGTTCGGGCGCGAATCGAATCAACCGCTTCCCGATGGATTTGCCCCACATCGCCCGCCACTGGGGCGTTTCGGGCACCGGCGCCCCCATCGGCGGCGAGCACCAGCACGGTGGGACCCGCGCCGGAGACCACCGCGGCAAGGCCGTCACGTCCGCGCAGGTCGGCGGCGAGACGGGCGCTCTCGGGCATGGCGGCGGCACGGTAGCGCTCGTGCAGGCGGTCCTCGGTCGCCTCCAGGAGCAGCTCGGGGTGGCCGGAAACGGCCGCGGTGAGCAGCGCCGCCCGGCCCGCGGTGAACGCGGCGTCGGCGTGCGGCACCTCGGCGGGCAGCAGCCCCCGCGCGGCCTCGGTGGACAGCTCCGCGTCGGGGACGCACACCACCGGCCGCAGCCGGCGGTCGGGCTCCAGGCGCAGCGCCCGCCAGGCGCCGCGCCCGCCCCAGGACAGGGTGAACCCGCCGTGGACGCAGGGGGCCACGTTGTCGGGGTGGCCCTCGATGTCGGCGGCGGTGCCGAACACCCAGTCCCGGTCGATGTCCCCGCCGGGGCCCAGCCGCCCCATCAGGGCGGCGGCGGCCGCCACCCCGGCGGTGATCGCCGAGGCCGACGAGCCCAGGCCGCGCCCGTGCGGGACGGCGTTGCGGCAGCGCAGGTCCACGCCCGGGGGCCGCTCCCCCGCGGCCTCGTAGGCGGCGCGGAAGGCGGCGGCGACCAGGTGGTCGGGGCCCACGGGCACCTTCCCGGCGCCCTCGCCCTCGACCGACACCCGCACCCGCCCGTCGTCGCGGACGCGCGCCTCGACCTCGTCGTGCAGGTCCAGGGCCAGGCCCATGGCGTCGAACCCGGGGCCCAGGTTGGCGCTGGTGGCCGGGGTGCGCACGCGCACCCCGGCGGGCGCGGCGCTCACGCCAGGCCCAGGGCGCCCGCGGCGGCGCGGGCGTCCACCGGGACGGTGGTCGCCGACGAGGCCCCGGCCAGCGCCCAGTCGGGGTCCTTCAGGCCGTTTCCGGTCACCGTGCACACCACCCGGGAGCCGGGCTCGACCATCCCGGCCTCGGCGCTCTGCAGCAGACCGGCCACGCTCGCGGCCGAGGCGAGCTCCACGAAGACGCCCTCCTCGGCGGCGAGCATCCGGTAGGCGGCCAGGATCTGCCGGTCGGTGACCGAGTCGATGGCTCCGCCGGAGGCGTCCCGGGCCTGCTCGGCGGTGCGCCAGGAGGCGGGGTTGCCGATGCGGATGGCGGTGGCGATGGTGCGCGGGGAGCGCACCGGCTCGCCGCCGACGATCGGCGCGGCACCGCTGGCCTGGAAGCCGAGCATGCGCGGGGTGCGGGTGGCGGGGCCGTCGTCGGCGAACTCCCGGTAGCCCATCCAGTAGGCGGTGATGTTCCCGGCGTTGCCCACCGGCAGGCAGTGCACGTCGGGGGCGTCGCCCAGGGCGTCGACCACCTCGAAGGCGGCGGTCTTCTGGCCCTGCAGCCGGTAGGGGTTGACCGAGTTGACCAGCGCCACCGGGTAGTCCACCGACAGCTTGCGCGCCAGCTCCAGGCAGTCGTCGAAGTTGCCGTCGACCTGCAGCAGCTTGGCGCCGTGCACGAGCGCCTGGGCGAGCTTGCCCATGGCGATCTTGCCCTGCGGCACCAGCACCGCGCAGGTCATGCCGGCGCGCACCGCGTAGGCGGCGGCGCTGGCGCTGGTGTTGCCGGTGGAGGCGCAGATGACCGCCTGGGCGCCGTCCTCGGCGGCCTTGCTGATGGCCATCGTCATGCCGCGGTCCTTGAAGGAGCCGGTGGGGTTGAGGCCCTCCACCTTCAGGAAGACCTCGCAGCCGGTCAGCTCCGACACCCGCCGCGCCGGTACCAGCGGGGTGCCGCCCTCCTGGAGGGTGACGACCGGGGTGTTCGCCGTGACGGGGAGGCGGTCGCGGGACTCCTCGACCACCCCGCGCCACGCCCGTGCCA
>NZ_ANBH01000157.1 GCF_000341185.1 Nocardiopsis chromatogenes YIM 90109
CGCGCCGGTACCAGCGGGGTGCCGCCCTCCTGGAGGGTGACGACCGGGGTGTTCGCCGTGACGGGGAGGCGGTCGCGGTACTCCTCGACCACCCCGCGCCACGCCCGTGCCATGCTCACGACAGGGACCTCTCGCGAAGAAGTGATTACGGAAAACGCGGGAAATGCGCGCTAGCAGTCTATGGGCCCGCCGGGGGCGGTGCGTCCGCCGCCCCCGACCGGTCTCACCTGCTGGGATTCACGCCCCGGTGCCGAGCGCCTCGACCCGCATGACGCTGGCGACCGAGCGCACCTCGTCCAGGGCGCGCAGCCGCTCCACGGTGGCGTCCAGCGCCGCGTCCGGGGCGGGGTGGCTGACCAGGACGAGCTGGGCGTCGTCGCCGCGGCCCTCCTGGCGCACGTTCATGATGGACACCCCGTTCTCGGCGAACACCTCGGCCACCCGGGCCAGCACGCCGGGCCGGTCGGCCACGTCGAGGGACAGGTGGTAGCGGGTGACGGTGGCGCCCATCGGGTGCACCGGCAGGCCGCTGTCGTGCGCGCCCTCGCCCACCGAGGTGGCGGCCAGCCGGTTGCGGCCCACCGCGACCAGGTCGCCGAGCACGGCGCTGGCGGTGGGGGCGCCCCCGGCCCCGGCGCCGTAGAACATCAGCCGCCCGGCCGACTCGGCCTCCACGAACACGGCATTGTAGGCGCCGCCGACGGTGGCCAGCGGGTGCTCGCGGGGCAGCATGGCCGGGTGCACGCGCACGCCGACCGAGGCGCCGTCCTCGGAGAGCTGGCAGATCGCCAGGGGTTTGACGACGCAGCCCATGGCCCTGGCGCTGGCGATGTCGGCGGCGGTCACCCCGGTGATGCCCTCGCGGTGCACGTCGGCGGCGGTGACCTGCCGGGTGTGGAAGGCCAGCCGGGCCAGGATGGCGGCCTTGGCGGCGGCGTCGAAGCCCTCCACGTCGGCGGTGGGGTCGGCCTCGGCGTAGCCCAGCGCCTGGGCCTCCTCCAGGGACTCGGCGAACCCGGCGCCCTGGGAGTCCATCCGGTCGAGGATGAAGTTGGTGGTGCCGTTGACGATGCCCATCACGCGGCGCACGCGGTCCCCGGCCAGCGAGTCGCGCAGCGGCCGCAGCAGCGGGATGGCCCCGGCGACGGCGGCCTCGTAGAACACGTCCACCCCGGCCTCGCGGGCGGCGTCGTGGATGGTGGCGCCGTCCTCGGCGAGCAGCGCCTTGTTGGCGGTGACCACCGACTTTCCGGCCTTGATCGCCGCCAGGATGAGCGAGCGGGCCGGCTCGATCCCGCCGATCACCTCCACCACCAGGTCGATGTCGTCGCGCGTGACGAGGGACGCCGCGTCGGTGGTGAACAGCTCGGGGTCCAGGCCCGTGCCGCGGGACCGGCCCAGGCGCCGCACCGCGATCCCGCCGATCTCCACGGGCGTGCCGACGCGCGCGGCGAGCTCCTCGGACTGCTCGTCGATCAGGCGGACGACTTCAGCACCAACGACGCCGCATCCGAGCAGCGCCACCTTCATCGCCATAGGGGGGTGACTCCCACTTCTCTCATGTGCCGTACGTTTCCTGTCCTGTCCCTGTCAGCCCTGGTCGAGGCGGAGCAGGTCCTCCTCGGTCTCCCGGCGCACCAGCGTCCGGGGCGCCCCGCCGCGCACCGCGACCACGGCCGGGCGCGGCAGGTGGTTGTAGTTGCTGGCCATCGAGTGGCAGTAGGCGCCGGTGGCGGCCACCGCGACGAGGTCGCCGGGGCTCAGGTCCCGGGGCAGGTACAGGTCGTTCACGATGATGTCGCCGCTCTCGCAGTGCTTGCCGACCAGGCGGGAGAGCATCGGCTCGGCGGATCCGGCGCGGGAGGCGGGGGCGCAGGTGTACTCGGCGCCGTACAGGGCGGTGCGGATGTTGTCGCTCATGCCGCCGTCGACGCTGACGTAGGTGCGGATGCCCTCGACGTCCTTGACGGTCCCGACGGTGTAGAGGGTGACCCCGGCGGGCCCGGCGACGGCGCGGCCGGGCTCGACCGACAGCCGCGGCACCGGCAGGCCCCCGGCCGCGCACTCGCGGGCGACGATGGCCGACAGGCTCTGCGCGATGTCCTTGGCGGCCAGGGGGGTGTCGGCGGAGGTGTAGGCGATGCCCAGGCCGCCGCCCAGGTCCAGCTCGGACAGGGTGGCGCCGGTGTCGGCGTGGATGCGGGCCAGGAAGGCGGCGACGCGGCGGGCGGCGACCTCGAACCCGGCGGTGTCGAAGATCTGCGAGCCGATGTGCGAGTGCAGGCCGACCAGGTCGACGTGGTCGGAGTCGAGCAGGCGGCGCACGGCGCGCTCGGCGGCGCCGGTGCTCAGCGCCAGGCCGAACTTCTGGTCGTCGTGGGCGGTGGCCACGAACTCGTGGGTGTGCGCCTCCACCCCGGTGGTGACGCGCACCAGCACGCGGGGGCGGGCGCCGCGCTCGGCGGCGATGCCCTCGAGGCGGTCGATCTCGTCGAAGGAGTCGACGATGATGCGGCCCACCCCGGCGTCGACGGCGCGGGCCAGTTCGGACTCGGACTTGTTGTTGCCGTGCAGGCCGATGTCCTCGGCGGGGAACCCGGCGGCCAGGGCGACGGCCAGCTCGCCGCCGCTGCACACGTCGAGCTTGAGCCCCTCCTCCATGACCCACCGGGCGACGGCCTTGGTGAGCAGGGCCTTGCCGGCGTAGTAGACGTCGGCGCCGACGGCGGCGAAGGACTCGCGGAACTCGCGGGCGCGGGCGCGGAAGTCCTCCTCGTCGAGGACGAACAGGGGGGTGCCGTACTCGCGGGCGAGCGCGGTGGCCGCGACCCCGCCCAGCACGATCTGACCGTCGGCGCGGTGGGCGCCGCCGGGCCACACCCGCGGGTCGAGGGCGTAGAGGTCCTCGGGCGGGGCGGGCGGGTGGTCCTCGGGCAGCACGTCCGCGTGGCGGGGACCTGCGGGGTGGGCGTAACGGCTCATGTGCGGCTCTCGGCGGTGTGTCGGGGCTCTGGGAAGCGTGTCACGGGCGGTGCGGGGCCGGGGTGCCTAGAGCCTTGTGGGCGCGGTCACACCGATGAGGAGGAGGCCGGCTCCGAGGATTCCGGACACGGCGGCGCGCACGTCCTGCCGGTGGGCGGCCCGCTCCCCCGCTGCCCCCGCGCCGTCGCGGGGACCGGCCCACACATGGTAGGCCGTGGCGAGCCCCTCCAGGTATCTGACCAGCATATGGGGTCGCCCACGCCGCCCGGCCGCGGCGGCGGTGCCGGGTCCGTCGTAGAGGGCGCCGAGAAGAGCGGTCAGGTCCGGGGCGGGCCCACCCGCACGGTGCAACGCGCTCGGCCCCCCTTCTCTTCCCGCTCCTCCCCCCGCGCCGCCGTCCCCGCCCCTCTCTTCTCTCCCCTCCTGCTCCCACCCCTGCGCCGCCACCGCGTGCGCATGGGCGTAGCGGACGGCGAAGGCGGGGTTGTCGGCGGTGAGGCGGGCCCAGGCGCCGGGGTCGTCGGCGGTGGGCAGGGCGGGCAGGTCCGGCCCGGTGAGCTCGCCGGGCCGGGGCTGTTCGGAGAGCGAGCGGCAGAAGGCGAAGCGCGCGGAGGCCTCGCCGACGGCGGCGAGGAGGCGGCCGGGTTCGGTGTCGAGGCGGGGGGGGGCCGCGNNNTCCCGCCCTACCGTCTCCTCCTCTCCGCTCCCCTCTGCTCCTCCTGCTGCTCCTCCCTCTGCCTTGAGCCTGCGCCGGGCGTCGTCGCGGGCGGCGGCGCGGGCGGCGTGCAGGGTCGGCAGGGCGGACAGGTCGGTCAGCGCGGGGAGAGGGGAGGCGGGACGCCGCCCGGAGGCGAGGAAAACGGCCCCGTCACGGGCGTCGAGCAGGAGCGGACCGAAGAGGCGGGGGTCGGGGGTGAGGAGGAGTCGGCCGCCGGGTCCGGCGGATGCGTGGGCGATGCCGTCCTCGCGTCTGAGGCGGTCGGCGGTGTCGCGCGCGAGCGCTTCCCGCCGCTGCCTCTCCCCCACCCGCAGGGCGATGGCGGAGGTGAAGCTCAGAGAGTCCTTCTCCCTGCGGGGGTCGGCCGGGGGGAGGGCGCCGGGGTCCGTTCCCAGCACCCGGGCGGCGGCACGGCGCACGGCGGCGTCGAGCTCCCACGGGGATGCGGAGGCGAGCGCCATCAGGCGACCCCGGCGAGCTCGCGGACGGTCCCGATGAGCTCGTTCGGGTCGAAGGGCTTGGTGAGGTAGGCGTCGACGCCCAGCTCCTCGCCGCGGCGCAGGTCCTCCCCCTGGGCGCGGGCGGTGATGAGCACGACCTTGGCCTCGCGGGTCCCGGCGTTCTCGCGCAGGCGCGTGGCGGTGACCCAGCCGTCGAGCCGCGGCATCATCACGTCGAGCGTGATGACGTGCGGCCGCACCTCCTCGGCCCGCTCCAGGCAGTCCCGGCCGTCGACGGCCTGGTGCACCTCGAACCCTTCGAGCTGCAGATTCACCGCTATGAGCTGCCTGATGACCTCGTTGTCATCGACCACCAGGACCCGAGCCACCGCTTCTCCCACGTCCGCGAGAGTAGCGCCCGCACCGCCGCCCGCGCGGCCGTTTCGCACGATCCACCCCCCGAGTACTGCTAGAGTGGATCACGCAGCGCGCCCCCTTAGCTCAGGGGATAGAGCAACGGCCTCCGGAGCCGTGTGCGGAGGTTCGAATCCTCCAGGGGGCACATCGCAGCGACCTCTACAGATCGCACTCTGACCAGCGGGAATGCCTAGGCGCCCGCTGGTTTTTGTATGTCGTCTTGTGTCATCTCACCGCAGGTTTCGCGGACTTCTGTGGTCACACGGCGGTCAGGACATTCGGAACGAAAAGGCGGAGAGCCCGTATCAGACAGGGTCTCCGTGGGCCCGGGGCGGCGCGTCGTCGGGGCACGCCGCGGACCATCCCTCTCGATGCCGACCTCCCCTCTTACTGGAACAATCGGGACATGATCCCCGTATCACCCCGTCGAATCCTGCGCAGCACCGTCGGCAGCGCCATCGCACTGCTGTGCGGCCTGGGCATGGCGGGCGGGGCCGCTTACGCCGTGGCTGTCAATGTTCCCGACGGGCACCTGGACAACCGCGCCTACCTGGCGGCCGAGCCCTGCTCCTCCCCTCCCGAGAGGGCGGCGGACTGCCTGTGGGAGCAGGAGTTCACGGCCTCCGACATCGTCGTCGAACGGGGCAGGAGCGGCGAGCGCGCGCTGACGATCACCGCCGAGGACGGCACCCGGTTCCGCACGGACGTCGACGGCACCGGGCCGGTTCTGAGGCGCCTGGACGAGGGGCAGAAGGTCACCGCCACCATGTGGCGCGGCCTGCCCCGGGAGATCGCCGCCGAGGGGAGCACCCAGCGCACCGCGTACTGGCCGGTCGACCAGCGCCAGACCACGGTGGTCCTGGCGCTCATCCTCGCCCCGGCGGGGGTGCTGGTGGCCGCCGTGTCCGCGCTGCGGCTGGCCCGGTGGCGGCGGGAACCGACCAAGGCGATGGCCGCCGCGATGGGCCTCGGCCAGGCCCTGCCGCTCGCCGGGCTCCTGATGCCCATGTTCGCGGGTGACCTGATCGACAGCCTGTGGGGCGTCGCGGTCGTCTGGTCGGTGGCGGCCGGACTGATGGCCCTGACGGCCTGGGTGTACGCCACCTACACCCCGTCGAAGAACTCTTTCTGGTCAGGCTTCGGCGATTGAGCCGAGGGCGCGGACGGGGTGTCCGTCGGCCGTACCGCGCTTCTCCGCCCCCGGGGCCCCTGCCGGGGCGGGGGCGGGGCGTATACCGTGTGCGGCGTCACAGCGGCGCATAGGAGGGACGACCGGATGACCGGATTCACCACGAGGCCCGAGCTGCGCGGAACCTTCGGAATGGTCGCCACGACGCACTGGCTCGCCAGCGCCGTCGGCATGTCCGTGCTCGAACGCGGCGGCAACGCCTTCGACGCCGCGGTCGCCGCCGGGTTCACCCTCCAGGTCGTCGAACCCCACCTCAACGGCCCCGGCGGTGAGGTGCCGATCATCTTCCAGGCCGCCGGGGAGCGCCCCGCCGTGCTCTGCGGGCAGGGCCCCTCGCCCGCCGCGGCCGTGCCCGAGGCGTTCGACGGGATGGGGCGCGTCCCCGGCAGCGGCGTGCTGCCCGCCTGCGTCCCCGGGGCCTTCGACGCCTGGGCGCTGCTCGCCCGCGACCACGGCACCCTGCCGCTGCGCGACCTGCTCTCGCCCGCCATCGGCTACGCCCGCTCCGGCTTCCCCCTGATGCCGCAGATCACCGAGAAGATCGCCGCCGTCCGCCCCGTCTTCCTGGAGCACTGGCCCACCTCCGCCGAGCTGTGGCTGGACCGCGGCGGCGCGGTCCCCGACCCCCGCGGGTTCCACCGCAACCCCGCCCTCGCCGACACCTTCGAGCGGCTCCTGCGCGAGGCCGAGGCGTCCGCCCGCGGCCGCGAGGGGGTCTACGACGCCGCCCGCCGCATCTGGCGGGAGGGGTTCGTCGCCGAGGCGATCCTGGACCTCCTCTCAGACCCCGTGCCCAGCGGCACCGGGGAGCCGCACCGGGCCCTGCTCTCCGGGGACGACCTGGCCTGCTGGAGCGCCACCTATGAGGAGACCTGCAGCGCCGACTACGCGGGCCTGACCGTGCACAAGACCGGCCCCTGGGGCCAGGGCCCGGTCTTCCTGCAGCAGCTCCGCCTGGCCGAGGCCCTGGGCACCGGGGACGCCGACCCGCTCTCGGCCGACTTCGCCCACCTGGTCACCGAGGCCGCCAAGCTCGGCTTCGCCGACCGCGAGGCCCACTACGGCGATCCGCGCTTCGCCGACGTCCCCCTGGACGCCCTCCTCTCGCACGCCTACGCCGCCGAACGCGCCGCACTGGTCGGTGCGCAGGCCTCCATGGAGCTGCGCCCCGGCTCCCCCGGCGGCCACGCCCCCTACCTGCCCGACCTGGAGTCCGACGCCGGTACGAGCGCCGCCGACCGGGCCGGGGGCGAGCCGACCGTGGAGCGCTCCGGCGCCCAGCGCGGCGACACCTGCCACCTGGACGTGGTCGACGCCGAGGGCAACATGGTCGCCGCGACGCCCTCCGGGGGCTGGCTGGCCAGCTCCCCCGTCATCCCCGGGCTGGGGTTCCCGCTGGGCACCCGCGGCCAGATGTTCTGGCTCGACCCGCGCTCGCCCAGCGCCCTCGCCCCGCGCAAGCGCCCCCGCACGACCCTGTCGCCGACCCTGGTCACCCGCGGCGGGGAGCCGGTGGCGGCGCTCGGCACCCCCGGCGGCGACCAGCAGGACCAGTGGTCGCTGACGCTCTTCCTGCGCCTGGTGCACGGCGGCGCCCGCCCCCTGGAGGGCGACCTGCAGGCGGCGATCGACGCCCCCATGTTCCACACCAACGCGCTGCCCAGCTCCTTCTACCCGCGCGAGATCGTCCCCGGCGAGCTGGTGGCCGAGGACCGCCTGGGCGCCGAGGCCCTCGCCGAGCTGCGCCGCCGCGGCCACCGGGTCACCGTCTCGGGCCCGTGGACCCTGGGGCGGCTGTCCGCCGTGGTCCGCGACCCGGCGAGCGGGGTGCTGCGCGCCGCCGCCAACCCGCGCGGCGCCCAGGGATATGCCGCAGGGAGGTGAGGGGAGCCGGGCGGGCGCGCGCCGGGTAAAAGATCGCCCCGGGCCCGTGTGCCGCCGCCGCGCCCCGGGCCCATGCGCCTAGCGTCCGGGACATGGCTACCGAGCGCATCGCCGACCAGTTGGTGCAGGTCCTGCTCGAAGCGGGCGCCGAGCGGATCTACGGGGTGGTCGGCGACAGCCTCAACCCGGTGGTGGACGCCGTGCGCCGCAGCGGCCGCCTGGAGTGGGTGTACGTCCGCAACGAGGAGGCCGGTGCGTTCGCCGCGGCCGCCGAGGCCCAGACCACCGGCCGCCTGGCGGTGTGCGCGGGCTCCTGCGGCCCCGGCAACACCCACCTCGTCCAGGGCCTGTACGACGCGCGGCGCAGCGGGGCCCCGGTGCTGGCGCTGGCCTCGCAGATCCCGTCGCGGCAGATCGGCACCGACTACTTCCAGGAGACCCGCCCCGACCGGCTGCTGGGCGAGGCGGCCGACTACACCGTGCAGATCGCCCACTCGGGCCAGATGCCGCGGCTGGCACGGATCGCGGTGCAGCAGGCGATGGGCGGCCCCGGCACCGCCGTGCTGGTGCTGCCGGGCGACGTGGCCGACGAGGAGGCGTCCGCGCCCGCCGGGTCGGCGGCCCCGTGCCTGGCCCCGGCCACCGTGCGCCCCGCCCCTGAGGCGGTGCGCGAGCTGGCGCAGAGGCTGGACGCGGCCGAGTCCGTGGCGCTCTTCTGCGGCGCCGGGGTGCGGGACGCCCGCGACGCGGTGCTGTCGCTGGCCGACCGGCTCAACGCCCCGGTCGGGCACACCCTGCGCGGCAAGGAGTGGATCCAGTACGGCAACCCGTTCGACGTGGGCATGATCGGCCTGCTGGGCTACGGCGCGTGCCACGAGGCGCTGCACGAGGCCGACCTCGTGCTGATGCTGGGGTGCGACTTCCCCTACGACGAGTTCCTCCCGGGGCGGAACACCGTCCAGGTGGACCGCGACGCCCGCCGCCTGGGCCGCCGCACGCCCCTGGTGCAGGCGGTCCACGGGGACGTCGGCGCGACCCTGGAGGCGGTGCTGCCGCTGCTCACCCGCGACCACCCCGAGCGGTTCCTGGTGTCGATGCTCAAGCGGCACGAGCGCGCGCTGTCGAAGGTGGTGGAGGCCTACACGCACGACATCGAGCGGATGCGCCCCATCCACCCCGAGTACGCCGCGCGCGTCCTGGACGAGGCGGCCGACGACGACGCGGTGTTCACCGTCGACACCGGCATGAACAACGTGTGGGCCGCCCGCTACCTCTCCCCCAACGGCAGGCGGCGCATCATCGGGTCGTTCTCGCACGGCAGCATGGCCAACGCGCTGCCGCACGCCATCGGGGCGGCGTTCGCGGGAGGCGGCCGCCAGGTCGTGGCGCTGTCGGGCGACGGCGGGCTGAGCATGCTGATGGGCGAGCTGCTGACGGTGGTGCAGTACCGCCTGCCGGTGAAGACCGTCGTCTTCAACAACGCGTCCCTGGGGATGGTGAAGCTGGAGATGATGGTGGACGGGCTGCCCGCCTTCGGCACCGACCACCCGCAGGCCGACTTCTCGGCGATCGCCCGCGCCTCGGGGATGCCCGCCTGGCGGGTGGAGGACCCCGCCGGTGTCGACGGGGCCCTCCGGGAGGCGTTCGCGGCGGAGGGCCCGGCGCTGGTGGAGCTCGTCACCGACCCCAACGCCCTGTCCATCCCCGCGCACATCAAGGCCGAGCAGGTGAAGGGGTTCGCGCTGTCCGCCGGGCGCACCGTGCTGGAAGGGGGCGTCGGGAGGATGCTCGACCTGGCGCGGTCTAACCTGCGGAACGTTCCGCGTCCCTGACCTCGGCGGCGGGGGCGGGCACGGGCGCAGGCGCGGCCCCGGGCCTCCTCATGAGGGAGCCGACGACGCACACCAGAGTGTTCAGGGCCAGCCCGACCAGCCCGCCGTGGACGCCGTACACGTCCTCCACCCCGGCCAGGACCAGTCCGCCCGCGAGCGCGGCCCCGGCCGCCATGCCCCAGAACACCGGCCCCTCGGCCAGCCGCTTCCAGTACAGGCCCAGGATGAACGCGGGCGCCACCTGGATGAGCAGCTCGAACTTCAGAACGAAGATGTTCACCAGCAGGGTGGGCGGGTTCCACGCCAGCACCAGCAGCACCGCCACGGCGGCCACGCCGACGGCCTTGCCGACCGCCACCGCCTTCCTCTCATCGGCTCCGGGGGCGATGTGCCGGGCGTAGACGTCCTTGGAGATGATCGAGGACAGCGACAGCAGCACCGAGTCGGCGGTGGACACGATCGCCGCGACGACCCCGCCGAACAGCAGGATCATCATGACGGAGAAGAACACGTTGATCCCGGCGACCTCGTTGGCGATCAGGCCGACGAGCTGTTCGGACCCGGCGTCGTCCAGGCCGGGGAAGAGCCGGATGCCGATG
This sequence comes from Nocardiopsis chromatogenes YIM 90109, assembly GCF_000341185.1. Taxonomy (GTDB): domain Bacteria; phylum Actinomycetota; class Actinomycetes; order Streptosporangiales; family Streptosporangiaceae; genus Nocardiopsis_A; species Nocardiopsis_A chromatogenes. The sequence goes on from NZ_ANBH01000157.1 coordinate 10,062, forward strand.
AGCCCCACGGCGAACACCACACCGGTGGTGACCAGGGGCATCCAGGCCATCCGGGACAGGGACCGCTTGAGGGTGCGCTCACTGTCGGCGGCGTAGATGCGCTGCACCGCGTGCGGGTACAGGGCCGCGCCGATGCCGACCATGACGACCAGGGACAGCCAGTTCACCGAGTCGCGCACCGGCGGCACAGCGGCCTTGTCGGGTTCGTCGGCGATGATGTGGTCGACCACCCCGCCGAGGGAGCCCCCGGCCAGCCACAGCCCTCCGGCGAGCAGCACGGTGACACCGACCAGCAGCGCGATGCCCTGCATGACGTCGGTGAAGGCGACCGCCCGCATGCCGCCCATCCAGGAGTAGGCGAGCATGACCACGACGAAGCCGATGACCGCCGCCTGGTAGGGGACGGTGCCGCCGGTGAGCCCGGCGATGCCGTGGCCCATCGCGACCAGCTGCTCCAAGAGGTAGTTGGCCAGCGCCCAGAGCATCAGCAGGGCGGCCAGCAGGGAGCTGCGGGCGCCGCCGAAGCGGTACCGCATCCAGTCGGTCGGGGTCACGAACCCCTCGCGCTTGGCGACGGTGTACAGCCGGGGCGCGAAGAGGAGGTAGCCGCCGATGATGGCGGTCATGAAGGTGACCGACTGCCACCAGGTGAAGCCGGACCGGTAGGCCGCCGGGGCGTAGCCGACCACGTTGTTGCCGCTGTACTGGCTGGCGTAGAGGGTGAAGAACAGGACGACGGCGCCCAGGTGGCCGCCGGCCAGGTAGTAGCTCTTCAGGCCGTCGCGCACTCCGGGGCGGCGGCGGCTCACCCAGAAGCCGATGCCCAGCATGATGACGGCGTAGGCGGTGAGGACGGCGATCCCGGGGGCGCCGCCGAAGGTCAGCTCGTTCACGCGCCGTCCTCCGTTCCGTGCGCCCGGCCGCCCCGGTCCGCCCCGTCCCCGCCCTCGTCGGCCCCGCTCTCATCGGCCATGGCCCACTGGGTGCGGCACACGTAGCTCAGGTGGGCGGCGAGGGCGACGGTGAAGGCCATGCTGACCAGGGCCCACAGTGGAAGGCCGAGGACCAGGGGGTGGACGGTGCCCGGCGGCCAGTACCAGGGCACCCCGCCGACGAGGAGCACGGCGGTCACGACCCACACCCACGGTCGGCGAATCGGTTCGCGGGGCGCGCCCGGGCGCCCGGCGCCCTCGGATGTACCGGTCACACCTGCCTCCTCGATCGTGGACCGTCAAAGCAGGGCAATGTTAGCCAGTTCACATCGTGGACAGTATGCAGCCCCCGGTCAGTGGGCCCGTGGGACCGGAGGGACACCGGGGAGGGTCGGGCGGCAGGGAAGCGGGTAGGAGCCCGGACGCCGGGCGCCGCCCGTGGGTCGGAAGGAGCACGCATGCACCTGGACATGGTCGTGGAGATCCCGCAGGGGTCGCGGAACAAGTACGAGATGGACCACCGCTCGGGCCGGATCCGCCTGGACCGCACCCTGTTCACCTCGACCCAGTACCCGGCCGACTACGGCTACTTCCCCGGGACACTCGCCGAGGACGGCGACCCGCTGGACGCCATGGTGCCGCTGGAGCAGCCGTCGTTCCCCGGGTGCCTGGTGCGGGTGCGGCCGGTGGCGGTGTTCTGGATGCGCGACGAGAAGGGGCCGGACGCCAAGGTGCTGTGCATGCCGGCGGACGACCCCCGCCTGGAGCACATCCGCGACCTGAAGGACCTGCCCGAGTTCCAGCGCCGGGAGGTCACCCACTTCTTCGAGATCTACAAGCTGCTGGAGCCGGGCAAGAGCTCGGAGGTCCGCGGCTGGCAGGACCGGAGCGCCGCCATCGCCGCCATCGAGGACGCGCGCGAGCGGGCCGGGGCGGTCTCGGCCCCCTAGGTGTGTTCGAGGAGGCCGGGAACACGCTCTGCGGGTGTTCGGCCGCCAATCCCGGTGTGGGGCCGATGGTAGTCGTACCAGTCCAGGAAGACCGGGTGGGCGGCCCGGCGCTGGGCCTCTGATGCCCAGGGGCGGGCGTAGGCCCACGCCCGGAGCAGGATCTGGTGGAAGCGCTCGCCCCTGCCGTTGGTCTGCGGCCGCCAGGGGCGGGTCCACCGGAACCGGAAGCCCCTCTCTTCCTTCAACCGCCGTTCCAGGCGTGTCGGGCGTTACCAACGTCCCGGAACATCACGGCTAGCGCGTCGCCGGAACCGCGTCCCAGAGTCGGCGGGTCTCCGCCCCGGGGTCCTCCACCAGGGACGAAGCAGGGGCGGCGAACCGCCACACCGGGCGGCTCACCGGGTTCCACGGCGCCCACCCCGGGTCGCCGGTACGGGCGAACCGCACCCAGGCGGAGCGGATCTCGCGGGACAGGTGCTCCGGAGGCGAGGCGCCCACCAGCCCCTCGGCGCGGGGCAGGGTGCCGAACAGGAACGGCAGCTCGACGCCGTGGCAGGCGCCCAGCTCCCCGCCGAACCCGGGCGAGCGCCAGGCGAACTCGTAGCCGTAGGCGCGCACCCCCACCCGTGAGCGGGCCTCCAGCACCCGGTAGGCGGGGATGCGGAAGAACGCGTCGCCGAGCAGCGCCGCGTGCGCCTCCCCCGGGCCGCCCGGGTGCTCGGCGGCGTAGACGGCCGCCGCCTTGGCCTCCAGGCCCAGGCGCGCCACCGTTTCGAGCAGGTCCTTCTCGGCACCGGACCGGTGCAGGCCCGCGGGGACCGCGTAGCGCCGGAACTCCTCGGCCGTGGTGCCGATGAGCAGGTCCACCTCGGCGCCGTCGCCCGCCCGCAGGCCGTCGACCGGGCGGCGGGTGACCAGTTCGCCGTCGACGACCGGCGCGAACGGCAGGGCCGCCGGGTGGGACAGCCGCTCGCCCCACACCGCCGGGTCGGGGCCGCCGGTGAACTCGTCGGCGATGGAGGCCTGGGCGTCCAGCAGCCGCCCGGCGGGCAGGCGGGACAGGGCGGCGACGGAGGCCGAGCGCACGCCCGCGCGGCGGGCCAGCTGGGCGGCGACGCGCCGGGCGTCCCCGCTCCGGTTGGCGTGGTGGCCGGCGCCGGACTGGGCGATGACGCGCCGGAACAGGCCGCGGGCGCGGGGCACGGCCATCAGGGTGACCGCGGACATGGCGCCGGAGGAGTGGCCGAAGACGGTGACCTTGCGGGGGTCGCCGCCGAACCGCTCGATGTTGTCGCGCACCCACTCCAGGGCGTGGATCTGGTCCAGGAGGCCGACGTTGGGGGTGCCGCCGTCGATCAGCGCGAAGCCTTCGGCGCCCACCCGGTGGTGGAACGCGACGGCGACGACGCCCTCCCGGGCCAGGGCGGCGCCGTCGGTGACGGCGGAGGGCCCGAAGCCCGGACCGGCGCCCGCACCGGAGCCGCGGTGGAACCCGTCGCCGGGGATCCACACCATGACGGGCAGCCCTCCGGCGCCGGGGTCGGGGGTCCACACGTCGAGGTTGAGGTAGCCGTCGCCGGGCACCCGCCGGTCGGGCACGAGGGGGCGCAGGGCCGGGTCGGCGGACGGCGGCGGCGCGGGCGGGGTGGGCCCGGAGGCGGTGGCGTCCCGGACGTCGTCCCACGGGGCAGGGTGCCGCGGCGGCCGGAACCGCAGGTCGCCGACCGGGGGCGCGGCGTAGGGGATTCCGCGGAAGACCGCGACCCCACCGTCAAGGGCGCCCCGCACCCGCCCGGTGACGGTGTCCACCACCGGCTGCATGATCGGCTCCCCTCCCGCGTTCCCTCCGGTCCTCACCCGTCCTACGGAGGCGGGGAGAAGGAGTCAATAGGACGAAAGCCCTAGCGATGTCCTGTTCCGGACAGGAATGCCGGTCAACCGGGAAAGATGCGAGCGCGTGGGGCGGCCGGGAACGATGGGAGCCTTCCCACGAACGCGTTCTGGACGGGGCGCCGGGCGGCCTTCGGCCACCCGGGAGGGGGCGGCCCAAGGGGCCCGCGTGCGGGGAGCACGTGAGCACTCCCGGTCCTGACTGGTGGGCCCGGGGTCCATCCCCGCGCGTGCGGGGAGCACCTGTAGGGGACGAGGAGATCGGTGCGGGGCCGGGGTCCATCCCCGCGCGTGCGGGGAGCACCGGTCGCTCTGAAGGCGACGAAGGCGGCGGCGGGGTCCATCCCCGCGCGTGCGGGGAGCACAGGCGCCGCAGTGCCGGGCGCAGGGCGGTGTGGGGTCCATCCCCGCGCGTGCGGGGAGCACGCCCAGCAGCAGGCGACGACGAGGCGGTACGTGGGTCCATCCCCGCGCGTGCGGGGAGCACGCCCAATGGCCCGCCGGGGTTCTGGACGACCCGGGTCCATCCCCGCGCGTGCGGGGAGCACCGCCGAGGCCATCACCGTGAGGACCGGAGGCGGGGTCCATCCCCGCGCGTGCGGGGAGCACCCGTCGCCGACCGCGCGGGGCGGTCAGGGGCGGGGGTCCATCCCCGCGCGTGCGGGGAGC
>NZ_ANBH01000158.1 GCF_000341185.1 Nocardiopsis chromatogenes YIM 90109
TGCTGACCTGGGGCTCCAGGGTGGCGGGACTCCCGCTCGTGCCACTTTACGCATCCGCCTTCCGCATTGCGGCTACGACCGCCGATCGGAAACCCCGCTCCTCGCCCACGCGATCGCCTCCTCCGCCGCCGGGAGGCCCGCCTCTCGGTCCTCCGCCACCAACCCCAGCCTCGTCCGCCGGTCCAGGATGTCCTCCGCGTCCAACGCCCCCTCGACCGCCGCCGCGAAGCGCATCTCCGCCGGGGTGACCCCCGCCGCCACCGGGCGCAGCAGCTCAGGATCGCCCTGCGCCATCGCCGCGACCGCCGGAGCCTCGGTGCCGTACCGGGCGATCAGCCTCCTCGGGGCGTCGACCGCGTCCAGCTCCCCCCACGGCGCCGCCCCGACCACAGGCAGCGCGCGCGTCCTGCACGCCCCCGCCCGCAGCCCGGCCGACTCCACGGCGGCGTCCACGGCCTCCTCGGCCATCCTCCGGTAGGTCGTCAGCTTCCCCCCGACCACCGTCAGCACGCCCTCGTCCGACCGCAGCACCGCGTGCCGACGGGACAGGTCGGCGCTGGAGCCGCCTCGGCTCTCCAGGAGCGGGCGCAGCCCCGCATAGGCCCCCGCCACGTCCGACCGCTCCAGCGCCGTCCCCAGCGCCCGGTTCAGCACCTCCAGCAGGAAGGCGACGTCCCCCTCCGGCACCTCCGGGACCTCGGGCAGCGGGCCGTCGACGGGCTCGTCGGTCAGACCGGCGAACACCCGCCCGTCCGCTTGGGGCAGCGCGAACACGAACCGGTTGGCGGTCCCCGGCACCGGCACCATCAGCGCCGCCTTCGGCCGCCCCACCGCCTCCGCCCGCAGGACGATGTGCGTGCCCCTGCTCGGGCGCAGCCGCACGTCCGGGACCAGCTCCCCCGCGTAGACGCCCGTGGCGTTGACGACCGCGCGCGCCCGCACCTCGATCCTCCGCCCCGACCGCAGGTCCCGCAGCACGGCGCCGTCGCCGCCCAGGCGCTCGGCCGCGCACCGCGTGGCCACCCGTGCCCCGAACCCGGCGGCGGTCCGCGCCAGGGCCGCGACGAGCCGCGCGTCGTCGGTCAGCTGGCCGTCGAAGGAGAGCACTCCCCCGCGCAGCCCTTCGGCGCGCACCCCCGGCAGCAGCCGCACGGTCTGCTCGGCCGTCAGCCTGCGCGAGCGCGGCAGCGCCCGGCGGCCGGTCCCCGCCGCGACGCGCAGCAGGTCGCCGACGGCCATGCCCGCACGGGTGGCGGCGGCGTGCGCGGTGCCCACGGCCTCGTGCAGCGGCAGCACCATGGGCAGCGTCCGCACCAGGTGCGGCGCGGTGGTCTCCAGCAGGATGCCGCGCTCCCGCGCGCTCTCCATGGCCACGCCGACCTGCCCCTTGGCGAGGTAGCGCAGCCCGCCGTGGACGAGCTTGGAGCTCCACCGGCTGGTGCCGTGGGCCAGGTCCCCGCGCTCCACGAGGGCGACCTTCAGCCCGCGCGCGGCCGCGTCGAGCGCGGTGCCCGCGCCCGTGACCCCTGCGCCGACCACGAGCACGTCCACGGCGGCCCCGTCCGCCAAGGCGTCGAGGCCGGCCTCACGGTGCGCCGCGTCGAGGACCGTCGCCGGGTCCACGGGCCGTCCGCCCGTCCCGGCGCCGCTCATCGCCCCTCCTCCGGCGCCAGGTAGCCGTCGAGGAGCCTGCGCGCCTCGGCGACGAGCGCGTCCTCGTCGAGCACGTCCTCGGTGAGGCGCCGCGAGGTCATCAGCGACTGCACCGACAGCAGCACGACGCGCGCCATCCCTTCGGTGTCGCCCTGCCGGATGGACCCGTCGGCCTGCCCGTCCTCGATGCCGGAGCGGAGCAGGTCCAGCGCGGCGAACTGGCTGGTGCCCAGGCGCTGGAAGGCGTAGACGGCCATGGTCTCGGGCTCGTGGTCGATGATCCGGGTGAACAGGGGGTGGCGCAGCGCCTCCCGCATCAGCCCTTCGGCCTGGGCGGTCAGCCGCTCGCGGGCGGTGCGCGCGCCGTCCCCGGCCCCGGCGCCCCTGGAGTCGTCGGCCCGGTCGAGCAGCGCCAGCAGCTCGCGGGTGAGCAGGTCGGCCACGAGGGCGGTGACGTCCGGCCAGCGGCGGTAGACGGTCGGACGGCTCACCCCCGCCCTGCGGGCCACATCGGTCAGGGTGGTGCGGCGGATGCCGAAGGCCTCGACGCAGGCGCGGGCGGCGTCCAGAACCGCGTCCTCAACGTTACGTCTTGACGTCATGTGTAAAACTGTACGCCATGAGCATGCAGCAGCGTCCCGCCGCCCGCACCGGCGCGATGTCCTGGTACGCCTGGGGCGACCCGGACCGAGCCGCGCCCCTCGACCCGAACGTGCGCGCTCTGATCGCCCAGACCCTCGGCGCCGAGCTGCGCGACCTGCCGCCGGTGCCCGAGGAGGCGGTGCGCCTGCCCGAACCGGCCCTGCCCGGCCGCGCCCGCGCCGACCTGGTGGCCGCCGTCGGCGGCGACACCGGACGGGTGCGGGACGACCGCGCCGCGCGCCTGCGGCACGGCGCCGGGAAGTCCACCCCCGACCTGCTGCGCATGCGCGCCGGGCGGGACGTGCGCGCCCCCGACGCCGTCGTGCTGCCCGCCGCACACGAGGAGGTGGAGGCGGTGCTCGCCGCCTGCTCCCGGCACCGGGTCGCGGTCGTGCCGTTCGGCGGCGGCACCAGCGTGGTCGGCGGGGTCGACCCGCTGCGCGGGCCGTTCGCCGCCGTCGTCGCGCTGGACCTGCGCGAGATGGACCGGCTGGTGCGCCTGGACACCGAGTCGGGCACCGCCGTCCTGCAGGCCGGGCTGCGCACCCCCGAGGCGGAGGAACTGCTGGCCGCGCACGGGTACACCCTGGGCCACCTGCCGCAGAGCTATGAGTACGCCACCATCGGCGGCTACGCGGCGACCCGCTCCAGCGGCCAGGCATCCTCGGGCTACGGCCGATTCGACGCCATGGTGCTCGCGCTCAAGGCCGCCACCCCGCGCGGCACCCTGGAGGCCGGGCGCGCGCCCGCCTCCGCCGCCGGTCCGGACCTGCGCCAGCTCCTCCTCGGCTCGGAGGGCGCCTTCGGGGTGGTCACCGAGGTGACGGTGCGCGTGCGGCCGCTCCCCTCCGCGCACCTGGACGAGGCGTGGGCGTTCCCCTCCTTCACCGAGGGCGCCGCCGCGCTGCGCGCCCTGGCCCGGTCGCCGCTGCGCCCGACCACGGCCCGCCTGTCGGACGAGACCGAGACGTTCGTGAACGCCGCGCTGTCCGGCAAGGAGGCCGCCCCGGGCTGCCTCGCGGTGGTGGGCTTCGACGGCGAGGAGGACGACGTGGAGGCCAGGCGGGCGGCGTGCGCACGCGTGCTGTCCGGGGCGGGCGGCACGCCGCTGGGGTCGGAGCCGGTCGCCGACTGGCGCGGCTCCCGCTTCCACGCCCCCTACCTGCGGGACACCCTGCTGTCGGCGGGGGTGCTCGCCGAGACCCTGGAGACCGCCGCCACGTGGGCTGACCTGCTGCCGCTCTACCGGGCGGTGTCGGGGGCGGTCTCCCAGGCCCTCAAGGGGCCCGAGGGCGACACCGTGGTGCTGTGCCACATCTCGCACACCTACCCCGAGGGCGCCTCCCTGTACTTCACCGTGGTCACCGCCGCCGGGGACGACCCGCTGTCACGGTGGGAGCGCGCCAAGCGCGCGGCGGGGGACGCGATCGCCGACGGCGGCGGCACCATCAGCCACCACCACGCCGTGGGCACCGACCACCTGCCGTGGATGGCCGAGGAGATCGGCCCCTTGGGCGTCGAGGTGCTGCGCGCCGTCAAGGAGCGGCTGGACCCCGAGGGCGTGCTCAACCCCGGGAAGCTCATCCCCGCGCCCCCTCGGCGCACGTAGAGTGCCGCCGTGGACATCGCGTGGGCGTCGCGGCCCGGAGAGGGCGCGTTCAACGAGGACGTGGCCGCCTCCGGCGGCGGCTGGGCGTTCGTGCTGGACGGGGCGACCGCGCCGCCGGGCGCCGAGGAGGCGTGCCGCCACGGCGTGCGCTGGACGGTGCGGCGGCTGGCCGCCGAGTTCGCGGCGCTGCTGGACGGCTCGCGGGACGGAGGCGCCCCGCGGCCCCCGCTCGTCTCGGCGCTGGAGGAGGCGACCGTCCGCACGCGGGCCGCGCACGGCCCTGGCTGCGACCCCGACCACCCCGACGCCCCGGCGACGACGGTCGCGGCGGTGCGCGCGGCCCCCGGCGGCCTGGAGTACCTGGTGCTGGCCGACTCGGCGGTGCTGCTGCCGGTGCCCGGCGGCCCGCCGGAGGTGATCACCGACGACCGGCTCGACCGCCTGCCCGGCGGGCGCCCCTACGCCCCGGCCCTGGTGCGCGCCATGCGCAACGCTCCGGGCGGGTTCTGGGTGGCCGGGTCCCGGCCGGAGGCCGCCCGCGAGGCGCTGACCGGGGTGCGCCCGTTCCCGGCGGCGCCGGACGGCTCCCCGGACCACCGGTTCGCCCTGCTCACGGACGGCTGCACGCGGCTGGCCGAGCGGTTCGGCCACGGCTGGGACCAAGTGTGGAAGTGCCTGGAGGACGAGGGGCCCGAGGCGCTCATCTCCTGGGTGCGCGGCGAGGAGGCGCGCGCCGCGCCGCCGCGGGGCAAGCGCCACGACGACGCGACGGCGCTCCTCGGCCGCCTGCCGGGGCCCGGCCCGGCGGGCGCGGCCGCTCAGGCGCGCTCGGCCTCGCTCTTGAGGCCGGAGGCGACCTCCTGGGCCAGGTCGACGACCGCGTCGCCCTTCTCCTCGACCGGCTCGTCCTCGCCGTAGTAGGTGACGCTCACGAACAGGTTGGACATCCGGAAGAACACGATGCCGTACTCCAGGTCCTCGTCCATGAAGTCGTCCGACATGAGGTAGCCGCGCCGGTCGTCGCCGACCGACACCGACAGCTCCTCCAACGGCTCGGAGAGGTACTCCTCGTCGTCGGGGTCCATGTCGCCCGCGAGGATGTCGTCGTAGTCCTCGACCGCCCGGTCGAACTCGCGCTCCAGCGCCCGGTAGTCGCGCTCGCGGGTGGCGGGGTCGTACAACAAGACGTGGACGGCGAACCGCGGAAGGTCCTCACTGCTGCCGTCCGTGCAGGCCATCCCCTCGTCGATGTCCTCGTCCTCGCTCGAGGGCCCGGTCGAATCCTCCACCTCGGCCCCTTCGAGGTCGCCGATGCCGGCCAGGGCGTCCTCCGGCAGGATGTCGCCGCAGCCGGGCAGGGCCGCGTAGGCGGGGCCGGTCCGGGTGGCGAGGACCACGGCGACGACGGCGACGACCAGGACCAGCGCGGCGCCTCCGCCCACGAGGGCGAAGAGCATGCCCCGGTTGGGCTTGCCGCCCTGCGGCGCCCCCTGCGGCGGCATCCCGCCCGGAGGCATTCCCCCCGGGGGCATCCCTCCCGGAGGCGGACCGCCGGGAGGCATGCCGCCGGGAGGCATCCCCCCGGGCGGCGGGGGCGTGGGGCCGCCCGGCGCGCCGGGGAAGGCCGGGCCGCCGGGCGCTCCGGGGAACTGCGGGCCGCCCTGCGGACCGGGCCCCTGCGGAGCGGGCCCCTGGGGGCCGTACGGGGGGTTGGGGGGATCGACGGACATCGTGGGGACTCCTCGGGGGACACGGGGGAACGCCCGAACCTTCGGGCCGCGAATCACCGTACAACCGGTGGGCCCCGCCCATGACGGCGCCAACCGCCCGCCACGGCCTCCCGGACGGGCACCGGAGCCCCGTTAAGATGCGGCGATTCGTCCCTGGACACCCCCTTCAACGGCGAACCGGCCGGTTCCGGTCCCGGAGGCGCACGGCCCGCCGGACCGGCCGACAGTGGAAGGGCAGGCGAAATCACCCACAATGGATGGTGTGACACGAGGACGGCTGCGGATCTACCTCGGGGCGGCGCCCGGGGTGGGCAAGACCTATGCCGCACTGAGCGAGACCCGGCGTCGCGCCGCCCGCGGCACGGACGTGGTCATCGGCTTCGTCGAGACGCACGGCCGCGACCGCACCGCCGAGCTCACCGAGGGCCTGGAGGCCCTGCCCCGCAAGCGCGTCGAGCACCGCGGTGCCGCCTTCGAGGAGTTCGACGTGGACGCCGCGCTGCGCCGCGCCCCGAAGGTGGCCCTGGTCGACGAGCTGGCGCACACCAACGTCCCCGGCAGCCGCAACGCCAAGCGCTGGCAGGACGTGGAGGAGCTGCTCAACGCCGGGGTCGACGTCATCTCCACGGTGAACATCCAGAACCTGGAGTCGCTCAACGACGTCATCAAGCAGATCACCGGCACCCGGCAGCGCGAGACGATCCCGGACGAGATCGTGCGCCGCGCCGACCAGATCGAGCTGTGCGACATGTCCCCGTTCGCGCTGCGGCGCCGCATGTCGCACGGGAACATCTACCCGGCCGAGAAGGTCGACGCCGCGCTGTCCAACTACTTCCGCGAGGGCAACCTGACCGCCCTGCGCGAGCTGGCGCTGCTGTGGGTGGCCGACCGGGTCGACGAGGGGCTGGCCCGGTACCGCGGCGAGCACAAGATCCGGCACACCTGGGAGGCGCGCGAGCGGATCGTGGTCGCCCTGACCGGCGGCCCCGAGGGCGAGACCCTGATCCGGCGGGCAGCGCGCATCTCGGCGCGGCTGCGCGGCGGCCAGCCCCAGCCCAGCCACCTGATGGCGGTGCACGTGGCCGCCGGGGACGGGCTGGCCCGGGTGGCCACCGAGGCGCTGGGGCGGCCGA
>NZ_ANBH01000159.1:0-410 GCF_000341185.1 Nocardiopsis chromatogenes YIM 90109
CGGTGCACGTGGCCGCCGGGGACGGGCTGGCCCGGGTGGCCACCGAGGCGCTGGTGCGGCAGAAGCGGCTGCTTGCCGAGCTGGGCGGCACCTACCACCAGGTGATCGGCGACGACGTGCCCACGGCGCTGCTGGAGTTCGCCCGCGGGGTGAACGCCACCCAGATCGTGCTGGGCTCCTCGCGCCGCCGCGCCTGGCAGCACGCGTTCGGGCCGGGCGTGGGCGCCACCGTGGCCCGCGAGTCCGGCGACATCGACGTGCACATCGTCACGCACGAGGAGGTCGGCAGCGGCCGGGGGCTGCTGCCGCCGCTGCGCGGGACGATCAGCCGGGCCCGCGCCGCCTGGGGCTGGACGATGGCGGTGCTGCTGCCGCCGCTGCTGTCGGGGGGGCTGTACCTGCCGCCGCTC
>NZ_ANBH01000159.1:416-3703 GCF_000341185.1 Nocardiopsis chromatogenes YIM 90109
GCCGCTCGACGGGCTGGGGCTCACCACCGACCTGCTGCTCTTCCTCACCGGGACGGTGGGGGTGGCGATGGTGGGCGGCCTGTGGCCGTCGATCGTGTCCGCGGTCTGGAGCAGCCTCCTGCTGAACGTGCTGTTCACACCGCCGCTGTACCGGGTCACCATCGCCGAGCCGGACAACACGCTCGCGCTGGCGGTGTTCGTGTTCGTCGGCGTGCTGGTGGCGTTCGTGGTGGACCTGTCCAAGCGCCACTCCATGGCCGCCGCCCGCGCGCGCTCGGAGGCCTCCACCATCTCCCTGCTGGCGGGCAGCGTGCTGGCCTCGGAGAACCCGCTGCGCGCGCTGCTGGTCCGCATCCGCGAGACGTTCGCGCAGCGCTCGGTGGCGCTGCTGGAGCAGCGCGACGACGGCACCTGGTCGCTGGTGGAGAGCCACGGCGAGGCGCCCTGCGCCACCCCGGACGAGGCCGACGCCCTGGTGTCGGTCAGCGACTCGCTGGCCCTGGCGCTGCGCGGACGGGTGCTGCCCGCCTCCGACCGGCAGATCCTCAGCGCCTTCGCCAGCCACATCGGCATCGCCCTGGAGCGCCAGCGGCTGGCCCGCGACGCCGCCCTGGCACGGCGCCAGGCGGCCGGGAACAAGATCCGCACGGCGCTGCTGGCGGCGGTCTCGCACGACCTGCGCACCCCGCTCACCTCGATCAAGGCCAGCGTGTCCAGCCTGCGCTCACCCGAGATCCACCTGGACGGGCAGGACCGCGCCGAGCTGCTGGAGAACATCGAGGAGTCCACCGACCGGCTCAACGGGCTGGTGGGCAACCTGCTGGACATGAGCCGCCTGCAGACCGAGACGGTCACCCCCAAGATCCGCGAGGTGGGGCTGGAGGAGGTGGTCCCCGCCGCGCTCATCGGGGTGCCCCCGGCCGCGGTGGAGGTGGACGTGCCCGACGCGCTGCCGCGGGTGCGGGTGGACACCGGCCTGCTGGAGCGGGCGGTGGCCAACGTGCTGCACAACGCGGTGCGCCACTCCCCCGCCGGCGGCCCGCCGGTGCGGGTGGCCGCCAGCGCCCACGAGGGCGCCGTGGAGCTGCGCATCGTCGACCACGGCGCCGGCGTGGCCGACGAGTACAAGGAGCGCATCTTCGAGGCCTTCCAGCGCCTCGGGGACGCGCCCCGCGGCACCGGCATCGGCCTGGGGCTGGCCGTGGCCCGCGGGTTCGCCGAGGCCATGGACGGCTACCTGGCCGCCGAGGACACCCCCGGCGGGGGCCTGACGATGGTCTTCACCCTGCGCTCCGCCGCCCCCGAGGGCGCGGCGCCCGAACCGGAAGCCGAGGACGCCTGATGCGGATTCTCGTCGTCGACGACGACGCCCAGATCATCCGGGCCATGCGGATCAACCTGCGCGCCCGGGGATACGACGTGGACACCGCCTTCGACGGGGCCGGGGCCCTGCAGGCGGCCGCGAAGAGCCCCCCGGACCTGGTCCTGCTCGACCTGGGCCTGCCCGACATGGAGGGCGGCGACGTGATCGAGGGGCTGCGCGGGTGGACGCAGGTGCCGATCATCGTGCTCTCGGCGCGCCACTCGGCCAGCGAGAAGGTGCGCTCCCTGGACCAGGGCGCCGACGACTACGTGACCAAGCCGTTCGGGATGGACGAGCTGCTGGCGCGGATCCGCGCCGCACAGCGGCGCTCGGTGCACGTGGAGGAGGCGCCGGTGGTGGCCACCGGCGCCTTCACCGTGGACCTGGGCGCCAAGCGCGTGGAGCGGGACGGCCGGGAGGTGCGGCTCACCCCCACCGAGTGGCACATCCTGGAGATCCTGGCGCGCAACGCCGGGCGGCTGGTGAGCCAGCGGCGGCTGCTGCACGACGTGTGGGGCCCGGCCTACCAGAGCGAGACCAACTACCTGCGCGTGTACATGGCGCAGCTGCGGCGCAAGCTGGAGCCGGACCCCGCCCACCCCCGCTACCTGATCACGGAGGCGGGGATGGGCTACCGCTTCGAGAAGAGCGGCTGAAAGAGCGGCTGAGCGGGCTCAGGCCCACGCGTGGAGGCAGGCGTCGCGGACCCGGCGCAGGTGGTCGGGGTTGTCGGTGAAGACCCCGTCCACGCCGGTGCGCAGGACCGCGGTGTAGTAGCCCCGGTAGTCGCCGTAGGCGGTGGGGTCGTCGCCCGTGCGGTACCCCTCGGGCAGGAACCCGTTCTCGCTGCGCAGGGTGTAGGGGGTGACGAGCAGGTCCCGCTCGTGGGCGTCGGCGACCAGCCCGGTGGGCTCTGCTGCACGGCCGTCCTCGCCGATGGGCAGCACCCAGCGCATGTCGGGGCCGATGGCGTCGGCGTACTCGGCGATGCCGTCGAGCGCCTCAGGGGTGGTGAGCTCCTGCTGGCCGGAGCCGATGAGCTGCACGACGGGGGTGTCGACCCGCTCGTCCACCTCGCGCGCGCTGTCCGGTTCGAAGGACTGGACGATGACGGGGGCGTCCTCGCCGTCCAGGCCGTGCTCCTCCAGGGACGCGGCGAGGGCCTCCTCGGTGTCCAGGCCGATGGAGTCGAAGTAGGCGCCGTGCTTCAGCTCGGGGATGAGTTTGACGTCCCGGTACCAGGGGTTCTTGGTCTTGCGCTCCCACTGCGCGACGACCTCTTCCCAGGTGGGGATCGTGAAGGCGCCGTCGAAGCGGGTGTTGTCGGGGCGGATGTCGGGCACGCGCTCGACGGCCCGCAGGGTCTTGATCTCCTTGAGCGTGAAGTCCTCGGAGAACCAGCCGGTGACGCTGCGCCCGTCGATGGTCTTGGTGGTGCGGCGGTCGGCGAACTCGGGCCGGTCGGCGACGTCGGTGGTGCCGCTCAGCTCGTTCTCGTGCCGGGCCACCAGGTGGCCGTCCTTGGTGGGCACCAGGTCGGGCTCGACGACGTCGGCACCCATCTTGTAGGCCAGCCGGTAGGAGGACAGCGTGTGCTCGGGGCGGTAGGCGGAGGCACCGCGGTGGGCGATCACCCAGGGCTCGTCGGCCAGGGACTCCTCGGTGGGCGCCGGGACCGGCCGCTCGGCCGGGGCGGCGGCCGCGGGGGCCTGCACGGAGGCGAGGAGCGCTCCGGCGGTGGCGGCGGTGGCGGCCAGGGCGATCCATCTGGGGGTGCGCGGCATGGGTCTCCTTATGTCCGCGGGTGGTGCACGGGCGCCATGGGACGTTTCCGCACCCGTGCGTCGCCGGGCTTCACTCGGCTTGAACGAAAACCCACGCGCACCGGAAAAGTAAATGGGCGGTCCGCTTGTGGCCACCGGCC
>NZ_ANBH01000160.1 GCF_000341185.1 Nocardiopsis chromatogenes YIM 90109
CGAACTGCTTGCCGTCGGCGCGCCCGCGGTCGGCGAGGGCGACGGCGTAGACGGGCGCCAGCGCGCGGCACCACTCCATCAGCCGCTCGGCGGGCACGCCCATGGCCTCGGCCAGTTCCGCGGCCCGGGTCCGGGCCTCGTCGCAGCTCTGGGTGCGCCACAGCACCCAGTCGATGCCGTCGGCGGCGGGGTCGCCGAGGCAGGCCCGCGGGTCGACGGCGACCAGGCCGCGCTCGGGCCCGCCGTCCAGGACGTTGCCGGGGTGCAGGTCCCCGTGGAGGGGGACGCGCTCCCCCTCGCTCGCGCCATGCGCCAGGGCGCGGGCCCAGGCGTGGCCGTGGTGCAGCAGCGAGGCGGGGACCAGGTCGGCGGCGGGCCCTTCGGCGCGTATCCGGTCCCACTGGTCGAAGAGGAACTGCATGCGGTTGACGAGCGGGTTCAGCTCCATTCGCTCCTGCCGCGAGACGGGCACGGAGTGCAGGTCGGCGATGAGGGCGCCGATCTCGCGCATGGGCGGGACGCTCGTGCGCATGGAGACGGTGCGGCCCTCGCCGATGGCCTCCAGCAGCAGGGCGCCGCGGCCCTGGTCCACACCCCATACGCGGGGGACCCGGCCGGTGCCCTCCCACAGGCGCAGCACGCGCGCCTCGGAGGTGCCCAGACCCGGGTCGGGCGAGACCTTCAGGATGGCGGCCGAGCCGTCGGAGCGCGTGCAGTGCAGCACGACCGAGGTGCGCCCGTGGGGGGCGGGGCCGTCGACGGTCAGGCCCCATTCACGTGCGAGCGCGTCCACCCGCTCGGGGAGCTCGTCCAGCCACCCCACGGCGCCGCCGCCGAATCTGCGCAGCAGGCGCTGTCGCTGCCTGTCGTCGACCAACTGCGCTGTGCCATAGCTCATGGGTCCACCTTAGGAATCGGTACGCCCCGTGGTCCGGGTCGGATGTCGCCCCCCTTGTCAACGCCGCGGTGGCCGTGGAACACCCCCGTTCCGGACGGCGTCGCGGGGAGTCCTACCCACCGCACCCCGCGGTCTATACCCCCGGCCCCCATGCGCCGCACCGCTTTCCCGAGGGCCGCGGCGGCCGCGGCCCCGCCTGCTTGACATACCAATACCCCCTAGGGGTATAAAGGGGGCGTACGGACGAGCCCGATGACACCCCATGGAGGCGGAACATGGCGGCCGACCACGAGGAACACGCCCACGGCGGCGTGGCGCACGCGGACCACGGCCACGAGGGCCATGGCGGCGACGGCGGGCATGGAGGCCACGGCGGGCACGGGGACCACGCCAAGGTCTTCCGGGACCGGTTCCGGCTGAGCCTGGCCCTGTCGGTCCCGGTGGTCCTCACCAGCCCCATGGTCGCCGAATGGCTCGGCTACACCGTGCCGCCCCTCCTGGCGTGGATCCCCCCGCTCCTGGGCACCGCCGTCTACGTCTACGGCGGCCGGCCCTTCCTCAGCGGCGCCGTCTCCGAGCTGCGGTCCCTGCGCCCGGGGATGATGACCCTGGTCGCGATGGCGATCACCGTCGCCTTCGGCTCCAGCCTGCTCTCCTCGCTCGGCGCCGTCGGCCCGGAGCTCGACTTCTGGTGGGAGCTGGTGCTGCTGGTGGTCATCATGCTGCTGGGCCACTGGCTGGAGATGCGGGCGCTGGGGCAGGCCTCGGGCGCCCTGGAGGCCCTGGCCGAGCTGCTGCCGGACACCGCCGAGCGGATCGGCCCGGACGGCGCGGTCGAGGAGGCGCCCGTCTCTGAGCTGCGCGCCGGGGACACCGTGCTGGTGCGCTCGGGCGGGCGGGTCCCCGCCGACGGCACCGTCGCCGAGGGCGGCGCCGCCATGGACGAGTCGATGATCACCGGCGAGTCCCGCACCGTGCACCGCGGCCCCGGCGCCTCCGTGGTCGCCGGAACGGTGGCCACCGACTCGGCGGTCCGGGTGCGGGTGGACGCGGTCGGCGACGACACCGCGCTGGCCGGGATCCGGCGGCTGGTCTCCGAGGCCCAGGAGTCCCGCTCCCGGGCCCAGGCGCTGGCCGACCGCGCCGCTGCCCTGCTGTTCTGGTTCGCCCTGGGCGCCGGGATCGTCACCGCGGTGGCGTGGTCGCTGCTGGGCGCCCCCTCCGACGCGGTCACCCGGACCGTGACGGTGCTGGTCATCGCCTGCCCCCACGCCCTGGGGCTGGCCATCCCGCTGGTGATCGCCATCTCCACGGCCAAGTCGGCCCGCGCCGGGATCCTGGTCAAGGACCGGATGGCGCTGGAGCGGATGCGGCGGGTGGACGCGGTGCTGTTCGACAAGACCGGCACGCTGACCAAGGGCCGTCCGGCGGTCTCGGGCACCGCGGCGGCGCCCGGGCGCACCGAGGAGGAGGTGCTGGCCCTGGCCGGGGCGGCCGAGGCCGACTCCGAGCACCCGCTGGCCAAGGCGATCGTGCGGGCCGCCGAGGAGCGCGGCACGGTGCCACGGGCCGAGGGCTTCCGCTCCGAGACCGGGCGCGGCGTGCACGCCACCGTCGAGGGGACCGAGGTGTCGGTGGGCGGGCCGGGAATGCTCGCCGACCGCGGCCTGGCCGAGCCCGCGGCGCTGGCCCAGGCCACCCGCGACTGGCGGGGCGCCGGGGGGGCGGGGNTGCGACGGTGCTGCACGTGATCGCCGACGGCGAGATCGCCGGGGCGCTGGCGCTGGCCGACGAGGTGCGGCCGGAGTCCGCCGAGGCGGTGCGGGACCTGCACGCCCGCGGGGTCCGGGTGGCGATGGTGACCGGGGACGCGCGCAACGTGGCCGACGCTGTCGCCTCCCGGCTGGGCGTGGACGAGGTCTTTGCCGAGGTCCGGCCGGACGACAAGGACTCGGTGGTGCGGGACCTGCAGGGCCGCGGGCACACCGTGGCGATGGTCGGCGACGGGGTGAACGACGCCCCGGCCCTGGCCCGCGCGGACGTGGGCGTGGCCATCGGGGCCGGGACGGACGTGGCGATCGAGTCGGCCGGGGTGGTGCTGGCCTCCGACGACCCGCGCGGGGTGCTGTCGGTGCGGACCCTGTCCGTGGCCGCCTACCGGAAGATGGTGCAGAACCTGGTCTGGGCGGCCGGATACAACGTGGTGGCGGTGCCGCTGGCGGCCGGGGTGCTGGCGCCGGTCGGCTTCGTGCTCCCCCCGGCGGTGGGCGCGGTGCTGATGAGCCTGTCCACCGTCGTGGTGGCGCTCAACGCACAGCTACTGCGGCGGGTGCCCCTGCGGCCCGGGGCCTGACGGACCGGGGGGCGGGCCCTGTCCGGGCCCCTGCTGCGTTGGCGGCGGGGGCCCATAGGGCTGCGGCGGGCCGGGCTGCGGCGGGGCCGACGACTTGCGGGAGGCGGCCACCACGGCCACCGTGATTCCGACCACGACGAGCACGGCGACCAGCACGATCGCGATCACGATGAGCAGGGAGACGGCCATCATGCGGGCCAACCTACCGGAACGGGCGCCGCGCCAGCGCGCGGCGCCCGTTCCGGGGGTGCGGACCGCTCACACCGCCAAGCGGGCGGTGGCGGCCCGGTGCTGGGCCAGCAGGGTGTCGACCACGTTGTCGGAGGGCCACAGCGGCGGGGTGACCACCGCGTCCAGCGCGCGCAGCCGGTCGAAGTCGGCGTCGGCCACCAGCCGCCAGGCGGCGACCGCCACCCGGCCGGCGTCGGCGGAGCGCAGCCGCTCCACCGCGTCGGCCACGGTCGGCGCCCAGGCGGTCACGAACCCGACCTGCACCGGCGCGCCCAGGCGGCGGCTGAGCATCCGCGCGACCTCGGCGACGGCCTGGCGCTCCTCGGCGGACTCGCCGCCGTCGGCGGCCAGCACCACCCCGTCGCCGGGCTCCCAGCCGCGCTCGGCCAGCCGCCCGGCCAGGTCGGCGACGATGGAGGGCACGGCGCCCAGCGGGGCGGTGGCGCACACCCCGCCCCCGGCGTCCGGCCCCGTGCCCAGGTCGAGCGAGGCGTACAGCCCGGCGCTGTCCACGCAGCCGCCCGCGACGTAGGCCGGGACCACGACCTTGGGCCCGGTGACGGCGTCGAGTTCGCGCTGCACCTCCTTGCGGGCGCCGAACGCGGGGACCACCGGCGCCTCGCCGCGCCCCGCGACGGCGTCGGCGAGTTCGTGCAGGGAGCGCGCGCGGTGGGCGTCGTTCGAGTCGTCGGCCACGAGGACCATCGTGGGGACCATTACCGCCTCCTTTTCGATCGCCATGGCGCCGGCCCGTCGCCCGAATGCTAGGGTCCGGCGGTTTCGCTCCGGTGACCAGGTGTTACGCGCGTGAAAACGCGCGGCACGGCGGCGCGTGGCGGCCTGGATCGAGGGCGGGCGACGGTGGGACGATAGCCCGGATCGCGCTTTTCTCCGAATTGGAATTCACGCCTTCCTCTCCACTCTCTCCAGAGCACGTCAGAAGCGCAGACGCCGCGGGCGCCGGAACCACGAAGGCTACTCCGGAACGCCGATCCGACAAGCTCTCCAGAGAAGAACCCGTATCGCGCGGCGCACGGTTCAAGGGGATCATCAGGGAAATCCTGAATACCCATGGGAACGCGCGGGACAAACCTCCCGGAAACCTTTCCGCGATTATCCGCATGATGAAACGGGAAATGAACGTGCATCGGACCGTGCACGGCCGCGCGACGACAGCCCCTTTTCGCTGATGCAATCCCGCAGATGACGCCCCTAGCACGGCAGAACACCGGGCGTCAAGGAAGAGCGCACCACCTTGTCGGCACAACCGCACACCTCCTGACGTGGGGAGACAGGACGCTGATGCGGCGTGATCACTTGCCATCGGCGCGCGCGCCGCTCAGACTTGGTGCCGTGACGTGGAGGGACGCGGCGCGCTCCACTCCGAGCGCCCGGGGCCGACCGGACCCGGCGACACCGCCGGGCGCGGCCGGGTCCGGCGCCGCCCCTCCTCCGCCCCGAGCAGATACTGGAGTGCCCCGCAATGATCCACCCGCGTGTGCAGGCGCTGGCCGAGGAGTTCCTGCGGAACGCGGACGCCGAGGCCCCCGGCCTGGTCCGGGGGCTCTACCTGACCGGGTCGGTCGCGCTCGGGGACTTTCGGCCGCACACCAGCGACGTGGACTTCGTGGTCGTCACCGACGCGGCCCCCACCCCGGACGAGCGGGCCGCGCTGCGCCGCGCGCACGGGGCCACCCGGGCCCGCATGCACCGCCCCCAGTTCAACGGCGTCCACCTCACCTGGGACGACCTGACCCGCGACCCGGCGGCCTGCGGCCCGGTCTCCGCCGTGGTCGGCGGCCGGTTCCGCGCCTCCACCCGGGCCGAGGTCAACCCGGTCACCTGGCACGTGCTGGCCGAGCGCGGGGTGGCCGTGCGCGGCCCGGCGCCGGTGGAGCTGGACGTGTGCGACCAGACCGAGAGCCTGCGCGCCTGGTCCCTGGGCAACCTGGAGGAGCAGTGGCGCCGCTGGCGGGCCACGGCCGGGCGGCTGCTGACCCCGCGCGGCCTGGCGGCGCTGGGGTCGCTGGCCCCGTCGTGGAGCGTGCTGAGCGTCTCGCGGCTGCACTTCACCCTGCGCACGAGCGAGATCACCTCCAAGTCCGGCGCGGGGATGTACGCCCTGCACGCCTTCCCGGAGCGCTGGCACCGGATCGTCAACGAGTGCCTCCGGGTCCGCCGCGGCACCGAGCCGCCCTCGCTGTTCGAGAGCGCGCTGGAGCGCCGCCGCGCCGCCCTGGACTACATCGAGATGGTCCTCGACGACGCGCTGGAGCCCTCGGCCGCCTGAGCGGCCGCCGGGAGCCGTCCGGGGCCGGACCCGCCGGGCCGCCGGGGCAATAGGCTTGGGGCATGACCAAGCGCCCCATCGTCCGCTTCGGCGACCCCGTCCTCGTCTCCCCGACCGCGCCGGTGACCCGTTTCGACCGGCACACCCGCAGGCTCGTCGACGACCTGCTGGACACCGTGGACGAACCCGGGCACGCGGGCGTGGCCGCGCCGCAGATCGGCGTGGGGCTGCGCGTGTTCAGCTACCGCGTGGACGGGGAGATCGGCTACGTGATCAACCCCGAGATCGCGGAGCTGTCCGAGGAGGTCCAGGAGGACGAGGAGGGCTGCCTGTCGGTGCCGGGCCTGTGGTTCCCCACCCGGCGGGCGATGCATGCCACCGTGCGCGGGGTGGACCTGCGCAACGAGCCGGTGACGGTGAGCGGGTCGGGGCTGATGGCGCGCGCCCTGCAGCATGAGGCCGACCACCTCGACGGGACCGTCTACCTGGACCGGCTGGACAAGGAGACCCGGCGCCGGGCCCTGCGCGAGGTGCGCCGCTCCGACTGGTTCCTCCCGGCGGACGCCCCCGCCTCCCCCGCCGCCCCCGCGCCGCTGTCCGGTCCGGAGCCGGGGCGGCTGCCGAGCGCCTTCGGCGGCACCGGCTGACCCGGCGGTTCGCCCCGGTTCGCGGGGGCTCCGGTGGAATCATGGCGGCTCACTAGGCGCATAACGGCGGCATCACGTATGGTGTGGCGCAGCATCGCGCGGCCCCCCGGCCTCAGCCGCCCCTCCCGCTGAGCGCCCCCGGCGCGGCCGGACGCAGCCCCTCCCCGACGGAGATCCCTGAAGTGAGAATCCATAGACGCTCGGCCCGTGTGCGCACGGGCGCCACGCTCATCGGCGCCGCCGCCTCCGCCGCCCTCCTGCTGACGGCCCCCTCGGCCTACGCCGACGACGACGAGCCCAGCCTGGACGAGCTCAACGCCGAGGCCGAAGGCCTGGAGGAGGAGCTCGACGGCGAACTCGTCGTCTACAACGAGGCCAAGGCCGCGGCCGAGAAGGCCCAGAAGCGGCTGGACGAGGTCGAGGAGAAGTACGAGACGGCCCGGGGGAACGTCACCGAGCTCGCCGCCGCCCAGTACAAGGGCAGCGGGATCGACCCCGCCATGGAGGTCGTGCTGAGCGGCGACCCCGAGGAGACCCTCGGCAAGGCCGCCATGGCCGGGCAGGTCTCGCACAACAACGGCGAGCGGCTGATGGCCCTCACCACGTCCAAGGCCGAGCTCGAAGAGGCCTCCGACAAGGCCGACGCCAAGTACGACGAGGCCAAGGAGATCGTCGACGAGCTCAAGGACGAGCAGGACGAGATCAAGGAGCGCATCGAGCGCTACGAGGCCGAGGAGGTCCCCGAGCCCCCCGAGGGCGGCGGGTCGGGCGGCGGCACCGGCGGCGGCACCGGCGGCGGCCCCGTCCCCGAACGCCTGAAGGGCTGGGGCTTCGACGGCGCCACCCCGCGCATGGCGGCGATCCGCGACGAGGTCATCGCCAACTTCTCCCTGCCCTACGAGGTGGGGTGCGTGCGCAACAGCGCCGACGACCACGGCACCGGCCAGGCCTGCGACTTCATGATGAGCGCGGGCGGGTCCATGCCCAGCGGGCAGAACCGGCAGACCGGGCAGAGCGTCGCCGAGTACGCCCAGAGCAACGCCGACCGGCTGGGCGTGAAGTACGTCATCTGGGAGCAGCGCATCTGGGACTCCCGCAACCCGGGCGCCGGGTGGAAGCAGATGGAGGACCGCGGCAGCGTCACCGCGAACCACTACGACCACGTGCACATCTCGTCGTTCTAGGAGTGTTGCGTGGGTCGTGGCCGTGGAAGGGCCCTGGCGGCGCCATGTCCACCGCAAGGCCGCTGTGCGGAGAGCAGGAGGAGTCGGCCTGGGCGCGCTGTCGACCGATGGGAACGCGGCGAGGAGCGTGCCCGGGCGCCGCTCAGTAGGCCGTGACCCATGCACCGCCTCCTGAGGCCCATGGCCGCCCGAGGGCCCTCCCCGCGCAGTGCGCGGGGAGGGCCCTCTCACGTGCGGGGGCGGGCGGTGAGCGCGGCGGCGGGCACGGCGGCCAGCACCACGGCGGCGGCGCCGAGGAAGGCCGGGCCGTACCCGGCGGCGCCGATCGCCCAGCCGAGGGCGACCGCGCCGAGGCCGGTGCCGCCGTCGAACCCGATGTTCCACGCCGCGCTGGCGGTGCCGTAGGAGCCGGGCCCGCCGCGCCGGAACATGACGGTGATGGTGTCGTTCTGCGCCGCGCCGAACCCGGCGCCGAACAGCGTCGCCCCGGCCACCGCGAGCCAGGCCGCGGCGCCGTCGGGGGCCGGGCTCCACAGCGCCCACGCGGCCAGGGCGGCCCCGGCGGCGGAGGCGGCCATGCCCGGCACCAGCAGGACCGGGCGCCCGGTGCGGTCGCTGACGACCCCGGCGGCCCAGCGCAGCACGACCGACCCGGCCCCGTACCCCAGCAGCGCCGCCGCGGCCGTCCAGGGCAGGTGCTCCAGGGGGATGGACAGGAAGGTCAGGAACCCGGCGGCGGCCGCAGCCGCGGCGAGCATCAGCGCCAGCGGTACCGCCATCGCCGCCGCCCGGTCCCGGCGCGAGGGGGCCGGTGCGGCGGGGGCGGCGCCCGGCGCCCCGGCCCCGCGGCCCGGACCGACGAAGGCCGCGGCGGCGGCGCCCAGCAGTGGAAGCAGGGTCGCGGTCCAGAAGGCGGGGGCGAAACCGAGCTGGAGGGCGACACCGACGCCGGTGGACAGGAAGACCACGTGGGGTATGCCGACGGCCAGCCCGTAGTACCCGGCGGCGCGGCCGATCTCGCGCGGTTCCACCAGGCGCGCCGACAGGGCGGCCCCGGCCACGCTGAACAGGCCGAACCCGGCGCCGCGCACGGCGCTGACCGCGAGCACCGGGCCCAGGCCGCCGGTGAGCAGCAGCAGCGGCGTGGGCAGGGCGATGAGCAGGGCGCCGACCGGGAACGTCCAGCGGTAGCCCCCGGCCCGGCCCAGCAGCCAGGGCATGAAGAGCTGGACGGCGACGGTGGCCGCCATGAACACCGCGGTGGCGGCGCCGGCCCCGGCCTCGGAGGCGCCGTGCCGCACCGCCCAGAGCGGGACCAGGGGCAGCATCAGGACGTAGCCGGTGAAGCTGGCGACCGTGGCGGCCATGAGCAGGCTGAACGGCCGCCCGCGCAGGCCGCTGCGCGCCCCGGGGGTGTCGGGGGCCGCGAGGGGATGATTCATCCGATGATGGTAGCCAGCGACCGGCCGAGGGGGCCTAGAGGGCCGGGGCCGGGACCCGGTTGGCCGCGATCCAGTCGGCCACCCGCTGCGCACGGTCGGGCGTCATCGCCCGCTCGGCGTGGCCCATCCCCCGCTCGATCCACAGCTCGCCGTCGGCGGCCTCGTGCAGCCGACGGGCGTGTTCGAGGGGGAAGTACGCGTCGGCGTCGCCGTGCACCACCAGCAGCGGCGCGGGGGCCACGTGCGCGGCCATCTCGGTGGGGTCGGGCGGAACGGGGTCCCAGTGCCGGTCGGTCACCCGCACCCGCCGCGCCGCCCGCAGGAAGAGGCGCCCGGCGGCGCGCTCGACCCCGTAGTGCAGCAGCCGCATCCGCCGGGAGCCCCGGTAGTACCAGCGGCTCGGGCCGCTGACGGACACGGCGGCGCCGATGCCCCCGTGCAGCCCCGCGTGCCGCACCACCACGGCGGCGCCCATGGAGAAGCCGACGGTGGCGATGTCGGTGTACCCGAGGCCGCGCAGGTGGGCGACGGCGGCCTCCAGGTCGCGGATCTCCTCGTTGCCCACGGTGGACAGGCCGCCGGAGCCGTAGTGCCCGCGGAAGTCGAACAGCAGCACGTCCCCGGCGGCCAGCAGGCGCTGGGCGATCATCCGGGTGTCGGGGCTGCGCCAGGTCCCGGTGAAGCCGTTGGCGACCACGACGGCGGCCGTGCGGCCGGGGGCGCCGCGCAGCAGGACCGTGTCGATGGGCACGCCGTCGGACGTGGTGAGCATGCGGCGCTCGGGCAAGTGCAGGAAGGTGGTTCCCAGCGGTGCGTCGGTCACCCCACCATCGTGCCCGACCGGTACGGGAATCGGCGGTCGTGGGGGCCTGTGTCCCGAAAGGAGGGTGTGCACCACCCCGCTGCGGGGGGGCTAGCGGGGCGGCCACCCGCCGTCACCGGGGCGGTAGGGCGGCTCCTGCTGGCCGGGCCAGGGGCCGGGGTGCGGCGCGTGGCCCTGAGGGGGCGGCGGGATCGGCCCGGGGGCGGGCGGCGGACCGGGCATCGGGGCGGGTGCCGTCGCAGGCCCGGGAGCACCGTAGGGCGCGCGATAGGGCTCGTGATGGGGATCACGCCCGTCCTGCCCGTACGGTTCCTCCTCGGAGGGCTCCTCGTAGGGCTCCGCGTGGCGCCCGTCATCGGCCGCCTGCTCGGGCGCGGCGTCGGCGGGGGCCCCCCCCCCCCCGCGGNGCGTCCGCCGCGGCCCGCGTGGCGCCTGCCGCGGCCGGTGAACAGCAGCGACCGGCCCTCCACCGCGATGTGCAGCAGGATCGGGAAGAGCAGGCTCCCGGTTCCCAGGTACAGCACCATCAGCAGGGCCCCCAGCACGCCCGGGCCCACCAGGCCCCACCACCCCTGGTACAGGTGGGCCAGCGCGAAGAGGACGCACGACAGCACCGCGGCCGCCCACACCGGCAGGCCGAAGGAGACGCCGAGCACCGTGAGCAGGCCGCGGTAGAGCAGCTCCTCGCACACGCCCGCGGTGACGGCCAGGGCCGCGGCCATGCGCCGCTCCGTGCGGGTCTGCGGGGCCAGCCCCGCGATGACGTCGCCGCCCGGCTCGGCCGACGGGGCCAGAGCCGGGCCGGGGCGCCCGCTCCGGGAGGCCCGGGAGAGCACCCAGATCACCGCCAGCGCCAGGGCGAACCCCAGCCCGGCCGCGATCAGCGGCCCCCACGCCGAAGGGGCGCGCAGGCCCAGGTCGCCCCAGGACACCCCGGAGGACAGCAGCACGGCGGCGGCGATGGCCGCCGCCCAGGCCCACTGGATCCCGAGGGTCAGCCCGTAGAAGCGGACGAGGGCGCGCGGGTCGCGCTCGCGGGAGGCGGAGACCCTGCGGTAGGCGAAGCGGCCGAGCAGGGGCTCGCCCGCCGCCGCGTACACCAGCAGGACGACCCCGAGGATCGTCCCGGCCAGACTGAACTGAGGAATGCTCTCGGACCACGGCACGGGCCTCAGCCTAGGAGATGCCCGCGCCCGTGCGGCACATTCCGGAACTTTCCGCCCGTCCCCGCGCGCACCTCGACGACACCCCCGGTTCGACGCACCGCCACCCCCTTGTGATATGGGCCGCATCGGGCGACGGTGGGAAGTGTCCTGGATCACATCCAACGGGCGAGAGAAGGCGGGAAGCATGGCGGACAAATCCGGACCAGCGACCACCGGCAGGGCACCCGAGGCCGACCGGCCCGCGGACATCCGCAACGTCGCGCTGGTCGGCCCGAGCGGAGCGGGCAAGACGACGCTGATGGAGGCCCTGCTGCACGCCGCCGGTGCCACCGAGCGCCGCGGCCGGGTGGAGGACGGCACCACCGTCGGCGACCACGACGAGGCGGCCGTCCGGCAGAAGCGGTCGGTGGGGCTGAGCACCGCTCCGCTGTCGGCCGGCGGCCTGAAGATCACCCTGGTGGACACCCCCGGCTACGCCGACTTCCTCGGCGAGCTGCGGGCGGGGCTGCGCGCCGCCGACGCCGCCCTGTTCACCCTCTCGGCCCTCGACGGGGTGGACCCGCGCACCCGGCTGCTGTGGGAGGAGTGCGCCGCCGCCGGGATGCCGCGCGCGGTCGCCCTGACCCGCATCGACCACCCGCGCGCCGACGTGGCCGCCACCGTCGAGCAGTTCCGGCACGAGCTGGGCGCCGGGGTGACCCCGGCCTACCTGCCCGTCTACACCGGCGAGGGCGACGACCGCACGCTGACCGGCCTGGTGGGGCTGCTGTCCCGGCGGTACTTCGACTACGGGCCCGACGCGCCGCACCCCGGCGCGACCGGCGGCCCGATCCCCGACCGCGTCGCCGAGCACGCCGAGGAGCTGCGCAACGGGCTCATCGAGGAGGTCATCCAGGAGAGCGAGGACGAGGTCCTCATGGATGCCTACATGGAGGGCGGCGAGCTCGACCCGGACCGCCTGGTCGCCTCGCTGGAGACCGCGGTGGCGCGCGGCGGCCTGCACCCGGTGCTGCCGGTCTCCCCGGTGCACGGTCCGGGCGTGGCCGAGCTGCTGGAGGAGCTGCCGCGGTCGACGCCGTCGCCCGTCGAGCGCCCCGTGCCCGAGACCGCGGACCCGTCGGGGCGGCCGGTGGAGGGGCTGGAGTGCGACCCCGACGGGCCGCTGCTGGCCCAGGTTCTGCAGACCGTCAGCGACCCCTACGTGGGCCACGTCAGCCTGGTGCGGGTGTTCTCCGGCACGCTGCACCCGGACGAGTCGGTGCACGTGTCCGGGAGCAGCCCGCCGGACCGCGGGCGGCCGGACCGCGACACCGAGGAGCGGGTGGGCGCGCTGTCGGTGCCGATGGGGCGGCGGCTGTTCCCGGCCGCCAAGGCGGTGGCGGGCGACATCTGCGCGGTGGCGAAGCTGTCGGCGGCCGAGACCGGGGACACGCTGTCGGGCCGGGGCCGCCCGATGACGGTGCGGCCGTGGTCGTTCCCGGAGCCGCTGCTGCCGGTAGCGCTGCGCGCGGCCGCCAAGTCCGACGAGGACCGGCTGGCGCAGGCGGTGGCCAAGCTCTCCGCCGAGGACGCCTCGCTGAAGGTGGAGGTGAACGCCGAGACCCGGCAGATGGTGCTGTGGTGCACCGGGGAGGCCCACCTGGACGTGGCCCTGGACCGGCTCAGGTCCCGGTACGGGGTGGAGGTGGAGACCGGCGAGGTGCGCATCCCGCTGCGGGAGACCTTCACCGTCCCGGCGCAGGGGCTGGGGCGCAACGTCAAGCAGAGCGGCGGCCACGGCGAGTACGGCATCTGCCGGATCAAGGTGGAGCCGCTGCCGTCGGGGGCGGGCCTGGAGTTCGTCGACAAGATCGTCGGCGGGGTGGTGCCGCGCCAGTTCATCCCGTCGGTGGAGAAGGGCGTGCGGGCGCAGATGGAGAGCGGGGGGCGCACCGGGTTCCCGCTGGTGGACCTGCGGGTGACGCTCTACGACGGCAAGGCGCACTCGGTGGACTCCTCCGACATGGCGTTCCAGAAGGCGGGGCGCCTCGCGCTGCGGGACGCGGCCGAGCACGGCGACACCGCCATGCTGGAGCCGGTGGACGAGCTGTCGGTGCTGGTGGACGACGCCTATGTGGGCGCGGTGATGAGCGACCTGGCGGCACGGCGCGGCCGGGTGGTGGGCACCGAGCCGGTGGAGGGCGGCCGGACCCTGGTCAAGGCGGAGGTGCCGGAGCTGGAGACGGTGCGCTACGCGGTGGACCTGCGCTCGGTGGCACATGGCACCGGGTCGTTCAGCCGCCGCTACCTGCGCCACGAACCGCTCCCGGCGAACCTGGCCCGCAAGTTCCGCGAGGAGGCCGCGACGGCGGAGGGCTGAGGCGCGGACTCGGGGACCCGGGGCCCATCACACCCGGAACGCGCCGCGGCCGCGTCCCCCCGGCGTGTGGTGGGCCCCGGCGGTGTGCCCGACGCCCCTCGTGAACACGCCGGTGAGGGCCCCTGCTCCCCTTGCCGGGCCCGCCGGCGGTCCGGCGGCCGCGGGCCCCGGCGGCGGGCGCTGGCCGGTCACGGCCACGACCGGAGCGGGGCGCGCTGCGTCACATCTTCGTGGAGGCGCCTTCATCCCCGAGCGATCGACCCCCTAGTCCCGCGAACCGCGGACCGTCCCAGGACACCCCGGCGCGGGCACCGAAGCGAAAGCCGAGGGACACCATGTCCACCAGCCACGCCAACGCGCCCGACAACGAGACCCCGCGCAGGTTCCCGGGCCAGGAGGGCCCATCGCGGGCCCCCAACCCGTGACCCGGAGCGCCTGACGGCGGGGGGGGGGGGGGGGGGCGGCNGCGCGCCCGGTGGGAGATGTCGGCGTTGCCATGAGTGATCCCCCCACCCCCCGTTCCCTCTCCGACGACGAGCTCTCCGACCTGCTCTCCGGCCAGCGGTTCGGCACGCTGGCGACCGTCAAGCGGAGCGGGCACCCGCACATGTCGACCATGGTCTACACCTGGGACCCCGAGGCGCGGCTCGTGCGCTTCTCCACCACCGGCGACCGGCTCAAGGTCCGCCACATCCAGGCCGATCCCCGCGCCTCGCTGCACGTCCTGGGCGGGGACGTGTGGACGTTCGCGGTCGCCGAGGGCGACGCCGAGCTGTCGGAGACGACCCGGGCCCCCGGCGACGCCGTCGGCAGGGAGCTGCTCGCGATGGTCCCCGAGGAGGAGCGGCCCGAGGGTGAGCAGGCGTTCCTGGAACGGCTGGTGGCCGAGCGCCGCCTGGTCATCCGCCTGCCGGCGGCGCGCCTGTACGGGACCGCCCTGGACATCGGCGCCCCGGTTCTCCAACCGCCGCAACCGCCCCGGGCGCTGCGGTGACACCCGGGCCGCCTCGACCACCCGGGGGCGGTCGCTGTCACAGGCGTGCGCTCCCCCGTGTCCCAAGGGCATGGAGAACATTCTCATCACCGGTGGCACGGGAACACTCGGCAAGGCGGTCGTGCGGCGGCTGACCGGAGACGGGCGGGAAGTGCGGGTCCTGAGCCGACGCTCCGGCCCCTCCGGGGAGGCGGAGAGGTTCGTCGGCGACCTGCGGACCGGCGCCGGGATCGCCGAGGCCGTTTCCGGCGTGGACACCATCGTCCACTGCGCCACCACGCTCGGCCGCGACGACGTGCGCACCACGCGGCTCCTGGCCGAGGCCGCCCGTCGCGGGGGCGCCAAGCCGCACCTGCTCTACATCTCGATCGCGGGCATCGACGTGATCCCCCTGCCCTACTACCGCGTGAAGCTGGCGACCGAGCACGTGGTGCGGAACTCCGGCCTGCCCTGGACCGTCCTCCGGGCCACCCAGTTCCACGACCTGGTCGCCCGCTTCTTCTCCGTGCAGCGCGCGCTGCCGATCACGGCCGCGCTCTCCGGGGTGCGCTTCCAGCCGGTCGACGTGCGGGTCGTGGCCGACCGCATGGCCGCCCTCGCCGAGGCGGGCGAGTCCGGGCGCGCGCCCGACCTCGGCGGCCCCGAGATCCGCACCATGGCCGACCTCGCGCGCGCCTACCGTGCCCGCCCCGTGGTGTCCGTCCCGCTGCCCGGCCGGACCATGCGGGGTTTCCGGGCCGGAGGCAACCTCGTGCCCGACAACGCCGTCGACGGCCCCACCTTCGAGGACTTCCTGGCGGGGAGGTGACCGCACCCGGGTCCCGCGGGCGGGCCCGGCGGGCGGCGGCGCTACGATCCCCGCATGCCCACAGGCCGGATCCCCCTACTCGCCGCAGGTCTGCTGCTCCCCCTCTCCGCCTGCGCCCCTGCGGGCGGCGGGGAGGAAGCCGCCTCCGACCCGTTCCCCCTCCCCGCGACGGAGATCAGCCCGGACGGGACCGTGTCCTGCCGCGACTCCGGCGACTGCGGCGAACCCGGCGCCCTCTACTGGTCGACGCCCCTGGACGGCGCCTACCACGCCTTCCGGTACGACACCGACCCGCCCCTCTTCCTGCACGAGGACGACTGGCTCGGCGCCGTGTTCCCGTACTTCTTCGCCCCCTCCTCGGGCGGCGCGCTCCACCTCTTCGAGCAGGACCGTGTCACGTCCGTGGACGCCGAGACCGGCGAGCGCCGCTGGACCGACGTCCTCGACCCCGGCAGCACCAAGCGCGTCGAAGAGGTGGTCGCCGCCGGGGACACGCTCGTCGTGCGGGCCCAGGACGACCGGGACGAGGCCGGTGAGTACCTCTACCTGGTCCAACCCGGTGATGACGGGCTCGACTGGCTCCGCGTGGACGTCCCGGGCCCCGCGGGCCTGTCCACCGTCGGCGGCACGGACGCGTACGTACTCGTCGAGCTCCGGCCCGAGGATGAATACGCTCTCGTCGACGCCACCGACGGCGATACCGTCTGGCAGCGCGCCATCCCCGGAGGCTTCCCGGTCCTCACGGACGAGGCCGTCTACTCGGCCGATCGGGCCGAGTCGGACTCCTCCGGGGACGGGGTGCCCCGCCTGTACCGCACCGCCCTGGACGACGGCGGGGTCGAGGAGGTCCCGCTGCCCGGGGCCGCGGTCGATGCCGGGGCGCTCAACGCCGTGGCCGGAGGGACGCTGGTCTTCGGGGAGACGCCGTGCAAGAAGGGGCGCCAGCACACTGAGGACGGATGCCGCACCGGACCGCTGGTCGGCGTGGACCCGGCCGACGGCGAGGTGCTGTGGGAGCACGACGACGCCGTGCTCGTGGCCGCCGACGCCGACGAGGGCCTCGTCCACGTCTTCGGCGGGGAGAGGGTGGACCGGATCGAAACGCTCGACGCACAGACCGGGGAGGCCGTCGAACAGGGCTCCACGCCGATCGACGCGTTCGACGCCCGGCGCACCGAGTTCGACCCCGGAGGCGACGAACTCGCCGTCATGACGCCGACGTTCGGCCTCCACGGGCCGGGCGTGCCGGACGGCACCACCACCGAGGCGGCCGTCGGGGCCCGCCACCTGACCTCCCTGACGACGCCCGAAGGCACCGCCGTCGCCGTGTTCCACGGATGCGCCCCCGACAGCGTGGGCCGACCGGCCCCCGACGCACCGGCCGGGGGCCGCCCCTGCGCCTCGCCCCGGCTGTTCGCCGTCGGCTACGGCGTCTGACCCCCTGCGCCGCACAGGGCCTCTTCACAGCGCGTGGAGACGAGGTCACCGTCGAAGCGGCGCGTGCCGAAATCCGCGTCGGTCTCCCCCTGCGCCCAGACGATGTGCGGCCGGTCCTGCTCATCGAGGGCGATCGCGCTCTTCCCCGGTTCGCCCTCCACCTCAGCGAGCGGGACCGTGGCCGTGTCCGCGCACCCGGTGTCCCTGCACGAGACGAGCACCAGCCGCCCGGCCGCCATGTCGAAGGTCGCCAGCTGCGGACGGCCCTCCGAATCGAGCGCCATCCCGGGCGCGGGCCGCTCCCACCCCGGCCCGGTCACCGCGCGGTCGGTGGACTCCGAGCAGGCGGCGTCGGCGCAGTCCACCACGTGCGCCTCCCCGCTCGCCGGGTCCCGGTAGGCGAGCACCGGGGTGCCGTCCGGGCGGTACAGCGCACGCACTCCGTAGCGGGCCCGCACCCCGCCCTCGAACTCTTCGCGGAACTCGGCCTCGCGCACCTGCGTCACCTGCGGCTCGGCGCACTCGTCGTCCGCGCAGTGCACGACGTTCAGCTCCCCGAAGGCCGCATCGAAGGCGGCGACGGCGAACCCGCCGTCCGGGGCCGCGGCGATGTCCAGGAAACGCCCGTCGACCAGGAAACCGCCGACCCCGACGCCGGGCACCGGCACGTCCCGGGGGCCGGTGCATGCCGTGTCCGCGCAGATCTGGATGAGGAGGCCGCCTTCCTCCCCGTCGGGATCCGCCCTGAAGCCGTCCGCCCGCACCGAAGAGGCGACGACGAGTCCGTCCCCCACCCGCACCGCGTCCGACGCGGTGTCGTAGTGGTCACCGGCGAACGGGCGGACCAACCTTCCCCCACCGGCGCCGCACTCCGCCGGTTCGTCGCAGGCGGCCGCGTAGAGCCCGGATTTCTCATTCGGGCCCGGCGGTTCCTCCTGGTAGGTGAAATCCCGCCAGGACACCAGGGCGTAGCCGTCCCCCGTGGCGGCCAGGGTCGTCCCACCGCCACGCGCCAGCCGCTCCCCGGAGTCCACCCACGCGCACTCCGGGTCGCACACGGCGGCATCGGCCCCGTCCGCGCCGAACAACAGGGTGGCGGTCTCCCCCTTCGGGAGGACGTCGACGGCGTACTCGTCCGAGCGGACGGAACCGAACCGCTCCTGGACCACGACCGGTGCCCCGAACGGGTTCGCCAAGAACAGCGCAGGACCGACCAACGGGGGCAGGACAAGGACCGCCGCCAGGGCGGGGACGGGCATGGCCTTCCACCCCGCGCCGTCCGGCGCGCGCTGCGGCAGAGCCGCGTCGGCGCGTTCCAGGTCCAGGTCGACGACGGTGCCCAACGTCCACTCCTGCCCGCAGAACACCGCCGGGGCGCAGAGCAGGAGGACGGTCAGCGGACCGACGAGGGCCGAGACCGCGAACCCGAGCGCCTCGACGCCCGGCGTCCCCTCGCCCCAGCCCGGCCATATACCGAGCAGCCACGTCACGCCCCGGTGCGCCCCGATCCACACACCGACGGCGGCGGCGACGCACAGGATGTGCACACGCCTGCGCCCCTCGCCCATGCGGTAGGCGGTCGCGTACGCCTTCCACGGCGTCTCGCCCTGCAGCACCACGACGGCGAGCGCGACCGCCAGAGGGACGAGCAGCACCGGACCGGCGATCACGGCCGCCGCCCACCCCGTCCACACGGGCCATCCGATCAGCACCGGTCCAAGGAGCGCCCCGGCGAGCGCGGCACCGGCCGCGGCGGCCGCCAGCACCCACCCGGCGAGGGCGGCGTACCTGCGCAGGGACGCCCGCCAGGCGTCGCGCACCGCGACCGGGCGCCCCAGCAGCGCGCCTCCGGCGATGAGCGCGGACGCCCCGAGCGGGACCGGCACGACCAGCAGTCCGAGGACGGCGAGGACGGCCGCCCAGGCGTACTCGGCGGTGCCCGGCCCGCCGAACGGTTCGGCCACACCGTTCACGTACACCCCGTCCCGCGACGCCAGCAGGCCGGGGACATGCTCGGCGAGGGCGAGCGGGGCCAGGGGCACGGCGGAGGCGACCACGACCGCCGGGAGCACCCGGGGGTAGGCGCGCAGGACGCGCCCGAGCAGCCTCCCCGTCCCATAGGCGGGCGCGAGGCCGGCGTCCCCTCCGGTAGCGCCGGCCCCGTCCGTACCGGCCGTTCCGTCCGCACTGCCCTGTATGGCGCCCATCCGCCCCCCGTATCCTCCGATGCGCACGGAAGACTACTGGGGGCGCGCACGGCCCCCGCGCCCGGTGCCCCTCAGAACACCCGGCCCGGGCGCGAGCGGTCGGCCAGGGCCTGGAACCGCCACGTGTTCACCGGGTGCGTGGACAGGAAGTTCACCAGCATCACGAACAGTCCGTTGTCCGTGTTCCCCCGCCTGGCGATGGCGTCGAAGTCGACGGAGGGGTACAGGTACTTGCCCGCCGCCAGCACCCGCAGGCCGTACATCCCCTCGGGGCAGAACAGGTAGGCGTGGTTGTCCGCCGTGTACTCCTGCGCACGGTTCAGCGTCGCCCCGATGCCGGGGATCACGTTGGCCACCGAGACGCCGAACTGCCGCCAGAACGACCCGTGCCCCGCCGCGATGTGCCCGACCTCGTGGCCGATCACGAACCGCAGGGCGTCGGAGTCCGACAGGCGGCCCCCGACCTCGAACAGGTCGCTGTGCACCGCGACATAGCGGCGGAACCCGTGCCCGGAGGCGAAGGCGTTGATCTGCCCGTTGCCCAGGACCACGTAGGCGTCGGGCACCTTGTCCATCCCGAACGCGTGCGCCGCCTCCCGCACCATCCGGTGCGCCTCGGGGAACTGGTCCTCGGTGATCAGCACCCCGTTGACGCGCTGCTTGGCGTAGAGCTGCCCGCGCGCGAAGAACACGAGCGCGGGGATCGCCAGCAGCATCAGCGGCTCGCCGGTGTCGCCCCCGAACGCGCGCGTGACGGCACCGACCACCGCCAGCACGGTCACCGAGACGCACAACCCCAGGAGCATGTTCTCCCAGGGATGCCGTAGTTCACGGGCGCGCCGCCGGTCCCCCCACAACCACCGCTTGGCCATGCCCCCCATTCTGGGTGCGCGAGCCGCGCCCGCTCTGTGTCCGCGCGGATAGATGGGGGAATGCGCAATGGACGCGAAAGGGGCGCCTCCCGGCCGCGGGCCGGAAGGCGCCCCTCGGCTAGAAGCGCTGCGGATCCTCATAGCCGCCGTCGCGGGCATCGTCGCCCTGCGGGTCCCGGTAGGGGTCGGGCTGCTCGCGGTACGGCTCGCCCGAGGGCGGCGGCGCCGACACGGCCGGACCCGACGGCGGCGGCGCCGCGACCGGGGGCCCCTGGGGCGGCGGGGCGGCCATCGGCGGGCCCTGCGGGGGCGGCGCCCCGAACGGGTCGGCGTAGGGCTCGGCCGGGGGCGCGTACGGGTCCGCCGGGTAGCCGTCGGGCCCGGGCGGCGCCGGGGCGGGGGGCGGCGGCGCGGCGAACGGGTCCTGCTGATCGGTGAAGGGGGCGGGCCCGCCGATGTGGCCTTTCCNGCCTGCGGCGCCGGGGGCGGCGGCGGAGGCGCGGTGGGCTCCGACCCCAGGTCCCACTGCTCGTCCCCGCCGGGTGCGGGCTCGTCCCCGGCGAGCAGCGCGTCCATGTCGGCCTGCTGGGTGGAGAGCGGCGCCTCCTCCGGTGCGGCGGGCGCGGGCGGCTCAGGCGAGGGCGCGAAGGACGGCACGCCCCCGGTGGGCGCCATCTGCGCCGCGAACCCGTCCCCGGCCCCCTCGTACGGGGGCGGGGCGTCGGCGTAGACCGGCGCCTGCCCCCCGGTCGGCGCCGCCGGGGCGTCGGAGGCGTTCCCCAGGTAGGTCAGGGCCGCCACGGTGAGCGAGGCCAGCCCCGAGCGCAGCGTGGGCTCGCGGTCGGGAGCGAAGAAGGGCGAGTGGTTGCTGGGCAGCGCCGACAGCTTCTCGTACGGGGTCTGCCCCGGCGCCTGCTCCCACACGTCGTGCGGCGTCCCGCCGATGAACCAGAACACGTACGGCACCGGGTGCGGGTCCCCCGGCAGCCCGAACTCGCCCACGTCCTCGCTGCCGGTGAACGGCTCGGGCATCTCCAGGACGTAGTCGTCGCCGAAGTAGGCGCGGTGGGCGGCCATCACCTCGGCGGTGTGCTCGGGGTCGTTGTCGGTGAGCTCGGCCCGCAGCACGATGTCCACCTCGGGCTCGCGCGGGGCGCCGGAGGCGGCCGCCTCCGCCTTGACGATGCGCCGGATCGCCTCGTGGAGCTGGTCGGCGACCGCGTCGTTGAGCGCCCGGGTGTTGATCTCCAGGTAGGCCTCGTCGGGGATGATGTTGGCCCTGGTCCCGGCGCGCATCACGCCCACGGTGGCCACGGCCATCTCCCCCGGGCTGACCTCCCGGGCGACCACGGTCTGCAGCCGGGTGACGATGTTGGCCGCGATGACCACCGGGTCGACGGTGGTGTGCGGCCGGGAGGCGTGCCCGCCGACCCCGTGCACCCGCACCCGCAGCACCGCTCCGGCGGCCAGGATGACCCCCGGCCGGTGGCTGACCATCCCGGCGGGCTGTGGGCCCACGTGCTGGCCGAGCACCACGTCCGGGCGGCCGAAGCGGGTGTAGAGGCCGTCGCGGAGCATCCCGGCGGCGCCGTCCATGTGCTCCTCGGCGGGCTGGGCGACCACCATCAGGGTGCCGTGCCAGCGGTCCCGCGCCTGGGCCAGCAGGTCGGCGGCGCCGACCAGGCAGGCGGTGTGCACGTCGTGCCCGCAGGCGTGCATCACCGGCACGTCGGAGCCGTCGGCGTCGGTGCCCCGGGCGGTGCTGGCGTAGGGCAGCCCGGTCTTCTCCTCGACCGGGAGGGCGTCCATGTCGGCGCGCAGCATGACGGTGGGCCCGTCGCCGTTGCGCAGCAGTCCGACCACGCCCGTCCCGCCGACGCCGGTGTGCACCTCGTATCCGGCGGTGCGCAGCCATTCGGCGACCGCGCTGGCCGTGCGGAACTCCTGGTGGCTCAGCTCGGGGTTCTTGTGCAGGTCGACATAGAAGCCCTCCACCGGGGGGAAGACCTCGTCGACGAGGCGCATGACGGCGCCGCCGTGCTGGGCGGCGCGGGTGGGTTCGACAGCGTGCGGCACGTATTCCACCGCCTTCCGTTTCCGTGATCCGCGGACCGGCGGTGGACGGCACAGGTCACCGGCACCTCGCCCGCCCGCCGATTCTCTCGCCCGGCCCGGTCGAACTCAAACGCGGGGTCGGCTCCGCGGCCCCTCCGCTCCCGGCCGCGGGCCGCTGGGAATCCGGTGCGGATCATGTGAGATCACCCAGGTTCGGGTGCGGTCGGGGCGGCCGGGTGTTATCGTCACGTTATCGGCCGCCGGGCACCGGGCCCCTTCGTGGGCCCCTTGCAGTCGGCCACGACCTGGAATTACTCTCCTTCGCACACGGCCGGACACCCCCGGGTATGGCCGCGCCCGCCACGCGGCGGGTAAGGTGC
This sequence comes from Nocardiopsis chromatogenes YIM 90109, assembly GCF_000341185.1. Lineage (GTDB taxonomy): Bacteria > Actinomycetota > Actinomycetes > Streptosporangiales > Streptosporangiaceae > Nocardiopsis_A > Nocardiopsis_A chromatogenes. Next base: position 22,147 of record NZ_ANBH01000160.1, read on the forward strand.
CTGCTCAGAGTTCTCCCAGGATTCTCAGCTTCACCGTCCGCGGCCTGCGGCCGCGCCGTGGAGCCCCCGGCCGCACCCCCGCACGGGCGCGGCCGCTCCCATGCCTCCCACGCCCCGAGAAGGTGACCGGAGACCCCGTGGCCTCGACGACCCGACTCCCCGACGAGACCCCTGCCCCGGCCGCCGCAGGCGGCACGGACGCCGCGGCGCCGCGGCGCCCCGCACCGGCCAAGCGCGACGCCCTGCTGGACAACGCCAAGTTCCTGCTGATCGTGCTGGTCGTGGTGGGGCACGCGATCGAGCCGACGACGGACACGCGCATCGGCGAAGCCGTCTACTTCTGGGTCTACCTGTTCCACATGCCCGCGTTCGTGCTGATCAGCGGGTACCTGTCGAAGTCCCAGGACGGCTCGGGGCGGCGCATCGACAAGCTGCTGACCACGGTCGCCGCGCCCTACCTCATCTTCTGGGGCGTGTACGCGCTGCAGTCGCTGTCGGTCGGCCGCAAGCTGCCCGACGGCCCGCTGGAGCCGCTCTGGCTGACCTGGTTCCTGGCGGCGCTGTTCGTGTGGCGGCTGACGGTGCCGCTGTGGAAGCGGATCCGCTACCCGCTGGCGGTGGCGGTCGCCGTCTCGCTGGCCGGGGGGCTGGTGGCCACCGGCGACGTCCTGGGGATGTCGCGCATCGTGAGCCTGCTGCCGTTCTTCGTGGCGGGGCTGCTGATGGAGCAGCGCCACCTGGACCTGCTCACATCGGGCTGGGTGCGGGCCTGGTCGGTGGGGGTCGTGGTGGTCACCGCCGCCATGAGCTACCTGTACCTGGAGCAGCTCAGCCGCGAGTGGGTGTACTGGCGGGAGAGCCTGGTCGACCGGGACATGGAGCTGCTGCCGGTGGGCATCCCGGGCCGGATCCTGTTCATGGCGCTGGCGTTCTCGCTGACCGTCGCCGTACTGTCGCTGACCCCGCGCGCCAAGACGTGGTTCACCCGCTACGGCGCGCTGACCATGTTCGCGTTCCTGCTGCACGGGCTGGTCATCCGGGTCGCCGAGGGGTTCGGCTACTTCGACTGGGCCGATCGGGCGCTGGGCGCGCACGGGGCGTTCGCCGTCACCGGCCTGCTGGGGCTGGGGCTGACGTTCCTGCTGATGTCGGCGTGGGTCCGCAAGGCGACCGGCTGGCTGGTCGAGCCGAAGCTGGACCGGATCCTGCGCCGCGACCGCGAGGAGCGGCCCACACCCGCACTGCCCGTCCCCGGGGGGCGCTGAGGGGCGCCCCCCGGCTCCGGCCCAGGGGCGGGCTAGGCCCGCCCCTGCTGCAGCCGGGCCAGCTCGCGGGTGAAGTCGCGGGTGGCCATCCACAGCTTGTAGACGATGGCGAGCTCGAAGGCCAGGAGCCCGGCGCAGGAGAGCACCGTCACCCCGACGATGAGCGTGGTGCCCGGCCACACCGCCGAGAGCACGGCGGTCAGCGGCGCCACCACGCACACGAACATCTCGAACTCGATGCCGCTGAACAGGTGCGGCCGCACCCGGCTGCGCAGCAGCCACCGCCGCAGCCGCTCGTACCAGCCCATGCGCTCGCTGAACCCGGCGTGCACGTCCACCACCCGGGCGCCCTCGGCCCTGGCGCGGGCGTAGACCTGCTCGCGGTCCAGGCCGGGGTCCTCGCGCAGCGCCTCCTCCATGAAGACGACGCGCTCGCCGCCGTCCTCCCCGCCGCCCTCGGGGGCGGCGGCGCCGGCGGCGGGCTCGGTGCTCTCCGGGTCGGCGACGTCCGCGTCGACCTCGCCCCCGGCGGCGGCCTGGCGCAGCTTGTCCCGCATGCTCTGGCGGGTCTTGGCGACCTGGGCGCCGTTGAGGTAGCGCAGCAGGTCCACGAAGACGGCGACCGGCGCCAGCAGCAGGTAGACCGCCTGCCCGGTGGCCGCCCACTGTCCGACGAGCAGCGCCATCATGCAGCCGAAGAAGCGGATGCGGTCGAAGACGAAGTCGACCCAGGCGCCGAAGACCGACCCGGTCCCCTTCAGGCGCGCGATCTTTCCGTCCATGCAGTCCAGGACGAAGCTCAGGTGGAACAGCACCGCGCCGAGCACCAGCCACGGCCAGGAGCCCATGGCGAAGGCGGCCGCCGACCCTACCCCCAGCACCCCCGCGCCGAAGGTGATCTGGTTGGGGGTGATGTCCGTGCGGTTGGCGGTCCACACCACCAGGCGGGAGGCGAGCGGGTCCACCAGGAAGACGGTCCACCAGGCGTCGCGGCTCTTATAGGTCCGCTCGCGGACGTCGGCGAGGGTAAAGGTCGTCATCTCTTCTCCTGCGGGCCTCCCCCGGCGCCGCGTGTCGGCTCCGGCGGCGGTCCGTCCGGGGCGGAGGATTCCCCTGTGGGAGGGCGCCCGCGGGAGGGGAGGTCGGTTCGGGCCGGAAGATCATCCCAGACGCGGTGTCGGGTCTTCCAATCGGCGCGGTCATAATTGACAAGTAAGACGGGATTCGGCCGGGCAGTGACCCGACCGGTCGGCCCCGGACAGCATCGACCGAGGTAGTGGCGTGCGCTTTCTGAACGACCAGGTACCCCAGCATGACCTGACCTACAGCGACGTGTTCATGGTCCCCCGGCGGTCCGCGGTGGGCTCGCGGCTGGGCGTGGACCTGTCGACCGGCGACGGGACGGGGACGACGATCCCCATCGTAGTCGCGAACATGACCGCGGTCGCCGGGCGGCGGATGGCCGAGACGGTGGCCCGCCGCGGCGGCATCACGGTCATCCCGCAGGACATCCCGATCGACGTGGTGACCGACGTGATCACCTGGACCAAGCGGCGCAACCTGGTCCATGACACCCCGCTCACCCTGGGCCCGTCCGACACCATCGGCGACGCCCTCAACCTGCTGCCCAAGCGGGCGCACAACGCCGTCATCGTCATCGACGGCGACCGCCGCCCGCTGGGGGTGGTCACCGACGCCGACTGCGTGGGCCAGGACCGCTTCACCCAGCTGCACGAGGTGATGTCGGGGGACGTGCTCACCGTCCGGGAGGGCACCGAGCCCAAGGAGGCCTTCCAGACGCTGCACGACTTCCGGCACCGGCTGGCGCCGGTGGTGGACGCCGAGGGCGCGCTGGTGGGCGTGCTCACCCGCACCGGCGCGCTGCGCGCCACCCTGTACGACCCGGCGGTGGACCGCGAGGGCGACCTGCGCATCGCCGCGGCCGTGGGGATCAACGGCGACGTGGCCGGGCGGGCGGCCGAGCTGCTGGAGGCCGGGGTGGACACCCTGGTCATCGACACCGCCCACGGCCACCAGGAGAAGATGCTCTCGGCGCTGCGCAAGGTGCGCGGGCTGGACCCGTCGGTGCCGCTGGTGGCCGGGAACGTGGTCACCGCCGAGGGCACCCGGGACCTGGTCGAGGCCGGGGCGGACATCGTGAAGGTCGGCGTGGGGCCGGGCGCCATGTGCACCACGCGGATGATGACCGCGGTGGGGCGGCCGCAGTTCTCCGCCGTGCTGGAGTGCGCGCGGGCCGCCCGAGAGCTGGGCGCCCACGTGTGGGCGGACGGCGGGGTGCGCCACCCGCGCGATGTGGCGCTGGCCCTGGCGGCGGGCGCCTCGAACGTGATGATCGGCTCCTGGTTCGCCGGGACCTACGAGTCGCCGGGCGACGTGCTGCGCGACGCCCAGGGCCGGATGTACAAGGAGAGCTTCGGCATGGCCTCGGCGCGCGCGGTGCGGCTGCGCACCGCCGAGGACTCGGCCTTCGACCGGGCCCGCAAGGCCCTGTTCGAGGAGGGCATCTCCACGGGCCGGATGTACCTGGACCCCGAGCGCCCCAGCGTCGAGGACCTGATCGACGAGATCGTGGCCGGTGTGCGCAGCTCGATGACCTACGCGGGTGCGGCGAACCTTGAGGAGTTCGCCGAGCGCGCGACGGTGGGCGTGCAGAGCACGGCCGGTTTCACCGAGGGCAAGCCGGTCCCGACGAGCTGGTAGCGGCCCTCTACGACGGCTGGGGCCCGGCGGCGCTCCGCGCCGCCGGGCCCCGGATCGTCGGTGGGAAACCCTGTATCGGCGGCGGACACGGCGGGGGCGTCCGTGGCCGGTGTGTGCGGGCCGGGTGCGCCGCCCGGGGCCTGTGGGCCGGGGTGTGCCGGAGGGTCCGCGCGCTTGGGGCCGCGGTCGGGCGCGACCGGCCGGTCGGCGCCCCGGTCGAGCGGCCGGCGGTGGTCTTCGACCACTGATCAGGGCACACATTTCGCATCAACGGTCCAGGGCGTGTTTCTTGGATCAGGCCCTACTGCGCGGCGTTCGGGCACGCACCACGCGGCGTTCCCATCGGTCGACGGCACGCCCGGGCCGACTCCCCTGCTTCTCGGGAGCACAGCGTCCTTGTGATGGAGGCACCTGGACGCCGCTCGCCACACACCCGACCCAGGAGACACGCCCCAGCCGTCTTCCGGGAGAACGGCGGCTCACGCCCCGGGCCGCTCCAAGAGGACCACCGGGATCTCGCGGTCGGTCCACGACTGGTAGTCCGCGTACTCCGGGTAGAGCCCGACCAGGCGGGGCCACAGTTCGGCGCGCTCCTCCGGGGTCGCGGGGCGGGCCCGGCGCACGGTCATCTCGGCGCCGGTCTGCAGGACCACTCGGGGCTCGTCCAGGATGTTCCTGTACCACATGGGGTTGCGCGCCATGCCGCCCTGGGACGCCACGACGGCCACGGTCCCGTCCTCCAGTCCCAGGTAGAGCAGGGGCGCGGTCCGCAGGCGGCCGCTCTTGCGCCCGCGGGTGGTCAGCAGGCACACGGGGATGCCGCGCGGGAAGCCCCGGTGCGCCCGGAACCGGCCGCCCACGCGCCCGCCGGTGGCGCGGTAGAGGGCGGCGTTGAGCCGGGAGGCCGCCTTGACGGCGCGCAGCGTGGAGGGCGCGTCGAGGCCCGGGGGCCGCGTGGGGTCCATTGATCCTCCGATCGGGTCGGGGCCGAGGCTACGCCGCCGTCCCCACCCATGGTCAAGATGTCCGCGATGGCCCGATTCGGCCGTATTCCACGGGAACCCCGCCCGGCGCTCCGTGACGCATTCCACCGTCCGGCGACACCCTCCCACCCCCGCCATTGGCGTACTTTTGTACTGACTGGTCAGTTCAAAAACACGCACGGGAGGCACCGGCATGCGCACGGCGACGGGGGCGCGGGTCCAGGCCCAGGGCCTGGGGCTGCGGACCGGCCAGGGGACCGTCTACGCAGGGGTGGACCTGGACGCCGCCCCCGGCTCGCTCACCGCGGTGCGGGCCGACTCCGGCGGCGGCCGCACCGCGCTGCTGCTCACCCTGGCCGGGCGGATGCGCCCCACCTCCGGCGCCCTCGCCGTCGACGGCCACGAGCTGCCCCGCAACGCGCGCAAGGTGCGCGGCATCGCCGCCCTGGCGCTCTGCGCGGGCGTCAACGACCTGGACGAGCGCCTGCGCGTCGCCGAGCACCTGCGCGAGCGGCTGCTCATGCGCTTCCGCCCGGCCCCCCGCTCGATCACCGGCCCCGCCCTGGCCGCCGCCGGGCTCGACGGGCTCGACACCCAGCGCCTGGTCGGCGACCTGAGCATGCCCGAGACGCGCCGCCTGGGCGTGGCGCTCGCCCTGCTGGACGAGCCCCGCCTGGTGCTCGTGGACGATGCCGACACCGGCCTGGGCCCCGAGCAGCAGCGCGCCTTCTTCAAGCGGCTGCGCACCGTCGCCGACTCCGGGCCCACCGTCATCGCCGCCTGCGCCGACGCCGAGGCCGCCCGGGGGCTGGCCGAGGTGGTCGAGATGGGCGGGGCCGCCCCGCCGCCGGAGGGGCGCCACCACGCCGGGCGCCTGTCGGCCGCCGACGCCCCCGCCGCCGACCCGACCTCCGCACCGAACCGTTCCGAGAAGGAGAACGCGTGAAGCTCCGGAAGCCCCGGGCCCTGCCCTCGCTTCGCCTGGGCGGCCTGTCCGTCCGGTCGTTCTTCCGGGCGCGGCTGACGACCGCCGCGATCGTCGCGCTCAGCATCGTCCCGCTGCTCTACTCCGGCCTGTACCTGGCCTCGTTCTGGGACCCGTTCGACGGGATGGGCAACCTGCCGGTCGCCCTCGTCAACGAGGACCGGCCGGTGGAGGCCGGCGGCGAGGAGATCAGCGCCGGCGACGAGATCACCGACGAGCTGCTCGAACGCGGCGACCTCAACTGGAAGGTCGTCGACGCCGACGAGGCCGCCGCCGGGGTCTCCCAGGGCCGCTACTACGTCGCGCTGACGTTCCCCGAGGACTTCAGCGAACGCCTGGCCTCCCCCGACGAGGACGGGGCCGAGCCGGTCCCGGCCCTGATGCGGGCCGACTTCAACGACGCCAACGGCTTCACCGCGCGCCAGCTGCTCACCTCCGCGTTCAAGGAGGTGCGGACGGCCGCCGCGAACACCGCCGTCGCGGACTACCTGGACAAGATGTTCCTCGGCTTCAACGAGATCCACTCCAAGACCGAGGAGGCCGCCGACGGCGCGGGGAAGCTGGCCGACGGCAGCGCCGACGCCAAGGACGGCTCCGAGCGGCTCAGCGACGGGCTCGGCGACGCTAAGGACGGCTCCTCCCGGCTCTCCTCGGGCACCGGGGAGCTGAGCACCGGGATCGACCAGCTCTACGACGGCTCCAAGACGCTCGCCTCCGGCCTGGGCACCGCCTCCCAGCAGGTCTCCGACGCCGCCGACGAGCTCAACCCGAAGGCCGACGAGGCCATCCCCTACCTGCGGGACCACGAGGAGGAGATCCAGACCGCGGCCGAGGACGCGCAGACGGCCGCCAACGCCCTGTCCGAGGCCCTCGACGGGCTCCCCGACCAGCCCACGCAGGTGGAGCAGGACGCCGCCGACGCGCGCGCCTTCTCCGACAGGGTCGCCACCCACCTGGAGGAGAACCCGGACCTGCAGACCACCGACCCCGCCGCCTACGAACTGCTCAACGACGCGAAGACGTACGCGAACACCGGTGCGGACTACGCCGGCTTCGTCGCCGACAACTGGGACCGCATCCACGCCGTCAAGGCCAAGGCCGACGAGGTCGCCGACATCGCCGGGACGGTCGCCGACACCGTCCCCGGCCTGGCCGACAAGGCCGAGGACGCCCAGGACAAGGTCAACGACCTGGACGACGGCCTGCAGAAGCTCGCCGAGGGCAGCCGCGACCTGCGCGACGGCCTGAAGGAGGCCTCCGGCGGCGCGGACGACCTGGACGAGGGCGCCGGCGAGCTGGACGACGGCATCGGCAGGCTCGACGACGGCGCAGGCGAGCTGGACGAGGGCCTGGGGCAGCTCAAGTCCGGCTCCGGCGAGCTGGCCGACGGCCTCGACGAGGGCGCCGAGGAGATCCCCACCTTCGACTCCGAGGACCGCGAGGACCGCGGCTCCATGATGAGCGAACCGGTCCGGCTCAGCTCCGACATCGCCAACGAGGCCCCGCAGTACGGCACCGGCTTCGCCCCGTTCTTCCTCCCGCTGTCGCTGTGGGTGGGCGCCATGATGATCTACATGGTGCTGCCGCCGATGTCCGGGCGGGCGCTGGCCTCGGCCGCCCCGTCCTGGCGGATCGCCCTGGCCGGGTGGGTCCCGGCGGCGGGGATCGGCG
>NZ_ANBH01000161.1 GCF_000341185.1 Nocardiopsis chromatogenes YIM 90109
CTCGGCCGCCCCGTCCTGGCGGATCGCCCTGGCCGGGTGGGTCCCGGCGGCGGCGATCGGCGCCGCCCAGGTGGGGATCAGCCTGGCCGTGCTGCACCTGTACCCGGGGCTGGAGGCCGACCGCTGGCCGGCCACCATCGGGCTGCTGCTGCTGACCACGGCCGCCTACACCGCGGTCGTGCAGTGGGCCAACGCCCGCTTCGGCTCGGCCGGGCGCATCCTGGCGCTGGTGCTGCTGATGCTCCAGCTCACCTCGGCCGGGGGCACCTACCCGGTGGAGACCAGCCCGGGGTTCTTCCAGGCGATCTCCCCCTACCTGCCGATGAGCTGGGTGGTCTCGGCGCTGCGGGTGCTGATCAGCGGCGGCGACACCACGGTGGTGCTGCAGGCGTGCGGGGCCCTGACGGCCTACACACTGGTGTTCGGGCTGCTGACCTGGCTGGCCGTGGCACGCAAGCGGATGTGGACGATGAGCGCCCTGCACCCGGCGCTGAAGCTGTGAACGTCGGGCGGGGGCGCCGCGACCGGGGCCCCCGCCCGGGGAAGGCGGGATAATGGCGGTCGCACCCATCCCCCGTACGCAGGAGCGACCCGTGAGCGCGCGACGCGAGGCCACCCGGCAGCGCCTCTTCCAGGCGACCCTGGAGGAGGTCTCCGCCCACGGCCTGGACGGTGTGACCGTGGACCGGATCGCCGAGCGCGCCGGTCTGGCCAAGGGCACCGTCTACTACAACTTCGGCGGCAAGAACGAGCTGTTCTCCGCCTTCCTGGAGTGGGGCGTGGACCGGTTCGCCGCCATGCTCCGCGAGGGCGCGGTGGGCCCACCGCGCGAGGCGCTGTCCGGGCTGGTCCGGGCCGAGCTGCAGTTCATCGCCGAGTACGAGGACCTGGCCCGGCTGCTGCTGTCGGAGTCCTGGCGGACCAACCAGGCCTGGGAAGCCACCGCGCTGCGCATCCGGCGCCAGGCGATCGACGTGTTCACCGGGCTCCTGGACGCGGTTCAGGCCGAGGGGGGCATGCGGCCGGGCCTGGACACCGGGGTGGCCGGGTCGGCGGTGTTCGGGATGGCGCTGACGGCGGCCCTGGAGTGGCGCACGCTCGACCCGGACCGGCCGCTGGAGGAGGTGCACGCGGTGCTCATGCGGCTGGTCGACGACATCCTGCGGGCCGAGCGCGCCTGACCGCTCCCCTCCCCCGCCCCGCCGCGCGCCCGATGGTTCGGGCTTCGTCCGGGTATCGCCAAGTCCGAGCGTGGCGCGTTGCCCCCGCGCTCTCCGGCGCCCAGGCTCGTGACCAGGGCGGACGTAGGCGAGCCGAGGGGGGCGGATGCGCCGCGCGACGGGGGTCCGGGTGCTGGCCGAGGATGTCGAGCTGCGCACCGGGGAGGGAAGGGTCTTCTCCGGGGTCGGCCTGGAGGCCGCCCCGGGGTCGCTGACCGCCGTCGCGGGCGACTCCGGCAGCGGCCGCACCGCCCTGCTGCTCACCCTGGCCGGGCGGATGCGCCCCNGGCGGCCGCCTGCTGGTGGACGGGCACGCGCTGCCCCGCCGCGCCCGGAAGGTGCGCGGCATCGCCGCCCTGGGGCTGTCCGAGGGCGTCAACGACCTGGACGAGCGGTTGCGCGTCGCCGAGCACCTGACCGAGCGGATGCTGCTGCGGCTGCGTCCCGCCCCCAAGGCCGCGGCCGCCCCCGCCCTTGAGGAGGTGGGGCTGGGCGGCCTGGACACGCGCACGCTCGCCAAGGACCTCACGGGCCTGGAGCGCCTCCGGCTGGGGGTGGCACTGGCCCTGTTGGAGGAGCCGCGCCTGCTGCTCGTCGACGACGCCGACGCGGGCCTGACCCGGGAGCACCGCCGGGAGTTCTGGGGGACGCTGCGCGCACTGGCCGACACCGGGCTGACCGTCGTCGCCGCCTGCGGCGACCCCGCCGGGGCCGACGAGGACACCGCCGTGGTGCGCCTGCACCGCCCGCCGCGCCCCGAACGCACCGGCCCGAAGAAGGGCACCGGCGCCGGACGCAAGCGCGCGCTCCACCTGTCGGAGCTGTTCGCGCGCAAGGAGGGCTAGATGAAGGCCCCCAGGTTCACGCTGCCCAAGCCGACACCGCCGAAGATGCGCTTCCTGCCCACCCCGCGCCTGGGGTGGCTGTCGGCCCGCTCCTTCCTGCGCCACCCGCTGACCATCGCCGCGCTGTGCGCTCTGACGGTCATCCCGCTGCTGTACACCGGCATGTACCTGTGGGCGTTCTGGGACCCCTTCGGCAAACTGAGCAACCTGCCGGTCGCACTGGTCAACGAGGACGAACCGGCCACCGCCGACGGCGAGACCGTCACCGCCGGGGACGACCTCACCGAGGAGCTGGTCAGACGCGGCGACCTGGCCTGGCGGGTCACCGACGCCCGCGACGCGGCCGCCGGGGTCGCCGACGGCCGCTACTACGCCTCCATCACCATCCCCGAGGACTTCAGCGCCGACCTGGCCTCCCCCGCCGACACCGGCAGCGACCCCACGCGCGCGCGGCTGGAGGTCCACTACAACGACGCCACCAACTACATCGCCTCCGAGCTGCTGGCCCTGGGGCTCACCGAGATCGAGAAGGCGGTCGACGAGACCGCGATCTCCCGGTACCTGGACACGATGTTCGTCGGGTTCAACGAGATCCACTCCCGGACCGAGGAGGCCGCCGACGGCGCCGACCGGCTGGCCGACGGCGCGTCGGAGGCCAAGGACGGCTCCGGGCGGCTCTACGAGGGGCTGGGCGACGCCGAGGACGGCGCCGGGGAGGTCGCCAGCGGCGCCTCCTCCGCCGAGGAGGGGGCGGGCGAGCTGGCCGACGGCGCGGCCACCGCCGAAGACGGCGCGGACGAGCTGGCCGACGGCGCCTCCGCGGCCGAGGGCGGCGCCGCGGACCTGGAGTCGGGGCTGGGCGAGCTGCACGCGGGGGCGGCCGACCTGGCCGAGGGCGCCACCTCCGCCTCGGACACGGTGAACGCCAAGGCCGACGAGATCGACCGGCTCGCCGACGAGTGGATCCCCCTCCTCAAGGAGCACTCCCCCCAGATCGAGAAGGACGCGGGGGACGTCGCGGCCGCCGCCGACGAGCTCGCGACCGCCCTGGACGACCTGCCCGAGATCTGCCACGAGACGACCGCGCGGCTCACGGCGTTCAAGGAGGACCTGGACGACCCGGCGAAGTACCCGGACATCCCGCCGGAGGTGCGGGAGGCCCTCAAGGAGGGGATCGACCTCGCCCTGAAGGCCGACGCGTACGTGGAGGAGCACCGCGACCGCATCGACGGCATCGCCTCCGACGCGCGCGCGGTGCGGGACCTGGCCCAAGAGCTGAAGGACGAGGCGCCCCACCTGGCGGACGACGCCGAGCACGCCCGGGACCAAGTCGACGAGCTCGCCTCGGGGCTGGAGGAGCTGGCGTCGGGGTCCCGTGAGCTGCGCGACGGCCTGTCCGACGCCGAGGACGGCGCGGGCGACCTGCACGACGGCCTCGTCGATCTGGAGGACGGGGCCGACGAGCTGGCCGGGGGCCTGGGCGACCTGAAGGACGGCGCCGACGAGCTGGACTCGGGGCTCGGCGACCTGGCCTCCGGGGCCGGTTCCCTGGACGAGGGCATCGTCGAGCTGCATACCGGCGCCGGGGACCTGGACGACGGGCTGGGCGACCTCAAGGACGGCTCCGCCGAGCTGGCCGGGGGCCTCCAGGACGGGGCGGAGCAGATCCCCACGTTCGACGAGGACTCCCGCAGCGCCCGCGACGCGATGATGAGCGCGCCGACCCGGCTGGCCTCCTCCACCTCCAACCCCGTGCCGGACTACGGGACCGGCTTCGCCCCCTTCTTCCTGGGCCTGTCGCTGTGGGTGGGCGCCATGGTGGTGTACATGGTCCTGCCGACCGCCCCGGGCCGGGCGCTGGCCTCCACCGCCCCGTCCTGGCGGGTGGCGGTGGCGGGGTGGCTGCCGGGCCTGGCGCTGGGGGCGGCGCAGGCCGTGGTGATGGTCACCGTCCTGCACCTGCTGCTGGGGCTGGACGCGGTGGACTGGCCGGGGCTCATCGGGTTCCTGGTGCTGGTGGCCGCCGCCTACACCTCGATCGTGCACTGGGTGGACGCGCAGTTCGGCGCGCCCGGGAAGGTCATCGTGCTGGTGATGCTGATCGTGCAGATCGTCTCGGCCGGGGGCACCTACCCGCTGCAGACCAGTCCGGGCCTCCTCCAGGCCGCCGCGCCGTTCATGCCGATGTACTGGGCGGTGACCGCGAGCCGCCACCTGATCAGCGGCGGGGACCCGCAGGCGGTGCTGCACGCCTGCCTGGTGCTGGGCGCCTACACGGCGGGCGGGCTGCTGCTGGGCTGGGCGGCGGTGGCCCGCAAGCGGACGTGGACCATGTCCCGGCTGCACCCGGCACTGGAGCTGTGAGCGCAGGAGCGGTGGGCGGAGACGGTGAGGGGCCGGGTCCCACCACGGACTCCGGCCCCGCCGTACGGGCCCGAACGCGCCCGGCCGGGCCCCGCGCGGCCTCCGGCGCGGCCCCGTATTCCCCGCCGTCGGCCGTGTCCGACGCTACCGACGGGCGCCAGGGCGCGGCATCGGTCCGTGAGCGTATCCGCGCCTACGCCGAAAGGCGGGGTCCCCCTCGTCCCGGAGTAGGGCGCACCGGCGGGCGTGTCATGGGTGGCGCACGGGCGTGCGCGGACCGTGTGCACCCCGTATGCGCAGCGTCAGGGCGGGGCGGGGCGGCTATCGGCGGCCCGCCGGGTGCTCTAGCCTGAGCCCTGGTGCCGACCGACCCCGTGGAGTAGAGCCGCCGTGGCCGATATATACCCCCTGCTGCCGATCGCCGCCGGCATCGCCGTCATGTACGCCTACTTCCGCCACGCGCTGTGGACGGCCCTGCTGATGCGCAACGGGCTGCGGGCCGAGGGCGAGGTCGTCGGGTACGCCGAGTCCAACACGACCGCCCGGATGATCGTGCGGTTCACGACGCACCTGGGCGAGGAGGTCCACGCCCAGCACGAGAGCACGGGGTGGACCGCCTCGAAGCACGGTGAGACGGTGACCGTCACCTACCACCCGAACCGCCCGGAGGTGGCGCGGATCGTGGACGCGCCGTGGCTGAGCAACTGGGTGCACATCATGTTCGCCGTGGTGGGCGCGGTCCTCATCGTGGTCGGGCTGTACCTGGGCTACCTGCGCTGGATCGTGTGAGGCCCCGGCCCGCCCGCCGACGGCTCACCGGTACCGCACCGGCAGGTGCTTGACGCCGTTGATCCACGACGAGCGGAACCGCTCGGGCGGGCCCAGCGCGCGCAGGCCGGGCATCCGGTCGGCGATCGCGTTGAAGATCAGGCCGATCTCCATCCGGGCCAGGTTGGCGCCCAGGCAGTAGTGCGCCCCGGTGCCGCCGAACCCCAGGTGCGGGTTGGGGTCGCGGCCGATGTCGAAGGCGAACGGGTCGGTGAACACCTCCTCGTCGAAGTTGGCCGAGCTGTAGTAGAGCCCCACGCGCCGCCCCTTCTCCACGGGGACGCCGCCGATCTCGGTGTCGTCGGTGGCGGTGCGCTGGAAGGCGATGACGGGGGTGGCCCACCGCACGACCTCGTCGGCGGCGGTGGCGGGCCGCTCCCGCCGGAAGCGCTCCCACTGCCCGGGGTGGTCCAGGAAGGCGAGCATGCCGTGGGTGATGGCGTTGCGGGTGGTCTCGTTCCCGGCCACGGCCAGCAGGATGACGAAGAAGCCGAACTCGTCGTCGGTCAGCCCGCGCCCGTCGACGTCGGCGTTGACCAGGGCGGAGACGATGTCCCGGCGGGGCGCCTCGCGCCGGTCGGCGGCCAGCGCCATGGCGTATTCGAGGATCTGCGCCGAGGCGACCGCCGGGTCGACGGTGTACTCGGGCTCGTCGTAGCCGAGCATCTCGTTGGACCAGGCGAACAGCCGCCCCCGGTCCCGCTGGGGCACGCCGATGAGGTCGGCGATCGCCTGCAGGGGCAGTTCCATGGCGACGTCGGTGACGAAGTCGCCGCCGCCCTTGTCGGCCGCGCGCGCGGCGATGCGGTCGGCGCGCTCGGCCAGGGCGTCGGACATGCGGCCGATCGCGCGCGGGGTGAAGCCCCGCTGCACGATCTTGCGGAGCTTGGTGTGGTCGGGCGGGTCGATGTTGATGAGCAGGTGGTTGCGCTGGACGTCCATGGCGTCGGCGTCGATGCCCTGGAAGTAGCGGACCACGGCGGTGTTGGCGTGGGTGGAGAAGAGCCGGGAGTCGACCGAGGCGGTGCGCACGTCGGCGTGGCGGGTGAGGATCCACAGCCCGCCGTCGTCGAAGCCGTGGCCGGGGGGCTGGGGGTTCCAGTAGACGGGGCGGGTGCGGCGCAGCTCGGCGAACTCGGCGTGCGGCACGCGGTCGGCGATCAGGTCGGGGTCGGTGAAGTCGAAGCCGTCGGGGACGGGGCGCGGGCTCGGTGCGGTCATGGCGGTGCGTCCTTCCTCGGCTGGGGAGGTGCGGGACCGCGGCCTTCGGCGGCCGCCGCGCGGGCCCAGCGGTAGTCGGCCTTGCCGCTGGGCGAGCGCTGCACCCGCGGGACGATCCGGTACAGGCGCGGCGCCTTGTACCCGGCCAGGCGGGCGCGGACGTGGGCGTCCAGGTGCTCGGGGGCGGGGGGCGGCGCCCCGTCGGGGGCGGCGACGACGGCGGCCACGCGCTCGCCGAAGCGGGTGTCGGGCACGCCCACCACGACCGCGTCGCCGACGCCGGGGGCGCCTTTGAGGACCGCCTCGACCTCCTCGGGGTGGACCTTCTCCCCGCCGGTGTTGATGCAGACCGAGCCGCGGCCGTGGAGCACCACGGTGCCGTCGGCCTCGACCGTGGCCATGTCGCCGGTGAGGGTGTGGCGGACGCCGTCGACCTCGACGAACACGGCGGCGGTCTTGTCGGGGTCGTTGAAGTAGCCCAGCGGGACGCGCCCGGCCCGAGCCACCGTGCCCACCTCGCCCGACCCCGGGGCCACGGGGCGCAGGCCGGGGCCGAGCACGGTGATGCGCTCGTCCTCGAACCGGTAGCGCAGCCCGGTCTCGGGGACGGACCCCGCCACGCCCCAGGCGACCAGGCCGGTCTCGGTGGAGCCGTAGTTGTCCATGACCATGCGGCCGGGCAGGGCCCGCTCCAGGCGCTCGCGCACCGCCCCGGACAGGATCGCCCCCGTGGAGCTGACCACCAGCAGCGAGGACAGGTCGTAGCCGCCGCGCTCGATCTCCTCGGCCAGGGGCGCGGCCATGGCGTCGCCGACGATGTTCATGGTCAGCACCCGCTCGCGCTCGACCGCGCGCAGCACCTCGGCGGCGTCGAAGGAGGGGACGAGCACGAGGGTGCCCCCGGCCCAGAAGGTGATGAACGCGGCGAGCTGGGCGGCGCCGTGCATGAGCGGGGCGGCGGGCAGCATGACCACGCCCTCGGTGGCGGCGGCCCGGTCGACCGCCTGTGCGGGGGTGGCGGCGGCCTCCCCGCCGGGGTTGCCGCCCCCGTGCCCGGCGAAGAACAGGTCATCCTGGCGCCACATGACGCCCTTGGGCATGCCGGTGGTTCCGCCGGTGTAGATGATGTAGAGGTCGCCGCCGGAGCGGGCGGGGAACGGCGGGCCGTCCGGGGCGGAGGCCAGCGCCTCCTCGTACCCGTCGGGCACCCGGACGGTGCAGCGCAGCGAGGGCGCGGCGGAGGCGGACCCGGCGACCCGGCCGTCGAAGGCGGCGTCGTGCACCAGGGCGGCCGGGTCGGCGTCGGCCAGCAGGGAGCGCAGCTCACCGGCGACGTAGCGGTAGTTGACGTTGACCGGGACCGCGCGGATCTTCAGCGCCGCCAGCAGCGCCTCCACGTAGTGCGGGCCGTTGTACAGGTACTGGGCGACCCGGTCGCCGGGGCGCACCCCGCGGGCGGCCAGGTGGCGGGCCAGGCGGCCCGCGCGCGCGTCCAGCTCGGCGTAGGTGCGGCGCTCGTCTCCGCAGACCAGGGCGGTGCGGTCGGGGACGCGGGCGGCGACGCCCTCGAAGAGGTCGGCCAGGTTGAACTCCATCAGCGTCGCTCCGATCCGACGATCCACATGGCGAAGAACTGGGACCCGGCGCCGTAGGCGTGGCCGAGGGCGGTGCGGGCGCCCTCCACCTGGTGGTCTCCGGCGCGCCCGCGCACCTGCTGCGCGGCCTCGGCGAAGCGGATCATCCCGGAGGCGCCGACGGGGTTGGTGGACAGCACGCCCCCGGAGGGGTTCCAGGGGGTGTCGCCGTCCAGCGCGGTGGCCCCCTCGTCGGTCAGCCGCCACCCCTGCCCCGGCCCGGCGAAGCCGAGGTTCTCCAGCCACATGGGCTCGTACCAGCTGAACGGCACGTACACCTCCGCGGCGTCGATGCCGCGGCGGGGGTCGTCCACCCCGGCCTGGGCGTAGACGTCGGCGGCGCAGTCGCGGCCGGCCCGGGGGTCGACCGCGTCGCGCCCGGCGAAGGCGATGGGCTCGCTGCGCACGGCGGCCCCGCGGATCCAGGCGGGTGGGCCGGGGGCGGCGCGGGCCTCCTGCTCGGCGGCCAGGACCATGGCGCAGGCCCCGTCGGAGGAGGGGCAGGTCTCCAGGTAGCGCAGCGGCTCCCAGAGCATGGGGCTGGCGGCGACCGCCTCCGGGGTGATGCCGGGCATGCGCAGGTGGGCGTAGGGGTTGAGCAGGGCGTTGCGGCGGTCCTTGGCGGCGACGGCCCAGCCCACGTGCTCGGGGGCCTTTGCGCGCTCGATGTAGGCGCGGATGAAGGGGGCGAAGTAGCCCCCGGCGCCGACGACGAGGGAGGCCGAGAAGGGCTGGCCGACGGTGAGCGCCCAGGTGGCGTTGGACTCGGACTGCTTCTCCCAGGCCACGGCCAGGACCCGGCGGAAGGCGCCGGAGCGCACGTGGTTCGCGGCCACGATGGCGGTGGACCCGCCCACCGACCCGGCGGTGTGCACGCGCAGCAGCGGCTTGCCGCGGGCGCCCAGGGCGTCGGCGAGGAACAGGTCGGGCATGGCCACGCCCTCGAACAGGTCGGGGGCCTTGCCCAGCACGACCGCGTCGATGTCGGCGAAGCCCAGCCCGGCGTCCTCCAGGGCGCGCAGGGCGGCCTCGCGCACCAGGCCGGGCATGGACACGTCGGTGCGCCTGCTGCGGTGGTGGGTCTGGCCGACGCCGATCACCGCGGCCGCTCGGCTCATCGGGGGCCTCCTTCCGGGGCGGCCTGGAGGACCGCGACGAGGTTGTGCTGCAGACAGGGGCCCTGGGCGGCGTGGGCGGCGGCCCGGTCGGCGGTGCCGTCGGCGACGCGGCGCGCGGCCTCGCCGATGCGGACCAGGCCGGTGGCCATGACGGGGTCGGCCGCCATGGGGCCGCCGGAGGGGTTGACCTCGGTGTCCGGGCCCAGGCCGAGGGCGGCGCGCAGCAGGGCCTCCTCGTGGGGGTGGCGGGCGTGGAGTTCGGCGACGTGCACGGGGCCCTTGTCGACGCCCGCGGCGGCGGCCGCCTGCTCGGCGGAGGCGCAGCGGGAGAGGTCCCGCGCGGCGGGGCTGTGCACGTCGATGCGGTGTTCGAGGCCGGTGATCCAGGCGGGGCGGACGCCGCGCGCGCGGGCGATGCGCGAGGCGGCGGGCTCGGTGGCCAGCAGGACCGCGGCGGCGCCGTCCGCCGGTTGCGCACGGCCGACGGCACCGGCCGCGTCCTGGGCGCAGACCCCGGCGTCGATGGCGGCGCGCGCTTGGAGGGCGGCCAGGTCGTCGGCGTCGACGCCCAGCGGGGCCAGGTAGTAGGGGTCGAGGGTGCGGGCGAGGATGTCGGGCAGCGACCCCTGGGTGGGTTTGCCGAAGCCGTAGGCCAGGGCGATGCCGCCGGTGCCGCCCTCCCCCGTTCCCTCCGCTCCCTCCGCTCCCTGCGTACCGAGCAGGTGCAGCCACGCCTCGTAAAGGGCCCAGGCCGCGTCCATCTCCACGTGGCTCTCGCTGATGGGCGGCCAGGCGCCCAGGGAGTCGAGGGCGCCGACGAAGGAGAACGGCGCCCCGGCGAGGTAGTCGAAGCTGCCCGAGACGGTGAAGCCGACGTCGGAGCGGTCGATCCCGGCCTGGTCGAGGACGCCGGTGACGACGCGGTGGACCAGGGCGGGTTCGGCGGCGGCGGTGCCGCCCGGGTGCACGTCGGCGGCGTAGGCGACGACGGCGACGCGCGCGGGGGCCTCAGTGCCCATCTCCGCTCCCCCTCTCCTGCTCCTCCGGGACGAACCAGCGGATGCTGGGCCGGGTACGGCTGCGCTCCTCGGGCGGGAGCCATTCGGCCCGCAGGCGCATCCCCGGGCGGACCCGCTCCGGGTCGACGCCGCTGACCAGCGCCAGCAGGTCGACATCGGCGCCGTCGAGCCGGACGTATCCGGTGACGAAGGGCACCTGCGGGGCGCGGGGGTCGGGCACGTGGTTGACCGAGAAGGTGGTCAGCGTGCCGGTGGGCGGCAGCTCCACGTCCCCGGTGACGGGGGTGCCGTCGGCGGGGTCGACGTCGCGCGGGGGCACGTACACCGCCCCGCTGCGGGCGCGGGAGCCGAGGATGCGGCCCTCGGTCTGGGCCTCCAGGTAGCGGGCGAGGGCGGCGTCGGCGCGGATGGTGTAGTCGAGTCGGCCGGTGTCGCGGACCTCGGTCACCTCGGGGCGCAGGCAGGCGATGTCGGTGATGGCGCCGGTGCGTTCGGCGGCCGGGAGCAGGCGGGGGCGGACCCGCAGCCCGGCGCGCAGCGACCGGGGCGGCTCGCCCCCCGCGTCGGCCCCCGTGTCCAGGGCGTGCAGCAGGGCGGTGTCGGCGCCGTCGAGGAGCACGGTCGCCCAGGCGAAGGGGCGGTCGAAGGGGTGGGCGGGGCGGGGATCGGCCACCCAGCACCAGGCCTGGACGGTTCCGGCGGGGCCGACCTCGCAGAACTCGCCGGTGACCGGGGAGCCGTCGTGGGGGTCGTACTCGGTGGGCGGGAACAGCACCCGGCCGGACGCGGCGCGGACGCCGACCAGGCGGCCGTCGCGCAGCTCGGTGAGGAACCGGCCGATGACCGGGCCGGTGCTGCGGGTGTAGCCGCCGGGGAAGGCGACGGTGTGCGTTCCGACGAGGGGGTCGGGGTCGGGGGGCTCAGTCGGCATTCTTCTCACGGCCCTCCCAGTAGGGGTCCCGGAGGCGGCGCTTGGGCAGCTTGCCGTTGGGCTCGCGGGGCATCTGCGCGATGAAGTCGATGGTCCGGGGGTGCTTCATGCGGGCCAGGCGGCCCTGCAGGTGGCCGCGGATGCGCTCGGCGAGCTCCGGTCCGGGCGCGGACCCGGCGGCGGGCTCGACGACCGCCTTGACCTGCTCGCCCCAGTCGTCGTCGGGGACGCCGAAGACGGCGGCGTCCATGACCTCGGGGTGGGTGAGCAGCTCCTTCTCGATCTCGGCGGGGTAGATGTTGGCTCCGCCGGAGATGATCACCTCGGAGGTGCGGTCGCTGAGGTAGAGGTAGCCGTCCTCGTCCAGGCGGCCGATGTCGCCGAGGGTGAAGAACCCGTCCAGGCGGGCCTCGTCGGTCTTGCGGCGGTCGCCCTTGTACTCGAAGTCGGGGCCGAGCATGCGCATGTAGACGGTGCCGGTCTCGCCCGGCGGGAGGGTGCGGCCGTCGTCGCCGACGATGCGCAGCTCGGTGATGGGCCAGGGGCGGCCGACCGAGCCGGGGTGGGCGTGCCGGTCCTCGGGGCGCTGCACGGTGCCGCCGCCCTCGGTGGCGGCGTAGTACTCGTAGACGCACTCGCCCCACCAGGCGAACATCGCCGCGCGCACCTCCTCGGGGCAGGGGGCGGCGCCGTGCACGAGCCAGCGCATGGAGGAGGTGTCGTAGCGGGCGCGCACCTCTTCGGGCAGGTGGAGCAGGCGCTTGAAGTGGGTGGGGACCATGTGGGTGCCAGTGACGCGGTGGCGCTCGACCAGGCGGAGGAACTCCTCGGCGTCCCAGCCGTCCATGTAGACCACGGTGTGGCCCATGTGCAGGGCGGTGGTGCTGAACTGGGTGACGGCGGTGTGGTATGTGGGCGCGGTGACCAGGTGGGCGTTGCCGGGGCCGGGCTCGATGCCGAAGAACCCGAACAGGGCGGTGCCCAGCTCGGCCGCGTCGTCGGGGTCCAGGCCGCTGAGCGCGCGGCGCACGCCTTTGGGGCGGCCGGTGGTGCCCGAGGTGTAGTGCATGGTCTGCCCGGCGGTGCGGTCCTCGGGCATGCGGTCGGGGTGGCCGCCGGTGAAGGTGTCGAAGGGGACGAAGCCGGGGACGTCGCCGAAGCCGATGCGCGCGTCTTTGGGGAGGCGGGGGGGGGCGGCGCCGCGGA
>NZ_ANBH01000162.1 GCF_000341185.1 Nocardiopsis chromatogenes YIM 90109
CCGGGGACGTCGCCGAAGCCGATGCGCGCGTCTTTGGGGAGGCGGGCGGCGTCGGCGCCGTGGACGCCCTGTTCGGCGAAGCGCTCGTGGACGAAGAGGGCCTCGGCGCCGCTGTCGGCGGTGATGTAGCCGACCTCGGGGCCGGTGAGGTGCCAGTTCACGGGCGTGTAGTAGAGGCCGGACTGGAGCGCGGCCAGGTAGAGGGTGAGGCCGTCCGACCCGTTGGGGGTCAGGCCGCAGATGCCGTCGCCGGTGCGCAGTCCCAGCGCGCGCAGGGCGTGGACCAGGCGGTTCGCGCGGGCCAGGAGGGCTCCGGCGGTGTGCTCGGTCCCGTCGGGGTCCACGCAGGCGAGGCGGTGGGGGTGGGCGCGGGCGGTCCTCCAGAAGCCGAGGGGGGCGGTGTCCGACATGGAGACCTCCGTCACACGGAAGCGGACTCCCAAAAAAGTAGAGCACGTTCTCCTTTTTATGGCTAGGCCGTGTTCAGCAGCGTTTTTCCGATCTAGAATCAGTTCTCACCTAGGCCCCGAGAACACCGTTCACACACGCCCCGCCACGACCGGCGGACGGGAGGCACGCCGTGACGGACCACGCAGCGGACCCCACCCCCGAGGGGACCCTCCTCGCCCTGTCCACCCCCCACTGCGCCGTGCGCCGGGTGGGCCCCGTCGTGACGGTGGAGATGAGCCGCCCGGAGGCGCGCAACGCGCTGTCGACGGACATGCTCGTGGGGCTGGCGGACGCCTTCGCCTACATCGCGGCGGAGCCGGGGGTGCGGGTCGGGGTGCTCACCGGCGCGGGAGGGGTGTTCTGCGCCGGGGCGGACCTGAAGGGGATGGGGCGGCCCTCGGACGACCCCCGGGTGCGGGCGCGTGCGGCCCAGATCGAGGACTTCCACTGGAAGGGGCTGCTGCGGCAGGACCGTCCGCCCAAGCCGCTGGTGTCGGCGGTCGAGGGCCCGGCGGTGGCGGGCGGCACCGAGCTGGTGGTCGGCACGGACGTGCGCATCGCCGGGGAGGGGGCGGTGCTGGGCCTGTACGAGGCCCGGCGCGGGCTGTTCCCGATGGGAGGGTGCGCGATCCGGGTGCCGCGGCAGATCCCGTACGCGCACGCGATGGAGATGCTGCTGACCGGCCGGTCGTACACGGCGCGGGAGGCGGCGGACATCGGCCTGGTGACCCGGGTCGTCCCGGACGGGACGGCGCTGGAGGAGGCCATGCGGGTGGCGCGCGGGATCGCCGCATGCGGCCCGCTGGCCGTCCAGGCGATCCTGCGCGTCCACCGCGCGACCGAGGGGATGCCCGAGCAGGAGGCGCTGGCGGTGAGCGACGCCGCGGGATGGGAGGTGATGGCGTCCGAGGACGCCAAGGAGGGCGCCCGCGCGTTCACGGAGAAGCGCGCTCCGGAGTTCAGGGGCGAATAGGGGCCGACCGTGTTCGTCCCCGAGGGAACGCTCCGGGACAGGGGCGAGTCCTAGCCGGTATGCCCGCCCCGCACGACGAGCACGACGAGCCCGCCGCCGTCCCCGTGGAACACGGCATCGGCCCCCCGCCTACGCCCCTCCGAGAGGCCGCCATCGTGGCGTTCCTCTACACACCGATCGCGGCCGTGGCCACGGCACTCGGCACGGTGCCCGTGCTGTTCCTCACGCCCGCCCATGACCCCACGGTCGAGTCGCTCGCGGCGAGGGCCCTGGTTCCCGGGTTCGCCGTCATGCTGGTCGCAGGGCCCCTCCTGGGCAACCTCCGCGTTGAGCACCCCTACGCCGTCAGCGGACTGGTGGGGCTCGCGTCGGCGTGCGTCGCCCCCGTCGGCCTCATGTTCATCCTGGATCCGCCGGACCCCCTCTGGGCGCCGGCCGCCGTCCTGTCGTCGGCCCCGGCGGTGTTCGTGGCGATGCTCGTCGGAGCGGGCTTCCGCAACATCGGGTACCGCCGCCTGGGCACCTGGGGGACGGCCATCGCGATCATCTTCGTCGCGCACGGCGGGCTGCGCTACGCCGAGGCCCAGGGGGAGCAGGAGGAGGCGGCGGCCGACCTGGCCGGGTACACGAGCGTGGCGGTCCTCGACGCGCCGGGCTGGAGGTTCACGCACGCCTACGGGAAGAACGGCTTCACCGAGCTCGTCTACCGCGACCGGCTCGGCCGGACGGTGCTCCTGGGCACCACGTCCCCCGTACCCGATCCGGAGGCCTCGGGAATCACGGCGGACGGCCTCCTCTCCTGCGGCCCGGGGGAACGAGTGACCACAGTGAAAGTGGAGGAGTGCGTGCTCCGGGACGGCGTCATCCTCACGCGGATGAGAGCCGCCCACCTGGACAGCGAAGAGGCCGACCACAGGCTCCAGTGGCCGCGCGGGTGGAGGGAGGCCCGCCTCGACTTTCCCGGCGACCGCGCCGCCCGCCTGCGGACCGACTCATGGGGCGTGGACCTGGTGGACCTGTCGCACTCCATCGAGGAACACGGGATCGACCGCCCCGAAGAACTGATCGACGAGGCATCCTGCCTGCTCACCTGCCAGAACTGGAGGGACTACAGCGGCTGAGGCGACGGGGCCCGCCGGCGTGCACGGCACGGCCGGGCCGGGGCAGGGGCGCCCCGGCCCGGCGCACGGGTCAGCCCATGGGCGTCTCGTCGACGACCACGTCGAAGTCGACGTTCGTGCCCTCGACCGCGGTCGCGGTGACGGTCACGCCCAGGGTCTGGCCGTCCGCGGTGAGTTCGCAACGGATGGAGGCCCCGACCTCGGCCGGGAGGTCCTCGGGGCAGGTGAGGGAGTCGGGCGTCTGGCCGGTGGTCTCGGCCAGGACGTCGGAGGCCTGCCGGGCGACCTCGTCCGCGGAGACGGCGGCTGCCTCGCCCCCGCTCTCCTGTCCGCCCTCCTGCCCGGCGTCGGGGCTCCCGACCGGCTCCATGTCCCCGACGCTGGCGCTGAACGAGCAGCCCGCGGCCAGGAGCACCGCCAGCACTCCCAGCCCGCTCGCCGCCGCCGCACGCCTGCTCCCGGTTCCTCGCATCTCCGTTCTCCCTGCTTTCTTCCGTGGATGGGGTATACCGCCTGCGACGCCGGGGCCCGACCACCGGTTCCGGCGACCGAGGTCACGATTGTGCTGCGTACGGTGTTGCGCGTGACGCACGGGATGCCACCGAGGGCGTGAGGGGGCGCTACCGTCCCCCGGCCCTCCACTCCCGGGAGCCGAGGAAGGCACGGCGGTAGGTGAGCGGAGTGGAACCACAGGCAAGGGGGTAGGAGGGCCCGCCAAACGGCGTCGGGGTGGGCAACGCGCGGTGGGGCCACCCACCCTGACCCGGGGCCGCTTCGGCTACCGCTGCCTACCGGTGACGGGAACGGAGCGCAACAGGCGGTAGGGCCCTTCCCCCCACGGGCTCAGTTCCCCACCCTCTGTGGGGGCGGGCCCGTCTGCAGGGACGGGTGGTACCGGATCAGCTTGCCCGGGAGGCCTCCCACGACCGCCGTCCTCGTCGTGATCCTCGTGCCCGTGACCAGGTCCGCGGTGCCCGCCTGGTCACGGCGGACCAGTTCGGGGGCCGCGTGGATCAGGGCCGCCAGCAGCGCCCACGGGTGCAGGTCGAACACGAACAGCACCGTCACCGGCGTGTACAGCAGCGCCGCCCGCAGGGTCGACCTCCACCGCTCCGCGGGGCCCGGCCGGCCCTTCGCGGCGACCGCCAGCCGCATGCTCGCCCGCCCCGGTGTGCTCCGGTCCCTCCGCAGCAGCGGCACCAGCAGGCCGAAGAGCACCGCCGCCGCGACCAGCGCCGCCTTGTGCGCGGCGCCCGCGCCGCCCACGGCGACGGCCCCCGCCTCCAGCAGCACCCCCACCGCCAGCAGCGTTCCGTACCACCACAGCATCAGGTCCAGCACGTGCCCGACGAGGCGGCGCGACAGGCCCGGCGGCATCGCGTCCATGACGGCCCCGGGCCACCCGCGCGGCAGGACCCGCACGGCCGCGCCCCCCAGCAGCCACCCCGCGGCGCCTCCGGCCGCGCCCAGCAGCACGTCGTCGACCGCGGCCACCCGGTAGGCGCAGGGGTACAGCCCGAGCATCCCGGTCGCCTGCACGGCCTCCACCGCGGCCGCGATCAGCGCGGTCAGCGCCAGGGTGAACCAGAACCCGCGCCGGTACCGGTAGCGGGCCAGGACCCCGGCGGCCGCGGGCACCCCGGCCGCCGCCGCGGTGTGCACGGCGAGCGTGGTCCACGACCCCGGCAGGTCGCCCAGGGCCGCCGGGCGCGCCAGCACCGGGGCGCCGCCGTCGATCGCGCACAGTCCGTCCACGCTCAGCGGCAGCGGCCACACCGCCAGCACACCCGCCGCCAGCGCGGTGGCGAGCACGGCCAGGGTCGTCTGCCCCTGCCAGCCCGCGATGCGCCCGTAGCGCCCCAGGTGGACCCGGAAGAACAGGGCCGCCACCACCGCCGCGGCGAACACGGCGGCCGGAACGGCGACCACGGCCCCGACCGGCCCGACGCCCAGAATCCCTCCCATAGGTCCACCAGGCTAACCGCGCCCCGGCGCCCGTGCGGGAGAACGCCGGAACCGGCGCTCCGGGCGCCCTCACGGCTCCGGTCCGGCCGCCCGCCGACGCCCTTCTGTAACTATTCGATAATTCTTCGTCAGGCTACGAACGCGTAGCGCTGTCGGACCGAATCCGGCAAACACCCACATCCGCACGACGGACGCCCAGTTAAGGACCAAAGTCATCCCTGCCCCACCGCACCGCACAGGCCGTGGGGGCCCATCCCCCCGGCGATTCCGGCCTTTCCCGGGCGAGATACGATCCCCAGGCCGAATCCCCGCGTCTTCCTCGCGTTGCGCGGACACATCGGCCCGGCCGGAGGGCGCCGCGCGCGCACCGGCCGCCGGTCCTCCACACCGAAAGCACCGGAACGCCCCTTCGCCGTTCCACCGCGTCCATGTGTGCTCAAGGCACGGGCCATAGGAGAGCAGTGCAGGAAGCAGACAAGCGGCGGGTCCCGAGCATCCGCACCCGGCTCCGCAGGATCGTCATGACCCCCACCGCGGCGCTGGTCGCGGTGTGGCTCATCGTCAGCGGCGTCCTGTTCTACAACGCCGCCATGGAGCTGGCCCTGAGCAAGGGCAACGAGCGCTACCTCACCCCGTCCGCCGTGGCGCTCACGACGGTGATGAAGGAGCGCACCATCACCGTCGGCTACCTGGAGCACCCCGAGGACGCGGACCTCGCCGCCGACCTGGACGCGGCCCAGGAGGAGTCCACGGAGAAGATGGGCACCATCATCACCGACTACGACGAGCTGAAGCCGCTCGTCCCGGACTCCGCCGCCGCGCGCATCACCGAGCTCCAGAACGCCTATGACGGGATCGAGGAGCTCCGCGCGTCCGTAGAGAGCGGCAATGCCTCCCGCAAGGAGGTCCTGGACTTCTTCAACGGCGTGACCTCCGCCGCCGCCGACGTCTTCGACGAGCTGGCCCGCAGCGGCAACAACGCCGAGTCGATGGGGCCGGGCATCAGCGCCACCTCCACCTTCCGCGCCGTCGACCAGCTCGGCCGCGCCGACGCCCAGCTCATCCGCTCCTTCGCCGAGGACGAGCTGAGCCACCCCGACATGCACGCCTTCGTGGAGGAGTTCGGCGCCTACCAGGCGCGCATGGAGCAGACCGCCCCCTTCCTCGGCCCCGAGCAGCGCGTCCGGTACCGGGAGCTGACCGAGACCCCCGAGTACCGGCGCCTGGACGAGTACGTCGACCAGATCATGCAGCGCCCGGCGGTGACCGAGACCGACCCGGTCAGCGGCGAGGTCACCGAGCGCTTCCCGATGCCCGTCGACAAGGAGGACTGGGAGGAGGCCTACCTCGCCGTCTTCGACGAGCTCACCACGATCGGCGCCGACGAGGCGCTGTACGCCGGGTCGCTGCAGGCCAACGTCGCCTACCGGTCGATGGCCATGGCCGTGCTGGGCAGCGCGGGCGTCGGCGCCCTGGCGATCCTGGCCGTGCTCACCGCCACCCGCTCGGCGCACCGCCTGGTCGACCGCCTGCACCGGCTGCGCGACGACACCGAGGAACTCACCGAGCGGCGGCTGCCCGGCATCATGGACCGGCTGCGCCGCCACGAGCCGGTCGAGCTGGACGACGAGCTGCCCGACCTGGTCGCCAACCAGCAGGACGACGAGATCGGCCGGGTCGCCCGCTCCTTCGACACCGCCCAGCGCACCGCCGTGGAGGCGGCGATCAACCAGGCCGAGCTGCGGCACGGCGTGAACCGCGTGTTCCTGAGCATCGCCCACCGCAGCCAGACCCTGATCCACCGCCAGCTCCGCCTGCTGGACCGGATGGAGCGCGACCAGGAGGACCCCGCCCAGCTCACCGAGCTGTTCAAGCTGGACCACCTGGCCACCCGCTCCCGCCGCAACGCCGAGAACCTGCTCATCCTGGGCGGGGAGAACCCGGGCCGCACCTGGCACCGCCCGATGCCGCTGGTGGACGTGCTGCGCGGGGCCATCTCCGAGTCCGGCGACTACTCGCGGGTGCAGCGCAACCACATCGCCCGGGTGTCGCTCATCGGCCCGGCGGTGGCCGACGTCATCCACCTGGTCGCCGAGCTGGTGGACAACGCCACCGCGTTCTCCCCGCCGCACACCCGGGTGATGCTCAGCAGCGAGCAGGTGCCCAACGGCGTGACCGTGGAGATCGAGGACCGCGGCCTGGGCATGCAGGACGACGAGTTCGAGTCGGCCAACGCCCTGCTGGCGGACCCGCCCGAGTTCGACGTGATGCGCCTCAACGAGAAGATGCGCCTGGGCCTGTTCGTCGTCTCGCGGCTGGCCAAGCGGCACGGCATCAAGGTGTGGCTGCGCTCCTCGCCCTACGGGGGCGTGCAGGCGATCGTGCTGCTGCCGCCGGAGCTGATCTCCGAGGCCCCCGTGCCCGCGTCGCCGCGCGAGCCCGTCACGCGCACCCCCGCCCCCTCCGACGGCGACCTGCTGGGCGCCTCCGACGGCCCGACCCCGGCCGCGGAGGACCGCGAGCAGGGCGGCGAGGACCGCGCGGACGGCGGCGGCCCGGACGGTGCTCCGGACGGCGCCCCGGACACCCCTGACGCCCCGCTGGAGATCCGCGCCGAGGACCGCGCGGGCGACGCGGTCAGCGCCCTCGCGGCGTTCGCCGCCTCCGACGAGGGGGACGCGAACGGCTCGTCCCCCGCGGGCGGGAACGGCTCGGCCCCCGACGGCGGCCCCGCCACCACCCCGTCGGGCCTGCCCCGGCGCGGTTCGCGCCGCTCCTCCGCCGGGACGGGGGCCTCCCCGGCCGGTGCCGCGCCGTTCGCCGCCCCCGCCTCCTCGCGCGACACCCGCCCCGACCCCGCCCCGATCGGCGACGCCGACGACCGCCCGGCACTGCCCCGGCGGCGCCCGCAGACCAACCTCGCCCCCCAGCTCGCCGACCGCTGCCCGAACGACCCCGCCGCGGACGCCGACGGAGGCGCGGAGGGCGGGCCCGGGTCCGAATCCGCCCCACAGGGTCCGGACCGCTCGGAGCGGCTGCGCCGGAACATGTCCGCGTTCCAGCAGGGCACCCGCCGCGGCCGCGAGGAGAGCCGCGGCCAGGGCCGCGCAGCCGCCGAGGACGACACCACCGAGGACACTGAGAAGGACTCCTGACCTTGACGAACAACGCTGCGAAGGACTTGAACTGGCTCCTCGACGGGCTCGTCGAGCGCGCGGTGGGCGCCCGGTACGCGATCGTCCTGTCCGCCGACGGCCTGCTCATGGGCAGCTCGGCCGACCTGGGCAAGGACGACGCCGAGCAGCTCTCCGCGGTCGCCTCGGCCTTCCAGAGCCTGGCCCGCGGCACCGGCAAGCAGTTCAACGGCGGGGAGGTGCTGCAGACCGTCGTGGAGATGGAGCGCGCCTACCTGTTCGTCACCGGCGCGGGCAGCGGCGCCTGCCTGGCCGTGGTGTCCGAGGAGGGGTCCGATGTCGGCCTCATCGCGTACGAGATGAACGTCCTTGTGGAACAGGTCGGCCGGTTCCTGGACGCGGCTCCCCGCAGTGACGGGAGGCCCGCGCCGGAGTCGGCCGGGTGACGGGAGGCACCATGGCGGATCCCCGCGACTCGGGTCTCGGACAGGACGAGGCCGGGTCGGTCGTCCGGCCCTACATCCTCACCGAGGGCCGGCAGCACGCCGACGCCGTCCAGCTGGACATGGTCAGCGTGGTCATCGCCGCGCGCGCCGAGGTCGACGAGATGGCCCTGGAGCCGGAGCAGCTGCGCATCCTGGAGCTGTGCCACCGGGCCCAGTCGGTGGCCGAGGTCTCCGCGCACATGGACATCCCGGTCGCCGTGGTCAAGGTGCTGCTCGGCGACCTCATCGGCCGGGGCTACGTCCTGGCCCGCGCCCCCTACACGACCGAGAGCCCGGTGAGCCGGGACGTACTGCAGGCGGTACTCGATG
Source organism: Nocardiopsis chromatogenes YIM 90109 (assembly GCF_000341185.1). GTDB lineage: Bacteria > Actinomycetota > Actinomycetes > Streptosporangiales > Streptosporangiaceae > Nocardiopsis_A > Nocardiopsis_A chromatogenes. Next base: position 8,459 of record NZ_ANBH01000162.1, read on the forward strand.
GCATCCAACGACTCTGACAGCCGCGGCGAGCGCATCCCGGCCGCCATCAAGATCCTGGTGGCGGGCGGCTTCGGCGCGGGCAAGACCACCCTGGTCGGCTCGATCAGCGAGGTCGCGCCGCTCAGCACCGAGGAGCTGATGACCGAGGCCAGCCTGGGCGTGGACGACCTGTCCGGGGTGGAGCAGAAGAACACCACCACGGTGGCCCTGGACTTCGGCCGCATCACGATCAACGAGGACCTGGTCCTCTACCTGTTCGGCACGCCCGGCCAGCAGCGCTTCTGGTTCATGTGGGAGGAGCTGGCCACCGGCGCGCTGGGGGCGGTGGTGCTCGCCGACACCCGGCGGCTGGAGACCTGCTTCCCCGCGGTCGACTTCTTCGAGCGGCGGGGGATGCCGTTCGTGGTGGCGGTGAACTGCTTCGAGGGCGCGCACCACTACGGGGCCGAGGAGGTGCGCGCCGCGCTGAGCATCCCGCCGGAGGTGCCGGTGCTGCTGTGCGACGCGCGCGACCGGTCCTCCAGCAAGGAGGTGCTGCTGACCCTGGTGCGGCACGTGGCGCGGCGCACCGCCGCCCCGGCCTGACCCGGGATCCCCGGCACGGCGGGGCTTGCCGCGCGGGGCGGAGTTCCTCGGGAACGGGGGCGGCCGGTAAGGTCCCTACCGACCGGTACCTACCGGTCACTCGGTGGGTGCCCCCGGCCCGCCCCCATCCCCACACCGCACCGGAGAGGCCCGATGAAACGGTTCGACTGGTACGACGAGATCCACCGCCTCGACGCCGAGGCCGACGCGCGCCGGATCACTTTCATCCTGGGCGCCCACGAGTTCCCCTGGGACATGTCCCAGGCTCTGGGGCTGGCCCTGTACCGGACCTATGCGGTGCCCAGCATCGGCGGCCTGCTGGGCGACACCGAGGAGTTCACCGACCGCACCCAGCACCGCTACGACGACACCGCGCTCATCCTGGGGCAGATTCTGCAGCACGGCTTCGAGCCGGGCCGGGGCCGCGACGCGCTGCGGCGCATGAACCAGATGCACCGCAGCTACGACATCTCCAACGAGGACTACCTGTACGTGCTGAGCACGTTCGTGGTGATGCCCCCGCGCTGGCTCAACGAGTGGGGCTTCGGGTGGCGCCGCCTGAGCGAGCACGAGATCCGCGCGAACACCAACTACTACCGCGACCTCGGCCGCCACATGGCCATCAAGGACATCCCCGAGACGTTCGAGGAGTTCTACGAGCTGTTCGACTCCTACGAGCGCGAGCACTTCGGCTTCAGCGAGGGCGGGCGCGCGGTCTCCGACAGCACGCTCGACCTGATGCTCACGTTCTCCCCGTCCTGGCAGCGGCCGGTGATGAAGAAGTTCACCATGGCGCTGCTGGACGACCGCCTGACGGAGGCCTTCCGCTACCGGCCCGCGTCCGGCTTCTGGAAGGGCGCGGCGAAGACCGCCCTCAGGGCCCGGGCCAAGGTGGTGCGCTTCATGCCGCCGCGGGTGGAGCCGTTCACCGAAAAGGACAACCCGAACATCAAGAGCTACCCGGACGGGTTCGACCCGAGCCGGATCGGCACCTTCCCCAAGAAGTGCCCGGTCCCGCACGACCTGAGGACGGTGGAGGTGTCGGGCAGCCGCGACCGCGTCCCGGCACCGGGCGAGGCGCTGCCGCCGGAGCAGCGCGCGGGCGCCGCACAGGGTGAGCAGGTCTGAGCCGACCATGACCGCACCTCCCGCCGCGGAGGCCGTGGGCCTCCGCGGTCCGATGCTGCCCAGATCCGTCCACGCGGGCTACGGGGTGGGGGCGATCGCCACCCACGTGTTCACCACGGTCCCGTCCCTGCTGCTGCTGATCTACCTGACCGACGCGCTGGCCGTGGCGCCCGCCCTGGCCGGGTTCGTCGTGGTGGCCCCCAAGGCGGTGGACGTGCTGGCGGGGCCGTTCATCGGCATCCGCTCGGACCGGACCGTGTCCCGGTGGGGGCCGCGCCGCCCGTGGATGCTGGCGGGCACATTCGCCCTGCCGGTGTGCTTCGCGCTGCTGTTCGCCGGGTTCCCCCTGCAGGGCGCGCCCGCCGCGTTCGCCGTCCTGGCGGTGTTCGTCGCCGCGGCGCTGTCGGCGTCGGTGTTCCAGGTCCCGTACGCGGCGATGCCCGGGGAGATCACCGACAACTACCATGAGCGGTCGGTGCTGCAGAGCTGGCGGACGGTGTTCGTGGGCGTGGCGCTGCTGCTCGGCGGAGCGCTCGCGCCCGTCCTGGTGCACAGCACCGGGCCGGGCGCCACGATCGAGGGCTACCGCCTGATGGGCGTGGTGATGGCGGCCATCACGATGGCGGCCATGGCGGCGTGCGTGTACGGGACGCGCAAGGCGCCGCTGCGCCGCCGGGTGCACGAGGCGCAGGGGCTGGTGTCCCAGTTCCGCGCGGCGCTGGGCAACCCGCACTTCCGGCGGCTGCTCCCGACGGCGTTCCTGCAGGTGGTGGCCGCGGGCACGATGATCGCGGGCGTGCCGTACGTGACCGGGCACGTGATGGGCGAGCCGGGGTACACCGCCGTGCTGGTGGTGTGCGTGACGGTGCCGCTGATCGCGACCATGCCGCTGTGGATGGCCGTCTCGCGCCGCCTGGACAAGCGGCCGACGCTGGCCCTGGCGGCCGGGTTCTTCATCGCCGGGGCCGTCGGCCTGTTCTTCATCCCGGTGATGGGCGGCCTGCCGTGGGCGATCGCCATGTCGGTGGTGGTGGGAACCGGCAACGCGGGCTGCACGATGCTGCCGTACTCGATGCTGACCGACTGCATCGCCGCCACGCGCGCGGTGAGCGGACGGCACCAGGCGGGGGTGCTGGCCGGGATCTGGTCGTCGATGGAGGCGCTGGGCGCTGCGCTGGGCGCCCAACTGCTGAGCGCGGCGCTGGCGGTGAGCGGCTACCGCCAGTCGGCGGNGCGAGGCCGTCGCCCAGACGGACCGGGCCCTGCAGGGCATGCTGATCGGGAGCACGCTGGTGCCCGCGGCGGTGATGCTGGCGTCGGTGCTGCTGCTGAGGGTGTACCGGCTGAACGCGGGGGAGATGGCGCGGCTGGCGGCGACTGTGCCCGAGCCCGCCCCCGCGCCGGGCTGAAGGGCGCTGGGGGAGCCGAAGGGCGCCCCTCCGGTTGCGCGGACCACGGGGGTCGGGCGGCTTCGCTCTCCAGGGGCCCGGCACCCCCTCCCTCCCGCGGAGGCGGGGTACAGGTGCGACGGCCGCCGGGAACACGGCCGGGCCCCGCCTTCCCTGCCGCGCCGCCCGCCTGCACCGCGAAGGACCGGACAGGCCCGTCCCTCGCCGGTGCTGTCGAGCGGTCCGAGGGCGGCGGGGGTAGTGGTTGCACCACGTGATCACCCCTCAGACGGTTCGTTCACCGCGCTCGATCGACCAACGAGCACGAAGAGGTCCGATATGCCCGGTTTCCGGACCGGGGTGTCTCCCCTGATGGGACGAGCGGTCCGGATGACGTGCGCCCCCGGGGCACCTCCGGTCAGGGCGCCCGGACCCGGCCCCACCCGCGTCGCCGCAGCCTCGCGCCCCAGCGGCCCGCCGCCCGGCAAGCAGGACCGGGGAACCGCCCCGCTCACCCCGTCGCCGCCCTCCTACCCGACACCCCGTCGGCGGCGGCTCATTGGACCAGGGCCGTGTGGCCGTCGGGGAACGCGCCCGGGTTGCTCGGGCAGATGTAGATCTGCAGGTTGTCGCCGTCGGCGATCTGGATCCCGGCCGGTGACGAGGCGTCCCGGCCGCCCTGCTCGGCCAGGTCCCGGTCCTCCTCCGCGACCCAGGCCTTGGAGCCGTCCCATTCCGACGAGGCGATGGTCAGCAGCGGGGCCATCCTCGCGCCGCAGTGGACGCAGTACCGGGCGACGAGGTCGGTGCGGCCCCACGGTGCCCAGCCGCCGAGCTTCCAGCCGGGGGCCATGGAGAGCTCCGTGTGGTAGAAGGACTCGGGGTAGCCCCCATAGGCGTCGCCGACCGCGGCCCCGGCCGCCCGCCACGTCTCCGGGTCCTTCAGGCGCCGCTGCGCCTGCGCGCTCAGCTCCGAGGGATTCGGGTACTCGGTGACGGGCTCCGGCGCGAGGACGCACGGCTCGGGGACCAGGTGGTCCTCGGGGAGCAGGGGGTCGAAGTCCTCCTCGTCCGCATCGACCGGCTCGGGCGGGGAATCGAGCACGTCGGTGACGTCGGCGGCGTTCCGCCAGAACAGCTCGGTGGTGAACGCGAACCCCGGCGGGTGCTCACTGGGGCACCACAGCACCTGGAGCAGGTCCGCGTTACAGAACGACCGCAGCAGGGGGACGTCGCGGGCGAACACCTGGGCGACGGGGATCAGAGGGTAGGGCTGCCCCTCGTGCCACCGGTCGCAGGTCGGCCACGGCTCGCGGGCCGGCCACAGCAGCGGCCCGCCGACCGAGCTGTCGTACGGGGTCGGGGAACCGGGGCGGGGGTGCAGCCGGTAGGCCGTGCGCTCCAGGGGTGCGAGCCAGGGGAAGGACGCCGCGACGTCGACCGGCCGCGGCGGGGTGGTGCGGGTGGTGTTCATGGGCATGATCCTGCCACCCGCCTGAGACGGTCAGCCCGTTGGCCGTTCGCCGCAGACGGAACGGACCAGCTCCTCCACTCCCGCCTTCAGGTGGGCGTCGGGCCAGTCGTCGAGGTGGTCGACGAGGTCGCTGCGGACCGCCGCCAGGAGTGCGTGGGCGAGGAAGTCGGCCGCCTCGGGGCCGCGCGCCTCGGCCATCAGGGCCGCCACCCGCGCGTGCCAGCGCCCGTACGCCGCGTTGGTGTAGGGGCTTCCCCCGCCGAGGCTCTCCAGCGCGCGAGAAAGCGCCCGGTTCTCGATCTTGAAGCGCAACAGCGCGTCCATGATGCGCACCACCGCTTCGACGGGGTCTTCGCCCCCTGTGGCGCCCTCGAACTCCGCGGCCATGCGTTCCGTGCGCAGCTCATAGAGCGCGCGGACCAGCCCGGCCCGGTCGCCGAAGCGACGGAAGAGCGTCCCCTTCCCCACCCCCGCCGCGGCGGCGACGTCGTCCATCGACACGCCCGCAGGGTCGTCGGCGGAGTCGAAGAGCAGGCCTGCGGCCTGGAGCACGGCCTCGCGGTTGCGCGCGGCGTCTGCCCGCACGGAGCACCTCCTTGATAAACGGACCGATGGTCCGCTACGTTAAACGGACCGATGGTCCGAATCGTAGCGGAGACCGCCGTCGGCCCTGTCATCGCTGCCAGCGCCGTCCTCGCCGTCGGCGCCGCTCGGCGCCGCTCGGCGCCGCTCGGCGCCGCTCGGCGCCGCAAGAATCACCGCCAGAGAAGGGCACACCCATGCCGACCGACGCACCCGAACGCCCCGACGCGCTCTTCCGGCGGGGCCTCGACCTCCTGCGTGCCAAGGACATGCCGGGCTTCATCGGCCTGTTCGCCGACGACGCGGTCGTGGAGTTCCCGTTCGCCCCGCCCGGCCGCCCCCGCCGTCTGGAGGGCCGCGGCGAGGTGCACGACTACCTGATCGACTACCCCGACACCGTCGACGTGCACCGGGTCGAGGTCGGCACGCTGCACACCACCGCCGACCCGGAGGTGATCGTGGCCGAGTTCTCGGCCGAAGGGATCCTCGTCGCCACCGGCGATCCCTACGAGGCGCACTACGTCGCCGTACTGACGGTCAGGGACGGCCGTATCGCGCACTACCGCGACTACTGGAACCCTCGGCTCGCCCTCGCGGCGGAAGGGGGCGCGGCCGCATGAGCGTCCTCGTCACCGGAGGCACCGGGACCACCGGAAGCCGGGTCGCCCGGAAGCTGGCCGAGCGGGGGCACGCGCACCGGGTCGCCAGCCGGCGCGCCGTCGGCGGCCGGGTCCCCTTCGACTGGTACGACTCCTCCACGCACGCCGGTGCGCTGGCCGGTGCGACCGCCCTGTACCTCGTCGCCCCGGTCGGCGAACCCGACCCGGAGCCGGTCATGGCCCCGTTCCTGGAGCGCGCCGCCGAGGCGGGGGTGCGCCGCGCCGTGCTGCTGAGCGGGGCGCCCATCGATCCGGGGACGCCGGGGCTCGGCCGGGTGCACACCCGGCTCGGCGGCCTCTTCACCGAGTGGGCGGTGCTGCGCCCGACGTGGTTCGCCGACAACTTCACCGGCGGCCACCTGCAGGGCCGCCTGGCCCGAGAGCGGGGCGAGATCGTGAGCGCGACGGGGACGGGGCGGGTGCCCTTCGTCGCCGCCGAGGACATCGCCGAGGTCGCGGCGGCGGCCCTCACCGACCCCGTGCCGCACGGCACCGACCACGTCATCACCGGCCCGGAGGCGGTGTCCTACGACGATGTCGCCGAGGTGCTCGGCCGCGCCCTGGGGCGGCCCGTGCGGCACCGCCCCCTGAGCGCGGACGAACTCGCCGAACACTGGACGCGGGAGGGCATGGCCCCGGAGTTCGCGCGCCTCCTCGCCGACATGGACACCGCCATCGCGGCGGGCGCGGAGGACCGCACCACCACGGCCGTCCTGGACACCACCGGCCGCCCGCCGCGGACGCTGGAGGAGGCGTTCGCCGAGGCCCTGGCCGCGCCCTAGCCGACCTCCTCCCCGGCGTCCGGGGCCGTGCCCGCCACCCGGGCCAGCCGTTCCACGGCCTCCCCGAACTCCTCCATCAGCTCGTACACCACCTGGGAGCAGGGCTTGACCCGGTCGATGCCTCCGACGATCTGGCCCACCGGCGAGGGCGTCAGGGTCGGGTGGCGGACCCGCCCGACCCGGCGCAGCGCGTCGGCGATCAGCATGAACTGCAGGGGCATGGGCAGCGTCCCCGGCGACCCCTCGTCCTCCCAGGCGCGGGTCCAGTCGTTGCGCAGCATGCGGGCGGGCTTGCCGGTCATGGAGCGCGAGCGGACGGTGTCGGAGGAGGAGGCCCGCAGGATCTGCTCCAGGGCGCCCCGGGGGGTGTCGGCCTCCTCGGTGGCCAGCCACACCGACCCGGTCCACACCCCCTCGGCGCCCAGAGCCATGCCCGCGGCCATCTGGCGGCCGCGCCCCACGCCCCCGGCCGCCAGCACCGGGACGGGCCCGGCCTCGTCGACGACCTCGGGCACCAGTACCATCGTGGTCACCTCGCCGGTGTGCCCGCCCGCCTCGGTCCCCTGGGCGACGACGACGTCCACGCCCGCGTCGCACTGCTTGCGGGCGTGGCGGCGGGAGCTGGCGAGCCCGGCGACCTTGACGCCGTGCCGGTGGGCCTGCTCGACGACGTCGGTCGGCGGCGCGCCGAGGGCGTTGGCCAGCAGCGCGATGGGGTGCTTGAGGGCCACCTCGACCTGGGGGCGGGCGGTGGCGTCGGTCCAGCCGAGGAGGAAGCGGCCCGCGTCGGAATCGGTCATCTCGGGGACGCCGTGCTCGGCGAGGAGGGTGTCGACGAAGCGGCGGTGTCCGTCGGGGATGAGGGCGCGCAGCCGCTCCTGGAGCTCCTCCCCGGTTCCGGCGCCCAGCTCGGCCCCGGCGTAGGAGGAGGGCATGACGACGTCGACGCCGTAGGGGCGGCCGCCGGTGTGCGCGTCGATCCAGGCGAGCTCGGTCTCCAGCTCCTCGGGGGTGAAGTACAGGGCACCGAGCACGCCCATGCCTCCGGCCCGGCTCACCGCGGCGACGACGTCCCGGCAGTGGCTGAAGGCGAAGACGGGCAGGTCGATGCCGAACATTTCGGTGACACGTGTTGGCATACCGCCATGAGAACACGGAATTGAAACACGTTCTAGACCTGGAAAGCGGGCTCCTCCTGGTTCTTCCCACCCGTCACCAGAACGCGTTACGGAAGTACCGGTCGGCAGCGTCGGCCGACGGGGCCGGTCAGCGGGGCAGGCGCCGCCACATCGAGCGCGGGAGCATCCGCATCCCGGTGAAGACGTACCGCAGCACCGAGGGCACCCACACCGTCTCGCGGCCGGTGCGCAGCCCTTCGGCGACGGCGGCGGCGACCTGCTCGGCGGTGGCGGGGAACGGCGCGGCGGGCACGTGCCGGGACATCTTGGTGGGCACGTAGCCGGGGCGCACCACCATCACCCGGGCGCCGGTGCCGTGCAGGGCGTCGCCCAGGCCCTGGGCGAGGCCGTCCAGCCCGGCCTTGGCGGCGCCGTAGACCAGGTTGGCGCGCCGCACCCGCACCCCGGCCACCGAGGAGACCACGACCAGGGTGCCGTGGCCCTGCTCGCGCAGGCGCGCGGCCACCGCCAGGTCGGCGGAGACGTGGCCGGTGAAGGTGGCGGCGGCCGCGTCGGCGGCGGAGGCCGGGTCGGCCTCGAAGGCGGCCTGGTCGCCGAGCACCCCGAAGGCGTCCACGACCACGTCGAGGTCGCCCGCCAGATCGGCCGCGGAGGCGACGGCGGCCTCGTGCCCGGCGGTGTCGGCGGCGTCGAAGTCGAGCGGGTGGACGGCGCGCGCCCCCGCGGCGCGGAGCCGCTCGGCCTGCTCCTTCACGCCGCCCGTGCGCGCACCGGTGGCGTCCCGGGCCGCGAGCACGACCGTGCGCGCGCCGCCCCGCACCAGGCGCTCGGCGATGGCGAGCCCGATCTCACTGCGCCCGCCCAGGAGGAGAACGGTGTCCACGGCTCCGACGGCGTTCCGCATGCCAGTCCTTCCGGTCGGGGGACGTGCGCGCCCCTGCTTGGAGACAGAAGCGTCCCAGAGGCCGTGCCGGAGGCGGAACCCAGGGCCGGTGCCGCACCCCCGCACCGGCGGCACCGACCGCACCGCCCGCACCGGCCGCAGCGCCTGATCAGCGGCGCCTGCTCAGGTGTGCGGCGCCGTCTCCCGGATTCCGGCGAGCACCACGCCGACGATGCGCTCGGCGTCCGCGCGGGTGAACGGGCGCGTGCCGCGGTCGACGATGAGGTGCACCGGGCCGGAGATCATCTCGCCGAGGAAGGAGCTGTCGACCGGGGGGATCTCGCCCCGGTCGACGGCGGCGTCCACCCGCCGCCGCATGGCGGCCACGCGGCGGTCGACGATCCGGGACACCGCCTGGCGGACCGTGGCGCTCTGCCCGGCCGGACGGACGGCCTGTTCGAGCGTCTGGCCGAACGGCGTCTCCATGCCCCCGGCCAGGGCGACCAGGAAGTCCACCAGGTCCCGGTGCAGGTCGCCGGTGTCGGCGACCGAGGCGAGGTCCTCGGCGTACCGGAGCAGGGCGTCCACCACCAGGTCCTCGCGGTCGGGCCAGTTGCGGTAGACGCTGGTCTTGTGCACGCCGGCGCGCTCGGCGACCTCCTCGTAGCGGAAGCCCGCGACGCCGTCGCGCGCCACGAGCTCCGCGGTCGCGGCGAGGATCTGCGCCCTGACCCGTGCGTTGCGGCCCCCGGGCCGCCGCGCGGTCGGCCGGGCCGCGGCCCCGTCGGCCATGGCCGCGCTCACCTCCCCTTCTCCGCTCGGGTGCCGATTGTCGCCAGGCGCGGCATTGCGGTGCAAGCCGGGCGTGGATAGCCTCATTAAAAGCAACAGATTGTTGCTTTAGTTTGGCCCGGCGCCCCTCCGGCCCCACCGGTGGAGCGGCCGCCGGCCGCCCCACCTCCACCGACCAGCGACACCGGGAGTGCACACGTGGACATCCTCATCTCCGGAGCCGGCATCGCCGGGCTCGCCTGCGCGCGCGAGCTGGGCACCCGCGGCCACACGGTCACCGTCGTCGAGCACGCCCCCGGCCTCCGGCTCACGGGCACGCCCATCGACATCCGCGGCGACGCGATCGAGGCCGTGGAGCGGATGGGCCTGCTCGCGCAGGTCCGGGAACGGCGCATCCGGATGTCCGAGCGGACCCGGTTCGTCGACGCCTCGGGGGCGACCGTGGCCCGGATGCCGATGGAGCGGATCGGCGACTCCGACGACGACATCGAACTCCTGCGCGGAGACCTCGTGCGCATCCTCGCCGACGCCCTCCCCGACACCGCCGGGATCCGCTTCGGCGACGCGGTCGCGGCACTGGCCGACGACGGCGGCGGACCCGGGGCGGACGGCGTCCGGGTGCGCTTCGCGTCGGGCCGCACCGGCCGGTACGACCTGGTCGTCGGCGCCGACGGCCAGCACTCGGCGGTGCGCGGCATGGTGTTCGGCCCCGAGGAGGACCACCTCCGGCACCTCGGCGTCTACTTCGCCCTCGCCGACCTCCCCGCCGGGGCCGCCCGCCCCGACACCGGCAACGCGATCCACAACGTCCCCGGCCGGATGGCGGGCGTGTTCCACTACGGCGGCAAGGCGGTCGCGGTCTTCCAGTTCCGTTCGGAGCCGATCGCCTACGACCACCGCGACCTGGACGCGCAGAAGAGGATCCTCGCCGACGCCTTCGCGGGCCACCGGTCGTGGCGCATCCCGGAGCTGCTCGACGCGGCCCTCGCCGACCCCGGCCTCTACCTCACCCCCGCGAGCCAGATCCGCCTGCCCGCCTGGCACCGCGGCCGCACCGTCCTGGTCGGGGACGCCGGGTACAGCCCGGCCTTCCTGTCCGGCCGGGGCACCTCGCTCGCCCTCACCGGGGCCCGCCTCCTCGCCGAGGAGCTCGCGCACCGCGGCGGCGGCCCCACCGGCGCGTTCCAACGGTACGAGGCCCGGCAGCGCCCCTACGTCGCCTTCGCCCAGGACCGCGCCGGCACCGGCCGCGACCGCCTGCTGCCGCCCACCTGGGCGGCCATCGAGGCCCGCGACAAGGCGCTGCAGGCCTTCGCGGCCGACGCGCCCTGACCCGGTGCCGCGCCACCGGCCGCGCACCGCGCCCCACCCCCTCCGAACCGCTGGAGACAACACACGGTGAACGACACACGGGAAGGGGCCCCGCCCGGCCCCCGGGAGCACCGCTGGAGCCGGAGGCTCGTCCTCTGGGCCGCCGTCCTCACGCTCGCCAACGTCCTGGCCGATGTGGCCATCGGATCGCCGATGATGGTCCTGCCCCAGCTGCTGGACGACTTCGACACCGACCAGGCCGCCTGGCTGAACGCGAGCGCGATGCTGGCCGGGGCCATCTGGTCGCCGCTGCTGGCGAAGTGCTCCGACATCTTCGGCAAGCGCCGGACCCTCATCGCCACGCTGGTCCTGGCCTGCGCGGGGGCGCTGGTCTGCTTCGCCGCCCCCAACGTCTGGATCTTCCTGGCGGGGCGCCTCCTCCAAGGCGCCGCCTTCGCCGCGGTCTTCATCACCGTGGCCCTCGCCCGCCAGATCGCCGCCCCGGTGGTGGCGATGGCGCTGGTCGGGCTGGTGACCTCCGGATCGTCGGTGGTCGGGATCATCGAGCCGTTCCTGATGAAGCCGGTCATCGACGCGTTCGGCCACCGGAGCGTGTTCGCGGCGGCGGCCCTGCTCGCCGCGGCCGCCGCGCTGTGCGTGCGCGCGCTCATCCCGGAGTCGCCGGTGCGCGGCACCGGCCGCGTCGACACGGCGGGGGCGCTCCTGCTCGGCGGCGGCCTCGGCGCGGTGCTCGCCTACATCAGCCTCGGCCGGGACTTCGGGTGGCTGTCGGGGGGCATGCTGGTGCTGATCGCGGCCGGCGCCGCCGCGCTGGCCGGATGGGCCGTCCTGGCGCTGCGGGTCGACGAGCCCGTCATCGACCTGCGGGCCCTCAGCCGCCCGATCCTGCTGACGCTGCTGGCCCTGGTGCTGGCGGCCGGATCCTTCCGGAGCATGCTGCAGCTGACGGGCATCATCGCCCAGGTGCCCCCCGGCCTGGGGCTCGGCTACGGGCTGGGCGAGGGGGAGGCGGTCGCGGTGCTGCTGGCCGTGCCCAACCTCGGCATCGTCGTCGGCGGCACGCTCTCCGGGTGGGCGGCGGGGCGCTTCGGCCCCGCACCGCCCCTGCTCGGCGGCATCGCCGTCGGGACGGCGGCGACCTTCACGATGCTGGCGGGGGTGTCGGTGCTCCCGGTGGCGATCGCCTGCGGCGCCCTGGTCGGGGTGGCCGCCGGGGCGATCGGCGCCTCGGGCTACAACCTGGCGACCGGCCTGGCGGCGCCCGAGCGCCAGGGCACGATCGCCGGCGTGGTCTCGGTGGTGCTCGCCCTGGGCTCGGTCGTCTTCACCTTCGCCGGGGGCGAGGTGCTCAAGGCGACCCAGGTCCCCGGGCTCCCCGCCGACGGCGCGCCGGTGAGCTCGGCGGCCGGAGTGCACCTCTACGTCGGGATGGCGGGGGCGCTCTTCCTGCTCGCCGCGGTGCCCGCGGCCGTGCTGGTCCAAAACCGCCCCGACGCCCCCGACGGGCCGGAATCGCCGCGGCACACGGAGAAGGCCCCGGCGCCGCCCCGGTAGCCCCCGACGGGCGTTCGGCGCCTCAGATCGTTGACGGGAGATGTGGGCCCCGGTCATCGGGCGCAGGCCACCAGGCGGCCGCTCGACCGGGGCACCGATCAGCCGGTCGTGCCGGGTCGCGGCGTAGAACGCGCGGCCCCTCCGGCACACCCCGGCCCGTGGGCCCCGGCGGTGCACCCGGCCCGCACACGCCGACCACGGGCACCCCTCGCCGTATCCGCAGCCGATACAGGGTCCGCCGTCAACGACCGAGGAAGCGCGTGGACCACGCCCTATTCCGTTCCCGGCACCCAGTGGTACCTGCGCTCGGGGCGGCCCGCGGTGCCGTACTTCAGGCGCACCACCGCCCTGCCCTCCTGGACGAAGTGCTCCAGGTACCGGCGCGCGCTCACCCTCGACAGGCCGGTCAGGGCCGCGCACTCCGACGCCGACAGGTCCGCCCCGGCCTTCTCCAGCTCCGACCGGACCAGCGCCGCCGACTCCGGCGTCAACCCCTTCGGCATCGCCGCGCCCTTGGCCTGCCCCGGCGGCGCCTGCCCGGACCGCGGGGCGCCGAACACCCGGTCCAGGTCCTCCTGGGCCGCCTCGCCGCCCTCCAGCACGCCCCGCGCCTCCTGGTAGCGGAGCAGCCGCTCGTGCAGCGTCTCGGGCGCGAACGGCTTGACGATGTAGTGCACCGCGCCGCCGTGCAGGGCCCGGCGCACCGTCTCGGCGTCCCGGGCCGCGGTGATCATCAGGACGTCGACCGGCGGCCCGTCCCCGCTCCGCAGCCGCCGCAGCACCTCGGTGCCGCCGATGTCGGGCAGGTACACGTCCAGCAGCACCAGGTCCGGGCGCAGCTCCCGGACGCGCTCCAGCGCCTCGGCGCCGGTGCGGGCCTCCCCCACCACGGTGAAGCCCGCGACCCGCTCCACCATCCTTCGGTGGACCTGGGCCACCATGAAGTCGTCGTCGACGACGAGCGTGCGGATCACCCCCGCCCCCCTTCCTCCTCGGACGCCTCAGGACCGCCCCCCGGCCCGGCGGAGGGCAGCACGGCGGTGAACTCCGCACCCTCCACGCGCACCTCCCCGCCCCTGCGCTCGCACACCATCCGGATCAGCGCAAGGCCCACCCCGCGGCGGCCGCCCCCGCCCTTGGTGCTGAACCCGCGCCGGAACACCTCCTCGGCCAGCTCCGGCGGCACGCCCGGCCCCGAGTCGCGCACCCGCACGCGCACGCCGCCCGCCGCCCCGGCCAGCTCCACCTCCACCCGGCCGTCCCGGAGCCCGCGCACCGCCTCCAACGCGTTGTCCACCAGGTTGCCGACCACCGTCACCAGGTCGGCCGAGAGCGCCCCGTCCTGCTGGGGCAGATCCGTCCCGGGCGCCACCACCAGCTCGGTGTCCTGCTCGGCGGCGAGGCTGGCCTTGGCGATGAGCAGCGCCGCCACCGACGGGTCGGCCACGCGCGCGGCCACGTCCTCGGTCAGCCGGGTCCGGGCGCCGCCCACCCGGGCGATGTACTCGGCGGCCTCCTCGTAGGCCTCCAGCCCGACGAGCCCGCCGATCACGTGCAGCTGGTTGCTGAACTCGTGCGCCTGGGCCCGCAGCGCCTCGGTGGCGGTGCGGGTGGCGTCCAGCTCGCCGCGCATCGCCACCAGGTCGGTGTGGTCGCGCAGCGTGGTGACCGACCCGTCCGCGCCCTGGGGGCCCAGCGCCATGCAGTTCACCGTCACCAGCCGCCCGTTGATCAGCACCACCCGGTCGGGGGCCTGCCCGCGCTCGGTGAGCGCGGCGGCGGTGTCCGGTTCCACGCCCAGCTCCTCCAGGCTCCGCCCGGCGGCGCCGCCGGGCAGCCGCAGCAGCTCGGCGGCGGGCGCGTTCACCAGCACCACCCTGCCCTGGGCGTCCACGCCCAGCACCCCCTCCCGGATGCCCTGCAGCATCGCCTCCCGGTGCCGGGCCAGCCCGGCGATCTCCCCCGGCTCCATGCCCAGCGTCTGGCGCTTGACCCGGCGGGCCAGCAGCAGCGAGCCGACCACCCCCAGGAACGAGGCCACGCCCAGGTACACGAACAGGTCGGGGGCGGACCCGGCCAGGCTGGCGGCGGGGCCGGGCACATCCCGCCCGGCCAGCGCGAAGCCCAGCACCCGCCCGTCGTCGGCGATCACCGGCACGTGCGCCACCACCGCGCGGTCGCCGTCCAGGTCCACCACCCCGATCCACGCCTTGCCGGACAGCACCCGGCTCTCCCCCAGGTCCAGGGGCGCCCCCGCGGCGTCGGCGCCCGCGGCCTCCGAGCCGCCCGCCCCCAGCGAGGTCAGGGCCCGTCCCCGGTCGTCGGCGAAGACCAGGTGGTCGGCCCCGGCCAGGGAGCGCAGGTTCTCCGCGGTGGGCTGCAGGATGCCGACCCGGTCGGGGTCGGCCAGGCCCACCCGCACCACGTCGGTGGCGGCCGCCGCCTCGGCGACGGTGAGCATGCGGCGGCCCTCCTCGGCGCGGAACCGGGCATCCGCCTGGGCCAGCGACACCCCGGCCACCGCGATGAGCAGCGCGACCACGATCGCCAGCTGCAGGAGCAGGAACTGCCCCGCCAGGGTGAGCCTGCCGCGCACGCGCCCCTCCTCGATCGCCGCCGACGGTGTGCCGCGCAATCGTCGCATGTCACGGGCGTGCGGGGGGACCCGGCCGGGCCGGGCGGCGGCCCGTGAACACAACGACCGGAACATCCACTACGACCACTGTCCCCGCAACCGACACAACGCTTTTCCAGGGGATTTCGCGCTGTTTACATGTGTGTCACCTCACGTGGGCCTGTGGCCCGCGCACCATTCCCGCACCCCGTACCTGGAGACAGCATGTTCCGCGCACGTCCTGTCGCCGTGGCCGCCGCGCTGGCGTCACTGGCGCTGGCGGCCACCGCGTGTGGCACCGGCGGCGGGCAGCAGACCGGCGGCGGCCCCTGGAAGCCCGACCGCCCCATCGAGATCATCGCCCCCGCGGCCACCGGCGGCGGCTGGGACACCCTGGCCCGCACCTCCGGCCGCGTCCTCGAAGAGGGCGGCCTGGTGGACGAGCCCGTCCAGGTGGTCAACAAGCCGGGCGGCGGCGGCTCGATCGGGTGGGCCTACGTCGCCCAGACCCCCGACACCCCCACCCGCCTGTTCGTCACCAGCCCCCCGATCAGCCTCGTCCCGCTGATGGGCGGGTCGGTCTACGACCACCGGGACTTCACCCCGATCGCGCGCCTGGCCACCGAGTACATGGTCTACCTCGTCCCGGAGGACTCCCCCATCGAGTCCTGGGGCGACATGGTGGACCGGCTGGAGGAGGACCCGCGGCAGGTGAGCATCGCGGGCGGCTCCTCCCCCGGCAGCATGGACCACGTCGCGCTCGCCGGGGCGGTCGAGGCCGCGGGCATCGACCCGACCTCCATCAACTACGTGCCCTTCGACGGCGGCGGCGAGGCGATGACCCAGGCGGTCGGCGGGCACGTGGACGCGGTGGTCACCGGCGCCTCCGAGGCCGCCGGGCTGGTGGAGTCCGGCGACCTGCGCCCGCTCGCGGTCTCCGGCGCCGAACGCGCCTCCACGCTCCCCGACACCCCCACCCTCCAGGAGGAGGGCGTGGACTTCACCTACGACATCTGGCGCGGCGTCATGGGTCCGCCGGACATGACCGACGAGCAGGTCGCCTACTACGAGGGCCTGTTCACGGACATGACCGAGGAGGAGTCCTGGAAGCAGCAGACCGAGGCGCTCGGCTGGACCGACTCCTACATGGACAGCGAGGACTTCGGCGAATTCCTGGACCGGTCCAGCACCGACTCCGCCGAGATCCTCACGACGATCGGGCTGATCGAGGACGGGGAGGGCCGATGAAACCGTTCACCTTCTCCAACCGCGTCCTGGGCGCGGCGGTCGGCGTGCTCGCCGTCGTCTACCTGTACCTGGCCTTCACCCTGGAGGAGTTCACCGCGGTGAGCGTGCCGGTGCAGCCCGCGACGCTGCCCAAGTGGCTCGGCGCGGTGCTGCTGGTCCTGGCCGCGGTGCTGTTCCTCCAGAAGCCCGACGAGGACACCGGCGAGCAGGCCGGGTCCGACTCCGGGGAGGACGCGGGCGGCACGGCCGGCACGGCCGGCACGGCCGGCGCGGCACCCGCGCAGGCCACCGAGACCGGCGGCGGGGCCCCCGCGCGCCCCGCCGCCGCCCGCCCGGCGCTGGGGCGCCTGGCCGACCCCCGCAAGGAGCTGGCCCTGTTCGCGGCCTCCATCGGGTTCTACATCGCCCTGCTGGAGCCGCTGGGGTTCCTCATCTCCACCACCGCCTACATCGCCTCCGCCACCTGGTACCTGGGCTACCGGCGGCACTGGGCGAACGCGCTGGTGGCCGTGGGCGTCTCGGCGGTCCTGTACTTCGCCATGTCGGACTTCCTGCGGGTCGCCCTGCCGACCGGGCCGCTGCCCTTCTGAGCCGCACCCTTCTGGACTGAGGAGTCGCACGTGGAAACTCTGCAGCAGATGGGGGCCGGGTTCGGCGTCGCCTTCACCCCCGAGAACCTGCTCTTCGTCTTCATCGGCGTGCTCGCCGGGACCGTCATCGGCATCCTGCCGGGGCTGGGCCCGATGAGCGCGATCGCGCTGATGATCCCGATCGCCTTCGGCATGGACCCCACCACCGCCATCATCATGCTGGCCGGGGTGTACTACGGGGCGATCTTCGGCGGGTCGACCTCGTCGATCCTGCTCAACGCGCCCGGGGTGGCCGGGACGGTGGCCACCTCCTTCGACGGCTACCCGATGGCGCGCAAGGGCGCCGCGGGCAAGGCGCTGGCCATCGCCGCCATCGCCTCGTTCACCGGCGGCACCGTCGGCGTGGTGCTGCTGATGCTGATCGCCCCGGTGCTGTCGTCGTTCGCGGTCAGCTTCGGGCCGGCCGACTACTTCGCGCTGATGGTGCTGGGCCTGACCGCCGTGGTCACCCTGGGCGGGCGCAACATCACCAAGGGCCTGATCGCCGCGGTGGTGGGGGTGATGGTGTCCCTGGTGGGCATCGACTCCCAGACCGCCACCCTGCGCTTCACCTTCGGCATGCCCGAGCTGTACGAGGGGGTCAAGTTCCTCATCGTGGCGCTCGGCCTGTTCGCGCTGGCCGAGGTCTTCTCGATGCTGGCCCGCCGGGGCGCGGGCGGCGCCGACGGCTCCATGAGCTCGCTCCGGCTGAACCGCCGCGAGCTGGGCCGGATCGCCGGGCCGACCGGGCGCGGGTCGATCCTGGGCTTCTTCACCGGCGTGCTGCCCGGAGCGGGCGCCACCGTGGCCTCGTTCCTGTCCTACTCGATGGAGAAGCGCATCGCCAAGGACGGCGACACCTTCGGCAGCGGCAACCCCAAGGGGGTCGCGGCCCCGGAGGCGGGCAACAACGCCGCCGCCGTCGGGTCGTTCGTGCCGATGCTCACCCTGGGCGTGCCGGGGTCGGGCACCACGGCGATCCTGCTGGGCGCGCTGCTGGTGCTGGGCGTGACACCGGGGCCGATGATGCTGTCGGAGCGCCCGGAGATGTTCTGGGGCCTGGTGGCCAGCATGTACGTGGGCAACATCGTGCTGCTGGTGCTGAACCTGCCGCTGATCCCGCTGTTCGCGAAGGTCCTCAAGACGCCGCGGGCGGTGCTGATCCCGCTGGTCGTGGTGTTCTGCGTGGTCGGCGTCTACGGGCTGAGCTTCTCGGTGTTCGACCTGTGGCTGCTGCTGGGCTTCGGCGTCGTGGGGTACCTGATGCGGCAGAACGGGTTCCCGGCCGCGCCGATGATCCTGGGGCTGATCCTGGGCAGCATGATGGAGCGGTCGATGCGCCAGGCGCTGCAGATCTCCTACGGTGACTGGACGACGTTCGTGACCTCGCCGTACTCGGCCGCCCTGCTTGGGCTGACCGTGGTCGTGCTGGTGTGGCCGCTGGTCAAGCGCCTGCGCACGGGCGCGAAGGGCCCCGCGGCCGACGGCGGCTCCTCCCCCGACGGCGCGGAGAAGGCGGAGGAGGACACGGCCACCAGGCCGTAAGGACGAAGGAGCGCACATGCCGGGCGGCCCCAGGTCACCGCGACCCCTCCTCGCGGCCGGGGCCGCCCTCGTGCTGTGCGCGGCCGCGGCGCTGACCGCGTTCGCGGCGTGGGGTCCCCAGCCGCGCCCGCCCGAGCTGCGGCTGATGGTGCCCAACCCGCCGGGCGGCGGGTACGACACCACGGCGCGCGCGGTGGCCGAGGCGCTGGCCGCCGGGCCGGGCACGGCCGGGGCGCCGGAGGTGTTCAACCTGCAGGGCGGGGCGGGCACCGCGGCCCTGGCCCGCACCGTGCACGAGGAGGGCAACGGGCACCTGATGCTGCAGATGGGCCTCGGGCTGGTCGCGGGGGCGCAGGTGCGCGGGTCGCAGTACACGCCCGCCGACACCACGCCGATCGCGCGGCTGCTGGAGGAGCCCGAGGTGGTCCTGGTCCCGGCCGACTCCCCCTACACCGCCTTCGGGCAGCTCGCCGAGGACTTGCGGGACCCGGACACGGTGCTGCGCCTGGGCGGCGGCTCCACCCGGGGCGGGCCCGACCACCTGGCGCTGCTGCTCATCGGCGAGGAGCTGGGGCTGGAGCCGGGGAGCCTGGGGTACGTGCGCCACGACGGCGGCGGCGACACGCTGGCGGCGCTGCTGCGCCACGAGATCGACGTGGCGGCGGCGGGCGCGGGCGAGTACCGGCACGCGATCGCGGCGGGAGAGCTGCGCCCGCTGGCGGTGACCGGCGCCGAGCGGGTCCCCGGCATCGGCGCCCCGACCCTGCGGGAGCTGGGCCTGGACCTGGAGTTCACCAACTGGCGGGGGCTGGTGGCCCCGCCGGGCATCGGCGACGCGCGCCGCCGCGAGCTGACGGACATGCTCGCCGACATGCGCACGAGCCCACAGTGGCGCAAGGCGCTGGAGGAGAACCACTGGACCGACGCCTACCTGGAGGGCGACCGCTTCGGGTCGTTCCTGGAGGGCGAACAGGAGGCGGTGAACGACCTGCTGGAGCGGCAGGGGTTGGACTAGGGCGTGTTTCTCGGATCAGGCCCTACTGC
>NZ_ANBH01000163.1 GCF_000341185.1 Nocardiopsis chromatogenes YIM 90109
CTCGGTGTACTCACCGAGGATGCGCCGCACCTCATCGGGGTTCTCCTCGGCGTAGGCCAGGCCCTCTTCCATGGCGGCGGTGAAGTCGGCGACCAGCTCCGGGTCCTCGGCCAAGAGCTGTTCGGAGGTGAAGTAGGTCGCCATGGACAGCTTCGGGTGGGCGTCGACGAAGTTCGAGGCGATCTCGGTGGCGCCCGCCTCCAAGGAGGTGGTCAGGAAGGGTTCGGCCATCCAGGCGGCGTCGACCTCCTCGTTCTCCAACGCGGCGGGCATGTCGGGGAACGGGAGTTCGGTGAACCCGACCTCGGAGGGGTCGCCGCCGTCCTTGCGGACCGAGTTGCGCACGGTGGTGTCGCCGATGTTCTCCAGGTTGTTCACGGCGACGGTGGCGCCCTCCAGGTCGGCGGGGGACTCGATGGGGCTGCCCTCGGGCACCACGACGGCGCTGACGTCGGCGCCCTGCTCGCCGGTGGTGGCCGCACCGTTGGCGACCACCTGCATGGGCAGCCCGGCGTCGCGGGCCACCAGCAGGGAGGTGACGTTGCCGAAGGCGAAGTCGAGATCGCCGGCGGCCACACCGGGGACCGCCTGGGCGCCGCCGCTGATGTTGCGGATCTCGGCCTCCAGGCCGCGGTCGGCGAAGAAGCCCTGCTCTACGGCGAGGTGCAGGGGGGCGAGGTCGACGATGGGGATGGCTCCGACCGTGATGGTGCGCGTGCCGTCCCCGTCGTCCCCTCCGCCGCCGCAGGCGCTCGCGGCCAGGGCGAGCGCCGCCGCGGCCGCGGCGGCGGACAGGAGTCTGTGACGCATCGGCTCTCCATTCGCAGGGGGGTGCGGCGGGCGCCGGGGCGCCCACCCGAGAGGGGGTTTGTGCGTCTTGCGAACGGCCGTTCTGTTGGCGAACGTAATTGACGCTCCAGCCAGCGTCAACCCCATACGGCGGCCTCACCGACGGTGACCAGCCGGTCGATCCCTAACGAGATCGGACCACCGGACCTCTGTCCGCCGCCCCCGGCCGTCCTCCGCGCCCACCCTGTTCGGTATGAGAACATTTCCGGGACCGAAAGGGAGCGCATGTCCGACACCGACTCCGACACCGGCCCCACCGCACCCGGGCCGCGCGGCGACCACTTCGTCCAGTCCCTGGAGCGCGGCCTCGGGGTCGTCCGGGCCTTCTCCGCCGAGCGGCCGGAGATGACGCTCAGCGAGGTCGCCCGCGCCACCGGGCTGACCCGCGCGGCCGCCCGCCGATTCCTGCTCACCCTGGCCGACCTGGGGTACGTGCGCTTCGACGGCCGCCTGTTCGGGCTCACCCCGCGCGTGCTGGAGCTGGGGTACTCCTACCTGTCGGCGGCGGGGCTGCCCGAGGTGGCCCAGCCGCACCTGCAGGCGCTGGCCGCCGAGGTGCGCGAGTCGTCGTCGGTCTCGGTCCTGGACGGAGACGACGTGGTGTACGTGGCCCGCGCCGCGACCTCCAGGATCATGACGGTCGCGATCAGCGTCGGCACCCGCTTCCCGGCCTGCGTGACCTCCATGGGCCGAGTGCTGCTGGCCGGGCGGCCCGACGGCGAGCTGGAGGCCTACCTGGCCCGGCTGGAGGTGCCCGCGCTCACCGCGCACACCGTCGCCGACGCGGAGGCCCTGCGCGCCGAGCTGGACCGGGTGCGCGCCCAGGGGTGGGCCATCGTGGACCAGGAGCTGGAGGAGGGCCTGCGCTCGGTTGCGGCCCCGATCCGCGACCGGGACGGCCGGGTCGTGGCCGCCGCGAACGTGTCGGTCCAGGCCAGCCGCATGCCGGTACGCGGACTGCGCACCGAGATCCTGCCCTCCCTCCTGGCCACGGTCGCCCGCATCGAGGCCGACCTGGAGATCGCCTCACGCACCTCGGGCCCGGCACGGGCGTAAGGCCCCGGGACCCGCCACCGAGAGGCGGACCGGAGGGCGGAAACGGCAGACCGGGCACCCCGCTCCGGCCCCGGCCGGGCGCCGAGCGGGCGGAGTGCGGGCAGAGGCCGACGACGACGCATGAGGGCGCCCCCACCTGCAGCACTGTCGGCCGCCCGGCGTGTGCGTGGTATCTGGAGAGGGCAGCGACGGCAGAGCCGGTCCCCCGCTCACAGGCCCCAGCCGGGCGACAGGTCAGCGGAGTGCGGGGCGGAAGGGCAACGACGACGGAGGTCGGCGGCCCTTGCGGCAGCGCCGACGATTGCACGGAGTGTGCGTGGTCGCTGTTCTGGGCGGCGACGGCAGAAGCGGGGCGGTTCCCGGGCCCTGCTTGCCGGGCGGCGGGGCCGGGGAACCGCCCGGCTCACTCCGTCGCCGCCCAGAACAGCGACCACGCACACGCGCTGCGCTCGACAGCGCTGCCGGAAGGGTCACCGACCTCCTTCGTCGCCGCCCTCCACCACACCCCGCCGACCCGCCGTCCGGCCGGGGCCGAAAGCGGGCACCAGCCCCGCCGTCGGCGTCCCGCGCCCCGCCTCGGGCGGGGCGCCATATGCCGCCATGCCTTGACCGACGGTCCGGGCGACAGTAACGTCCTGGGTGTTCGCAAAGAGAACAATGATGCGCTATCCGAACGAGAGGGGGCGCGATGATCCTGCCGTTGGACCGGGCCGTGGCCGAGCTCGTCCGCGACGGGGACACGGTCGCCATGGAGGGGTTCACCCACCTCATCCCGGTGGAGGCCGGTCACGAGGTCATCCGGCAGGGGCGGCGCGACCTGACCCTGGTGCGGATGACCCCCGACATCGTCTACGACCGCATGATCGGCGCCGGGTGCGCCCGCAAGCTCGTGTTCTCCTGGGGCGGCAACCCCGGGGTGGGCTCGCTGCACCGGTTCCGCGACGCCGTCGGCAACGGCTGGCCCCGCCCCCTGGAGCTGGAGGAGCACAGCCACGCCGGGATGGCCAACCGCTACGCCGCCGGAGCCGCCGGACTTCCCTTCGCCGTGCTGCGCGGCTACGCCGGAACCGACCTCGTCGGGCGCACCCCCACCATCAAGCCCATCACCTGCCCCTTCACCGGGGAGGAGCTGGCCGCCGTGCCCGCGCTCAACCCCGACGTGGCGATCGTGCACGCCCAGCGCGCCGACCGCGCGGGCAACGTGCAGATGTGGGGCATCACCGGAGTGCAGAAGGAGGCGGTGCTGGCCGCCGACCGCGCCCTGGTCACCGTCGAGGAGGTCGTCGACACCCTGGAACCGGTCCCCGGCCAGGTCGTCCTGCCCTCCCGGGTCGTCACCGCGGTCTCCCCCGTGCCCGGCGGGGCGCGCCCCTCCTATGCCCACGGCTACTACGTCCGCGACAATGACGCCTACCGCGCCTGGGACGCCGTCAGCCGGGACCGCGACCGCTTCACCGCATGGCTCGACGACGAGGTGTTCGGCGCCGCGGGCCGCCCCGGGGCCCCGGACCGGGCACACGGCGAGGACAGGGAGGAACAGACCGCATGACCGCCACCGAGTCCCTGCCCTCCCCCTCCGCGGCCGACGCCGACGAGGTCATGACGGTCACCGCCGCCCGCGCGCTGGCCGACGGCACCTCCTGCTTCGTCGGCATCGGCCTGCCCAGCACCGCCGCCAACCTGGCCCGCCGCACGCACGCCCCCGACCTGTGGATGGTCTACGAGTCGGGCACCCTGGGCGCCTCCCCCGCCACACTGCCGCTGTCCATCGGCGACGGCGAACTGGCCGAGACCGCCGACAGCGTCGTCCCGGTCACCGAGGTGTTCAACTACTGGCTGCAGGCCGGGCGGATCGACACCGGCTTCCTCGGCGCCGCCCAGATCGACCGGTTCGGCAACATCAACACCACCGCCATCGGCGACTACGACGCCCCGGCGGTACGCCTGCCCGGCGCCGGCGGGGCCCCCGAGATCGCGGCCTCCTGCGGGCGGGTCATCGTGATCGTGCGGCAGACCCCGCGCACCTTCGTCGAGCGGGTCGACTTCACCACATCGGTCGGCCACGGGAGCGGCCCCGGCGACCGGGAGCGCCTCGGGCTGCGCGGCGCCGGGCCGGTGCGCGTCATCACCGACCTGGGGGTGCTGGAGCCCGACCCGCGCACCCGCGAGCTGGTGCTCACCTCCGTCCACCCGGGCGTCACCGCCGAACGGGCGCGCGAGGCCACCGGGTGGGACCTGGCCCTCGCCCCGGACCTGGCCACCACCCCCGCACCCGAGCCGCACGAGCTGGCGGTGCTGCGCTCGCTCACCGGACGGGGCTGACCCGCCCCCGCCCACGACCGTCCACGCCCGCCCCGACCGTCCCCTGGAGGCCCCACCGTGAACGACGTGTACGTCATCGACGCCGTCCGCACCCCGTTCGGGCGCTACGGCGGCGCCCTGTCCGGCATCCGCCCCGACGACCTGGCCGCGCACGCGGTCTCCGGCCTCACCGCGCGCTCCCCCGGGCTCGACCCGGCCGCCGTCGACGACCTCTACTTCGGCGACGCCAACGGCGCCGGAGAGGACAACCGCAACGTGGCACGGATGGCGGCCCTCCTGGCGGGACTCCCGGTCAGCGTCCCCGGGGCCACCCTGAACCGGTTGTGCGGGTCGGGGCTGGAGGCGGTCATCGCCGCCAACCGGGCGGTGGCCGTGGGCGACGCGTCCCTGGTGATCGCCGGGGGCGTGGAGTCGATGAGCCGCGCCCCGTGGGTGATGGCCAAGCCCGAGAAGGGCTTCCCCGCCGGGCACCAGACCCTGCACTCGACCACCCTGGGGTGGCGGATGGTCAACCCGCGCATGGAACCCGCCTGGACCGCGTCCCTGGGCGAGTGCACCGAGCAGATCGCCGACGAGTTCGGGATCGCGCGCGAGGACCAGGACGCCTTCGCCCTGCGCAGCCACGAGCGCGCGGCCGCCGCCTGGGCCAAGGGCGTCTTCGCCGACGAGGTGGTGGACGTGCCCGGGGCGGAGCTGGAGCGCGACGAGAGCATCCGCGAGACCTCCGCCGAGAAGCTGGCCGGGCTCAAGCCCGCCTTCCGCGACGAGGGCACCATCACCGCGGGCAACGCCTCCCCGCTCAACGACGGCGCCGCCGCGCTGCTGGTCGGCGACGCCGAGGCGGCGCGGGCGGCGGGGCGCGAGCCGCTGGCGCGCATCGTCAGCCGGGGCGTGGCCGCGGTCGAGCCGAACCGGTTCGGGGTCGGCCCGGTGGCGGCCGCCGAGACCGCGCTGCGCCGGGCCGGGATCGGCTGGGGCGACCTGGCGGCGGTCGAGCTCAACGAGGCCTTCGCCGCCCAGGCGCTGGCGTGCGTGCGCAGCTGGGACGGGCTGGACCCGGACATCGTCAACCCCAACGGCGGGGCGATCGCCATCGGTCACCCGCTGGGCGCCTCCGGCGCGCGCATCCTGGGCTCGCTCGCCCATGAGCTGCGCCGCCGTGGCGGCGGGTGGGGGCTGGCCGCCATCTGCATCGGCGTCGGGCAGGGCCTGGCCGCCGTGCTGCACGCGTGAGAGGAGACGGGACCATGGGCCAGGACACGGCCGCGGGCCGGGATACGGCCGAGGAGCAGGACACGGCGGCGGGGCGGGCCGCGCCCGCCGTCCCGGGCTACCGCCGGGACCCCGGCGTGCACCCGCCACTGGACTACCCCGGGTACCTCAGCACCGCACTGCGCCACCCGCGGCGCCCGCTGAAGGTCCTGCCGCACCTGCTGACCGAGGTCACCGGGCCGCTGCTGGGCGAGGACCGGATCGGGCCGCTGGACCACGACCTGACCCGCCGGCACGACGGCGAGCCCCAGGGCCAGCGGATCACCCTGCAGGGACGCGTCCTGGACGCCGACGGGCGCCCGGTGCCGCACACCCTCGTGGAGATCTGGCAGGCCAACGCCGGGGGCCGGTACCGGCACAAGGGCGACAACTGGCCGTGCCCGCTCGACCCGAACTTCACCGGGGCGGGGCGGACGGTCACCGACGCCGTGGGGTGGTACTCCTTCACCACCATCCGCCCCGGCGCCTACCCGTGGAAGAACCACGACAACGCCTGGCGGCCCGCGCACATCCACTTCTCCCTGTTCGGGCGGGCGTTCACCCAGCGGCTGGTGACGCAGATGTACTTCCCCGGGGACCCGCTGTTCTTCCAGGACCCCATGTGGAACTCCATCCCCGACCCGCAGGCGCGCGAGCGGCTGGTGGCGCGCTACGACCACGAGCGCACCGAACCGGAGTGGGCGCTGGCGTACACGTGGGACATCGTGCTGCGCGGGCGCGAGTCGACGGTGTTCGAGCACGAGCTGGCGCTGGAGGACGACGACTGATGGAGCCAACGACACCTTCACAGACCGTCGGGCCGTACCTGCACCTCGGGCTTCCGTGGCCGGATGGGCCCTATGCGCTCCGGCAGGGCGCGCCGGGGGGCGTGTGGCTGCGGGGCACGGTCACCGACGGCGCCGGAGCGCCGGTCCCGGACGCGCTGGTCGAGACGTGGCAGGCCGACCCGGAGGGCAGGTTCGACCACCCGGACGACCCGCGGGGCGCGGTGCGCCGCGACGGGTTCCGGGGGTTCGGCCGGTGCCCGACCGACGAGGCGGGCCGGTGGGCCGTGTACACCCTCAAGCCGGGGCCGGTGCCGGGTCAGGCGGGGTCCGCCGGGTCGTCGGGGTCCGCGGGCCGACCGGCCCTGCAGGCGCCGCACATCGACGTGTCGGTCTTCGCGCGCGGGATGCTGCGCCGCACGGTGACGCGGGTGTACTTCCCCGACGAGGAGGAGGCGAACGGGCGGGACCCGGTGCTGTCGTCCATCACCGATCCCGAAGAGCGGGCCACCCTGGTGGCGGGCGCGGCGAAGGACGGCTACCGCTTCGACATCCGCCTCCAGGGGGAAGGAGAGACGGTGTTCTTCGACATCTGACCGAGGACGGAGTACAGATGTCCTGTCTCACTCGAACCGATGGGTCGACCTGCAGAGATACCGCCTCGATCGAGACGCCGCCGGGATCGCGTCCCCCTCGGGGCGGACAGCGGTCGACGCCGTCCCACCCCACCCGGGCGGCCGTCCGGGCCCCGCGGCAGGGATGCCCGGGCCGAGTGGGAACCGCACGGGTCGAAGGGGACCGGACGACGGAGGCGGGAACGGCACGGTGGGCCGCCCGTGGGGCGCGGGACGCGGCCGTCGACGACCCGGTCGGGGGCCACCGGGGGAACCGGTCGGCGACCGTGATCAAGGAGGTGCAGTCGTGTTCGGAGACATGTTCGCCCGCGGCGCCGTCGCGGATGAGACCGGCGAGCAGGCCTGGCTCCGGGCGATGCTCGACGCCGAGGCCGCGCTGGTGCACGCGCTCGTCCGGGTGGGCCTGGCCGCGCCCGAGGACGCCGAGGCCGTGGAGGCCGCGCGCAGGGACGGCCGCGTGGACGCGGCCTCCGCGGCCCGGAGCGCCGCCGACTCGGCCAACCCCGTCGTCCCGCTGGTCCGGGAGCTGGCCCGGGCCGTGGAGGGGCCCGCGGCGCGGCACGTGCACCAGGGGGCGACCAGCCAGGACGTCATGGACACCGCCGCGGTGCTGGTGGCCCGGCGCGCCGGGGGCGCCGCCCTCGCCGAAGCCGACCGGGCCGCGTGCGCGCTGGCCGGGCTGGCCGAGGAGCACCGGCGCACGGTGATGCCCGGCCGCACCCTGCTCCAGCAGGCCCTGCCGACCACGTTCGGGCTGGTCGCCGCCGGGTGGCTGCACGCGGTGACGGGGGCGGCCGACGCCCTGCGCACCGAGCTGGACCGCACCCCGGCGCAGCTGGGCGGGGCGGCGGGCACCCTGGCCTCGCTCGGCGACCGCGGCCCGGCGGTCGCCGCCGCCTTCGCCGACCGGCTGGGCCTGGCCCGCCCCGCCCTGCCCTGGCACACCGACCGGGGGCCGCTGACGGCGGTGGCCTCGGCGGCCGCGCGGACGGCGGCGGCCTGCGGCAAGGTCTCCGGGGACCTGGTGCTGCTGGCGCAGACCGAGGTCGGCGAGGTCGCCGAGGAGGCCGGGCCGGGGGTCGGCGGGTCGTCGGCGATGCCGCACAAGCGCAACCCGGTGGCGGCGGTGTCGGCGCGGGCCTGCGCCGAGCAGGTGCCGGGGCTGGCGGCGACGCTGCTCACCGCGCAGATCCACCAGCCGCACCAGCGCGCGGCAGGGCCCTGGCAGGCCGAGTGGCAGGCCTTCGACCGGCTGCTGTGCGCGACCGGGTCGGCGGCGGCGTGGACGGCCGACGCCCTGGAGCGGCTGCGCGTGGACCCGGAGCGGATGCGCGCCAACCTGGAGCTGGCGGGGGGGGTGCCGATGGCCGAGCGCGTCGCCTCCGACCTGGCCCCCGAGCTGGGCAGGCTGGACGCGCACGACCTGGTGCGGGAGGCGTGCCGGGAGGCGGCCGGGTCGGGGGCGGACCTGGCCGGGGTCCTGGACCGGAGGCTGGCCGGGCGCCGCACGGCCGAGCGGATCCGGGAACTGCTGGACCCGGCCGCGTACCTGGGCGCGGCCGACACGTTCATCGACGCGGCGCTGGACGCCTACCGCACCCGCCCGGAAAGGCCGTGGTAGGGACACGCCCGTCCGGGGTGCGTCCACCGGATCCGGGGACCGGCGACGCAGGATGCGACCAGCGGAAGCGGCACTCACGGCCCCAGGGGCAGCAGAGGCCGCGGAGCAGGAACCGACGAACGGAGGTACCCCCTTGACCGCACAGTCGACCGGACACCCCATCGCGGGCGGCCTCCATGCGGTGGACTCCGGGCCCGACGGCGCGCCCGCCGTCGTACTGGCCGGGTCGCTCGGCAGCACGCTGGAGATGTGGGACCCGCAGGCCGAAGCGCTGACCGCGGCCGGCCTGCGGGTGGTCCGCTTCGACCACCGCGGGCACGGCCGCTCCCCCGTCCCCGACGGGCCCACGACCATCGCCGACCTGGGCGCCGACGTGCTCGACCTGCTCGACCGCCTCGGCCTGGACCGGGTCGGCTTCACCGGGCTGTCCCTCGGCGGCATGGTCGGCATGTGGCTGGCGGCCAACGCCCCCGAGCGGATCGGCCGGCTCGCGCTGATGTGCACGGCCGCCTGGCTCGGGCCGCCGGAGAACTGGACCGACCGCGCGGCGACCGTGCGCGCGCACGGGGCCGGGGCGGTGGCCGAGGCCGTGGTCGGACGCTGGTTCACCCCCGGCTACGCCGCCGCGAACCCCGACGAGGCCGCGCGGATGCGGCGGACCGTGGCCTCCACCCCGGCCGAGGGCTATGCCGCCTGCTGCGAGGCGATCGCCGCCATGGACCTGCGCGCGGACCTGGGCCGCATCACCGCGCCGACGCTGGTCGTCGCCGGGGCGCACGACCCGGCGACCCCGCCCGAGCACGCCGAGCGCATCGCCCGGGCCGTCCCCGGCGCCCGCCGCCACGTCCTGGACGGGGGCGCGCACCTGGCCAACCGCGAGTGCGCCGACGAGGTGAACCGGCTGCTCGTCGCGCACTTCGCCTGAACCGCCCCCCGCCACCGCCGCCGCCCCCTGGAGGAGACCGACCGTGACCGACCGGACCGAGCGGGCCGACCTGACCGACGGCCACCGCCGCACCGAGGGCATGCGGGTCCGCCGCGAGGTGCTGGGCGACGCCCACGTCGACCGCGCCGAGGCCCAGAAGACGGAGTTCACCGAGCCGTTCCAGGACTTCATCACCCGCTACGCCTGGGGAGAGGTCTGGACGAACGGGGTGCTGGACCGCCGGACACGCAGCTGCATGGTGCTGACGGCCCTGGTCGCCAAGGGGCACTGGGACGAAGTGGCCATGCACGTCCGCGCGGCGGTACGCAACGGCCTGACCGAGGAGGAGATCCGCGAGGTGTTCCTGCAGGCGGCCGTGTACTGCGGCGTGCCCGCCGCGAACAAGGCCTTCGGCATCGCCCGGCGCGTCCTGGCCGAGCTGGAAGAGGGGTGAGCGGGGCGGTGCCGGGAACGGTCGGGGGCCTGTGCCCCGGCCCAGCGGTCGCCGGTGGCCTGTGACCACTGACCGGGGCACACACTGCCCATCTGCAGGGGAGGGAGGCCGGCCGCTGCCGGCCTCCGGGCCCGGCTCCGTCAGGCGCCCCTGCCGCCCTGCTCCTTGTCGTCGTCGACGATCTCGGCGTCGACGATCTCCTCCTCCTGGCCGCCGCCGGTGCTGCCGCCGGTATCGCCGCCCGTGCCGGTCGGGGCCCCGGTCCCGGCGTCCGCGCCCTCGGCGCCCGCCTGCCGCCCCCCGTAGATGGCCGAGCCCATCTTCTGGCCGACCTCGCTCAGCTTGCGGCTGGCGGCCGAGACGGCCTCGGTGTCGTCGCCGTCCAGGGACCGGCGCACCTCGACGACGGCGTCCTCGACCTCGCTCCTGATGTCCTCGGGGACCGTGTCGGCGTTCTCGCGCATGAACTTCTCGGTGGAGTAGACGAGGGTGTCGGCCTGGTTGCGGACCTCGGCGTCCTCCCGGCGCCTGCGGTCCTCCTCGGCGTACTTCTCGGCCTCGCGGACCATCGTGTCGATGTCCTCCTTCGCCAGGGCCGAGCCCCCGGTGATGGTCACCGACTGGGCCTTGCCGGTGCCCAGGTCCTTGGCCGAGACGTTGACGATGCCGTTGGCGTCGATGTCGAAGGTGACCTCGATCTGCGGCACGCCGCGCGGCGACGGCGGGATCCCGTCGAGGTTGAAGGTGCCCAGCTTCTTGTTGTAGGCCGCGATCTCCCGTTCGCCCTGGAAGACCTGGATGCCGACCGAGGGCTGGTTGTCGGCGGCGGTGGAGAAGGTCTCCGACCGCTTGGTCGGGATGGTGGTGTTGCGGTCGATGATCCGGGTGAACACCCCGCCCTTGGTCTCGATGCCCAGCGACAGCGGGGTGACGTCCAGCAGCAGGACGTCCTTGACCTCGCCCCTGAGCACGCCGGCCTGCAGGGCCGCGCCGATGGCCACGACCTCGTCGGGGTTGACGCCCCTGTTCGGCTCCTTGCCGCCGGTCAGCTCCTTGACCAGCTCCACCACCGCGGGCATGCGGGTCGAGCCGCCCACCAGCACCACCTGGTCGATATCGCCCACCGAGATCCCGGCGTCCTCGATGACCTGGTGGAACGGGGCCTTGGTGCGCTCGAGCAGGTCGCCGGTCAGGCGCTGGAACTCGGCGCGGGTCAGCTTCTCGTCCAGGTGCAGCGGACCCTCCGCCGACGCCGTCACGTACGGCAGGTTGACCGCCGACTCGCTGGAGCCGGACAGCTCGATCTTGGCCTTCTCGGCGGCCTCGCGCAGCCGCTGCATCGCCATCCTGTCCTTGGACAGGTCGATGCCGCTGGAGGCCTTGAACCGCTCGACCAGCCAGCCGACCACGGCCTGGTCCCAGTCGTCGCCGCCCAGGTGGTTGTCGCCCGAGGTCGCCTTGACCTCGACCACGCCGTCGCCGACCTCCAGCAGGGACACGTCGAAGGTGCCGCCGCCCAGGTCGAACACGAGGATGGTGGCCTCGTTCTCCTTGTCCAGGTGGTAGGCGAGGGCCGCGGAGGTGGGCTCGTTGATGATGCGCAGGACGTTCAGGCCCGCGATGGTGCCCGCCTCCTTGGTGGCCTGGCGCTGGTGGTCGGAGAAGTAGGCCGGGACGGTGACGACCGCGTCGGCGACCTCCTCGCCGAGGTAGGCCTCGGCGTCCCGCTTGAGCTTCTGCAGCACGAAGGCGCTGATCTGCTGCGGTGTGAAGGTCTTGCCGTCGACCTCCTCGCTCCGGTCCGTGCCCATCTCCCGCTTCACCGACGTGATGGTCCGGTCCACGTTGGTCACGGCCTGCCGTTTGGCGACCTCGCCGACCAGGGACTCGCCGTTCTTGGCGAAGGCGACGACGGACGGCGTGGTCCGTGCGCCCTCGGCGTTCGCGATGACCGTGGGCTCGCCGCCCTCCAGGACCGAGACGACCGAGTTGGTCGTTCCCAGGTCGATACCGACCGCACGTGCCATGAGCAGTTTCCTCCGCCGACTCCTCGCGATTCAACAGATATGGCGCAGACAAGTTGAGCCCAGCGGACACAACCCGTGACCGCTCTCCACAGACTGCCCGACACCGTCCGGCGCGTCAATCGGGGTGAGTTGACCTCACTCAACTTTGATGAGCGCCGGGGCGGCGCACGGGACCACCGCCCGCCCCCGGCCCCGCGGCCGGACCCCGGGCCGACCCCGCGCCCCCTGCGGGGACCAGGGGCCGCCGCTCCGCTTTCTGATTCGACAGTCAGGTGGGTCGCCTCGGCGTGATCATCCGGCTACATCCGATACACGCTGCGATGATCCGTCGCATCACCTCCGTTGCGACGTTGCGATTATCGCTATACCCCTGCTAGCGTCACCCCCCGTGACCGACCACATGGAGGGCCTGCGCCACCGGGTCCGCGACGTGATCCGGCGGTCCGGGCGTCCGCAGCGCGAGTTCGCCGCCGATATGGGCCTGGAGGCCTCGAAGCTCTCCAAGTCGCTCAGCGGCACCCGGCGCTTCACCGCCGAAGAGCTCGTCCGCATCGCCGACGCCGCCGGGGTGACCGTCAACTGGCTGCTGCACGGCGAGGACGCCGCCGACGGCGGCGTCTCGGCCGCGCCCCGCCTGGCGGTGGCCACCGAGCCGCCCCCCGACGCGGGGCGGGACGTGCGGGCCGCGCGCGAGCAGGGGCGGCGGCGCCAGATCACCGACGCCGCCTGGCGGCTCATCGCCGAGCGCGGCTACCACTCGGTGCGCACCGCCGACATCGCCGCCGAGTGCGGGGTGTCCAGCGCGGCCATCCACTACCACTTCCCCACCCTGCGCGAACTGCTCGACGAGACCCTGCGCTCCTCGGTCAAGCAGGCCTTCGACCGCCAGGTCGCGGCCCTGCACGGCACCGAGGACGCGCGCGAGCGCCTGCGGCGCCTCATCGAGCTGCAGCTGCCCTCCCCCGGGCACCTGGCCCGGGAGTGGTCCATCTGGATGCAGGTGTGGACCGAGTCCGCGCTCGACCCCCGGATGCGGGAGCTGCACGCCGACTCCTACCAGCGGTGGCACGACACCATCGCCCGCACGCTGCGCGACGGCGCCGCCTCCGGGGCCTTCCGCGCCGACCTGGACCCCGAGGCGATGACGGTCCGCCTCACCGCCCTCATCGACGGCCTGGGCATCCAAGTGCTCACCGGGCGCCCCGGCCGCACCGTCGAGCGGATGCGCGCCACCCTGCACGACTTCGTCACCACCCAGATCGAGCCGCCGACCGGCGGATCCGCGTCCGGCGGATCGGCGGAAGGCGGCGCACCGGCCGCCGAGAACCGGCACACCAGCGAGGAGACCCCGTGAACGAGACCATGAACACCGAGGTCATCCTGACCGCGGCACTGACCGGCGCCGGGGACACCGTGGGCCGCAGCCCGCACGTCCCGGTCACCCCCGAGCAGATCGCCGCCTCCGCGGTGGAGGCCGCCGAGGCCGGGGCCAGCGCGGTGCACATCCACGTGCGCGACCCCGAGACCGGCGCCCCCTCCCGGGACAACGCGCTGTACCGCGAGGTCGTGGAGCGGATCAAGGCGTCCGGCACCGACATCGTCATCAACCTGACCGCCGGGATGGGCGGCGACCTGGAGATCGGCACGGACGACCCGTTCGCCTTCGGCGCCGGGACCGACCTGGTCGGCGGGCTGGACCGGCTCCCGCACGTCGAGGAGCTGCTGCCCGACATCTGCACCCTCGACTGCGGCACCCTCAACTTCGGCGACGGCAGCAGCGTCTACATCTCCACGCCGGACATGCTGCGCGCCGGGGCCAAGCGCATCCAGGAGCTGGGCGTGCGCCCGGAGCTGGAGATCTTCGACACCGGCCACCTGTGGTTCGCCAAGCAGATGTACGCCGAGGGCCTCATCGACGACCCGAGCATGTTCCAGCTGTGCACCGGCATCCCCTACGGCGCCCCGGCCGACCCGGGCGTGCTGCAGTCGATGGTGCGGATGCTGCCCGAGGGCGCCGAGTGGGCGAGCTTCGCGATCGGCCGCATGCAGATGCCGTGGGTGGCCCAGTCGGTGCTGCTGGGCGGGCACGCGCGCGTCGGCCTGGAGGACAACCTCTACCTGAGCCGCGGGGTCAAGGCCACCAACGGGCAGCTGGTGGAGAAGGCCCGCGGCATCATCGAGGCCCTGGGCGCCCGGGTCGTCACCCCGGATGAGGCCCGCGCCAAGCTCAAGCTGCGCAGCGCCCGCTGACCCCTCCCTGCCGTCCTGCCCCTGCCCCCTGGGCCGGGGGCCGGGGGCCGGGGGCCGGGCGCCGCCGCACCGCGGGCGGCGCCCTTCGCCTGCCCCGACGCCGCTCCCGGCAGGCTCCTGGGCACCCCCCGTATGCGGTTTCCCGACGATGAGAAGGATGTGTCCGATGGCGGAGACGAACGGCGCCCCGGGCGCCCCGGCGGCGACGGCCGCGCCCGTTGGGGTGCGCACGGTCGCGTGTGTGGGCGCGGGGGTGATCGGCGGCGGCTGGGTCGCGCACTTCCTGGCCCGCGGCTACGACGTGCGCGCCTGGGACCCGGCCCCCGACGCCGAGCGGAGGCTGCGCGGCCTGGTCGCCTCGGCCTGGCCCGCGCTGACGCGCCTGGGGCTGGCCGAGGGCGCGTCGATGGACCGGCTGACCGTCGCCGGCACGCTGGCCGAGGCGGTCGCCGGAGCCGACTTCGTGCAGGAGAGCGCCCCCGAGCGGCTCGACCTGAAGATCTCCCTGCTCGCCGAGATCGACGAGGCCGCGCCCGAGCACGTGGTGGTGGGCTCCTCCACCTCCGGCTACTCGATGAGCGAGATGCAGGTCAAGGCCGCCCGGCCGGAGCGCCTGGTGGTGGGGCACCCGTTCAACCCGCCCTACCTGGTGCCGCTGGTGGAGGTCGTGGGCGGGGAGTCCACGGAGCGCTGGGCCGTGGAGTGGGCCTCGGAGTTCTACCGCGCCGCGGGCAAGCGGGTCATCACCATGGACACCGAGCTGCCGGGCTTCATCGGCAACCGCATCCAGGAGGCGGCCTGGCGGGAGGCGCTGCACATGGTGGCCGAGGGCGAGGCCACGGTGGAGCAGATCGACCTGTCCATGACCGCCGGGATGGGGCTGCGCTGGGCGTTCTTCGGTCCGTGCCTGACCTTCCACCTGGCCGGCGGCGAGGGCGGCATGGCGCACATGCTCGACCACTTCGGCCCGTCGCTGGAGGCGCCGTGGACCCGGCTGGAGGCGCCCGAGCTCACCGCCGGGCTGCGCGACGCCATGGTGGCCGGGACCGACGAGGTGGTGGCCGGGCGGAGCACGGCCGAGCTGATCGAGCAGCGCGACCGCCGGATGATCGCGGTGATGCGGGCGCTGGCCGAGGTCGAGGCCGAGGAGGCCGCCGAGGCGCGGGCCCGCGGCGCCGAAGGGGGCGGCGCGTGAGCGGGCCGCACCTGGTCCAGCGGGTCCTGCCCGAGTGGATCGACTACAACGGCCACCTGAGCGAGGCCTACTACGTGCTGGTGTTCGGGTTCGCCACCGACGCGCTCATGGAGCGCGCGGGGATGGACGCCGGGTACCGGGAGCGCACCGGGTGCTCGCTGTACACGGTCGAGGCGCACGTCCGCTACCTGCGCGAGGTCCCGCCCGAGGCGGAGCTGGAGGTGTGGACGCGGGTGGTGTCGGCGGGCGCCAAGAAGGTCCGCGTGTGCCACGAGATGTGGCTGGACGGCGTGCTGCGCGCGACCGAGGAGGTCATGGCGCTCCACGTCGACCAGGTGAACGGCGGCACCGCGCCCTTCCCCGAAGAGGTGCTCGCCCGTTTGGCGGACGGGATCGCGGAGGCCCCCGACTACGCGGGGCGCTCCATCGGCTGACGCCGGAGGGCCGCGCCCCGGGCCGGGCCCGGGGCGCGGCCGGAATACCAGACCGGTCCCGGTCCGCGAAGGGCATGGCCGCATCAGGCCGAACACCGGGAACGCGCCCGTTTCGGCGCATCCGTTCCCGATTCGGCGGTTACCAAGCGCGCCTGCGAGGAATAGACTCCGGAGCGTAGCGCTATCCCCCCGGATGACGATGGGACGCCGATGGCCCGACCCGACCCCCCCGAATTCCTGAAGCGGACCGGCCAGAAGTACACCGAGCCGCCCGACATCGACCTGACCAAGCCGTCGATCGCGCGCGTCTATTCGTACTTCCTCGGCGGGAAGGACCATTTCGCGGCCGACCGCGACATGGCGAACTACGCGGAGGGGGTCGTCCCGGGCGTCACCGACCTGGCACTGGGCAACCGGGCGTTCGTGCAGCGCGCGGCGCGCTACCTGGCGACCGAGGCGGGGATCGAGCAGTACCTCGACATCGGCTCGGGCCTGCCCACCGACGGCAACGTGCACGAGGTGGTGCACGAGAGCACCCCGCACGGCCGCGTCGTCTACGTCGACAAGGACCCCATGGTGCTGGCGCACGCGCGTGCGCTGCTGGCCGACAACAACACCACCATCGTCCTCAAGGCCGACCTGACCGCCCCCAAGGCGGTGCTGCAGGAGGCCGTGGCCACCGGGCTGATCGATCTGGACCGGCCGGTGGCGCTGATGCTCGGCGGGATCCTGCACCACCTGCAGGACGACGAGGACCCGGGCGGGATCACCCGCGAGCTGTGCGAGGCGCTCGCCCCCGGAAGCCACCTCGTGATCAGCCATTTCTGCTGCCCGGACGCCGCGCGCTCGCCCAAGAGCGCCAAGCGGGCGGCGGCCCTGGAGAAGGCGTTCATGGAGAAGCTCGGCCACGGCCTCTGGCGCGGCCGGGAGGACATCCTCTCCTATTTCCAGGGGTGGCCGCTGGTGCGTCCGGGCCTGGTCCCGCTGAACGACTGGCGCCCCCTGCCGAAGGAGAGCGCCCAGGCGGGGAACTACGTGATGCCGCCGCGCAATAAGCACATCATCATCGGCGGTATCGCGAAGAAGCCGTGAACGGTCCGGGCGGCCGCCGAAGACGGCGTCCACTGGGTTGGGGAACCCTCCGATGCCGTTCGGACACCTGTGCTGACCAGGCGACCGGTGCTCATGGCGATGCAGATCCGAAATGAGTCACACCATTCCGCAGGACGCGATCCCGCAGAAAGCCTCACCCCTTCAGCGGACGCCGTCACCGGGTCATCGAAGAGTTGTCGGCACCGGCGACCGAGGGTGCTCATCCCTCGTCCGGCGGGCTGACCTGGCCGGACGGAGGTTCCGCGGAGGTGACCCGCGTCGACATACCCGGCGGCACCGCAGCCCGGGATTCGGTTCCGGACGCCGTATTCATGCGGTTCGTCGCGGGTGGGCTGTTCGGTTCTCGGATCGGTTCTCGGATTGACCGGGGCGACCGGGGCGACCGCGACGGGCGAACGGCGGACCGGGTGAGACGGAACCGGCCCGATGCCCCGCCCAACCCGGTATCTCCGCAGTTCACGCGGCCAATTTGAGGAGGTCCGGACAGCGCCCCCTGGAGCGGCCCGGTCCTGCGGGTCCCCTGGGCGCGTCGTCGGCCCGGACGCTCCGCGGCGTCCGGGCCGACGTGCCCACGGCGGGCCCCGAGGGGGACCCCGCCGGTGCGCGGCGGGCGGTCCGCGCCCGGGCCCCGGTCACTCGACCGGGTCGACCCCGAAGCCCTCGGCCATGTCGTCGAGCATCGCGTCCGCGCCCTGCAGGCTCACCGAGCTGGCCCACACCCGGTCGTCGACCTCGTGCTTCTCGCCCTCCAGCTGGTCCCACAGCGGGTTGGCGGTGAACTCCTCCGACTTGTCCGCCGCGTCGCCGGTGCCGTCGTCCCAGGTGGACACGTAGATGTGGTCGGCGTCCAGGTCGAGGATCTCCTCCGGGCCCAGGTCGGCGGCGATGGCGCCGTCCTCGCCCTCGGGGGCGTCCTCGGGCATCGGCACGCCCACATCGGACTGGACGATGCCGGGGAAGGACTCGGGCTGGTACAGCCGGACCGTGGGCTCGCCCGCGAACCGCACCATGTTCATGGTGGGCATCTCGCCGCCGTTGGCCTCGGCGATCCGCTCGCCCAGCTCGGCGGCGCGCTCCTCGTAGTCGGCGATCTGCTGCTCGGCCTCGTCCTTCTTGCCGACGGCCTCGCCGACCATGATGTGGTTCTGCTTCCAGGTGGCCCCGGTGGTCTCGGAGAACACGGTCGGCGCGATCTTCGAGAGCTGTTCGTAGATGTCCTCATGGCGGACCTTGGCCGAGAGGATCAGGTCGGGCTGCAGTTCGGCGATGGCGGCCATGTCGGGCGCCTCCAGGGTGCCCAGGGACTCGGCGTCCCCGGCGTACTCCCGCCCCTCTTCGCCGAGGTAGTCGCGCAGGTCGCCGCCCTCGTAGTAGTCGGTGCGCCCGACCACGTCCATGCCGAGCGCGATGGCCGAGTCCAGGTAGCTGTTGTCCAGGACGACGACGGTCTCCGGCGCCGACTCGATGGTGGTCTCGCCCATGGCGTGCTCGACGGTGACCGGGTACGCGCCGTCGCCGCCGCCGTCGGCGGAGTCGGACGCGCCGCCTCCGCCTCCGCAGGCGGTGGAGAGCAGCAGCGCAGCCCCGGCGGCGAGGGCGCCCGCGAGGGCGCCGGGGGAGGTATGGCGTCGGATGGGGGACATCGCGGACCTTTCTGATGGGACAATGCCTTAGGTTTGTCTAGCCTAAGAGTGAGCTTGCGCCCGCGATCAGGCAGTATGCGGTGCAACGCCCCTTTTGTCCAGCAGCGGCGCCCGGGGCCGCCGCGAGACCGGTGTGTTCCCGAGGAGGGGGGAGGTGGGCCGGGTGAGCCGTCGACCGATGAGCACGCGGCCGGGGCCGTGCCCGGACGCCGCGCTGCGGCGCCCGGTCCGCGCGACGCCCCCCGGGCGCACCACCGCCGTCCCCCGTCCCCGAGGAGTCCCGCGACCGTGATGCCCTCCGCCTCCCCCGCCCGGGCGGCCGGACCGCCGAGCACGCCGGGTTTCGGCGCCGCCGTGCGCGCCCGCCGCACGACCGGCCTGGCGGTGCTCGTGTGCCTGCTCGCCGCCTGCGCCGCGGCGAGCCTGCTCATCGGCGCCCGCACCATCCCGCCCGCCGACGTCTGGCGCGTGCTGGCCGCACCCGACGGGGGCGAGGCCAGCGCGGTCGTGTGGTCGCTGCGCATGCCCCGCACCGCCATCGGGATCGCCGTGGGCGCCGCGCTCGGCGCCGCCGGGGTGCTCATGCAGAGCCACACCCGCAACCCGATCGCCGACCCCGGCATCCTCGGCGTCGCGCACGGCGCGGCGCTCGGGGTGGTCCTGGGCGTCTTCCTGCTGGGGATGACCGAGCCGTCCGCATTCGTGTGGCTGGCGGTCGCCGGGGCGCTCGCCGCCTCCGCGGCGGTGTTCGCCATCGCCTCCGGCGGGTCCCGCGGCCCCACCCCGGTCACCCTCGTGCTCGCCGGGGCCGCGATGAGCGCCCTGCTCAGCGGGCTCGTGTCGGCGATCGTGCTGATGGACCACGCCAGCCTGGAGGTGTACCGGTTCTGGCGGCTGGGCACCCTTGCCGGCCGCCCCATGGACGTGCTGTGGCAGGTGCTGCCGTTCATCGCGGCCGGGCTGGCGCTGGCCGCCGCCAACGCCCCCGGCCTCAACGCGCTGGCGCTGGGCGACGACGTGGCCACCGCGCTCGGCCAGCGGGTGCGCCTGACCCGCGCCACCGGCGTGGCCGCCATCGCCCTGCTCACCGGCGCCGCCACGGCCGCCGCCGGGCCGATCGCCTTCGTCGGGCTGGCCGCCCCGCACCTGGCCCGCGCGGTCACCGGCCCCGACCACCGGTGGATGCTGCCGCTGGCCGCCCCCGCCGGGGCCTGCCTGGTGCTGGCCGCCGACATCGCCGGACGGGTGGTGCGCGGCAGCGGCGAGGTGGAGGTCGGCATCGTCCTCGCCGTTCTGGGCGCCCCGTTCTTCATCGCCCTCATCCGCAGGGGAAGGATGATCGCCCCGTGACCCCCGCCGCACCGCCCGCACTCCCCGCACCCGCCCCGCCCGGCCGCCGCCGCGCACTGCGCGCCGGACCGCTGTCCTGGACCTGGCGGCCGCGCACCCTGGCCGTCGCGCTGCTCATCCTGGCCGCGCTGGCCGGGCTGTTCGTCCGAGCGCTCACCGCCTTCGACGACTACCCGATGGGCGCCGCCGACGCCCTCGCCGTGCTCGCCGGAGGCGGCGACGGCGGGGAGCGCTTCGTCGTGATGGAGCTGCGGATGCCCCGGGCGCTGACCGGAGCCCTGGTCGGCGCCGCACTGGGGCTGTCCGGAGCGATCCTGCAGGGGGTGGCGCGCAACCCGCTCGCCAGCCCGGACACCCTGGGGATCGGCTGGGGCGCCTCGGTGGGCGCCGTCCTGGTGATCGTGCTCGGCGGCAGCTCGGGCGGGGTGAGCGGCGCGGCCGCCCAGTTCGGCGTGCCCGCCGGGGCGGTGGTGGGCGGCCTGGCCGCCTCCGTCGCGGTGTTCGGCCTGTCCTGGCGGTCCGGGGTGGCGAGCACCCGGCTGCTGCTGGTGGGCGTCGCCGTCTCGCTGATGTGCGCCAACCTCGTCTACTGGGTGATGACCTGGAGCGACCTGCAGGACGCGGCCCGCGCGCAGACGTGGGTGACCGGCAGTCTGCACGCCGCCGACTGGGACCGCGTCGGGGTGGCCGCCGCCGCGCTGGCGGTGCTGCTGCCGACGGCCCTGGCCGCCGCGCGCGCCGTGGCGGCGCTGGGGCTGGGCGACGACGCGGCGCGCGGCCTGGGCGTCCGGGTGGACGCCGCCCGGCTGGTCCTGATGCTGTGCGCGGCACTGCTGGTGTGCGCGGCCACGGCGGCGGCCGGGCCGATCACCTTCGTCG
Source organism: Nocardiopsis chromatogenes YIM 90109 (assembly GCF_000341185.1). Lineage (GTDB taxonomy): Bacteria > Actinomycetota > Actinomycetes > Streptosporangiales > Streptosporangiaceae > Nocardiopsis_A > Nocardiopsis_A chromatogenes. Next base: position 20,790 of record NZ_ANBH01000163.1, read on the forward strand.
CGCTGGCGGCCCCGCAGATCGCCCTGCGGCTGTGCGGCGCCGCCGAGCCGCCCCCGCTGACCTCGGCCCTGACCGGGGCCGCCCTGACGCTCGGCGCCGACCAGCTCGCCGCCGGGCTGTTCGCCCCCACCCAGCTGCCGGTGGGCGTGTTCACCGCGGTCCTGGGGGCGCCGTTCCTGATGTACCTGATCATCCTCCGGCACCGGGAGGCCCGCCTGTGACCACCGACCGCTCCCCCTCCGCCGCGCCCGAAGGCGCCGCCGGGTCCCGGCTGCGCGCCGAGGGCGCCACCCTGGCCTACGGCGAGACGGTGATCGCCCGCGACCTGGACTTCGCGGTCGCGGACGGCGCGGTGACCTCCGTCATCGGCCCGAACGGGTGCGGCAAGTCGACGCTGCTGCGGGCGCTGGGGCGGCTGCTGCGGCCCCGCTCCGGGCAGGTGGTGCTGGACGGGCGCCCGATCCAGCGGACCGCGCCCCGCGACGTGGCGCGGACGGTGGCGGTGCTGCCGCAGTCGCCGCTGGCCCCGCCCGGCCTGACCGTCGGCGACCTGGTGATGCGCGGGCGCCACCCGCACCAGAACTGGTACCGGCAGTGGTCGTCGACGGACGCGGCGGCGGTGGCCGAGGCGCTGGAGATGACGGGCGTGGCCGACCTGGCCGACCGGCCGCTGGAGCGGCTCTCGGGCGGCCAGCGGCAGCGCGCGTGGATCTCCATGGCGCTGGCGCAGGGAACCGACCTGCTGCTGCTCGACGAGCCGACCACCTACCTGGACCTGGCCCACCAGATCGAGGTGCTGGACCTGGTGCGCGGCCTCAACCGGGACCACGGCCGGACGGTGGTGATGGTGCTGCACGACCTGAACCTGGCGGGCCGCTACAGCGACCTGCTGGTGGCCATGCACGACGGGGAGATCCGCGCCTCGGGCCCTCCGGATGAGGTCCTGACGCCCGACCTGGTGGCCCGGACGTTCGGCCTGGAGTGCAAGGTGGTCCCCGACCCGGTGTCCGGCTCACCGCTGGTGGTCCCGGTGGGGGTGCGTGGCGCGGGCGGGTAGGCGCCCGGGGTCAAGGACGAGAGCGTTCAACGCGTCGGCGCGATCCGGCGAAGGCCCTCACCAGAGATGGCGCCGCACCTCGGCCGCGAAATGGGGGACTCCGCATTGTTCGAGCCGGGCCAGTACGCCGGGAACGGTGGTCGGCTCCCGGCGGTACGAGGAGGCTTGTTCCCCGAGCACTCGCATGGTGAGCCCGGGATACAGGTCCAGTTGGTCGAGCAGAAAGTCGTCAGGCCTCACTGCGAGGATTTCGTACGGGTCCAGAGCGTCCTTGGGGAAGTCCTTGACGTTGAAGGTAACGACGACCTCAGCGTTCGCGCGTACGGCCGCAGCAAGGACGTGGCGATCCTTCGGGTCGTTGCCCATTCCGCCGATGAGCGACTCGTAGCCGGTCACCAGGGCGTCCGGGAACGCCTTGCGCATCTGCCTGATACGACGGTCCACCGGTTCGACGGGGATTCCGCGCTCGATCAGATTGCGCCTGAGCTCGTCCAGGACATCGTCGGACCACAGAGGTCGGTAGCTCCCGGTCTCCGCCAGTCGAAGCAGCGTGTCGGAGAGATACGCGGGGTACAGGACACACGTGTCGAGGAAGGCGGGGAATGCCACGAGTCTCCGTCCTCACCTGGTGTCACGGGGCGTGGAGGTGGCCTCGTACAGGCCCGATTCCTCGGCTTCTGCGGCCATCTCGTCGAGGACCCGTCGACGTTCACGCCGGGTGCGCTCCTGGTAGTCGAGGACGTCTCGAAGTAGGACCCTGCGGTGGCGCCCCCGCATGGTGAAGGGGATCTCGCCTTCGGACAGGCGCCGCACCAGGGTAGGCCTGGAGATGTCGAGCAGGTCGGCGGCCTCCTGCGTGGTCAGCATCGTGTTGTGCGGAGCGATCGATACCGCCAAGCCCTGGGACAGTGCTTCCACGACGCCGCAGAGGGCCTCGTACAGCTCATCGGGAACCTCGATCTCCGAACCGTCCGGGCCCACCAGGCGGGCCTGACTCGGACGGTCCGACCCGCCCAGTTCATGGGCGAACCTGGTCAGTGCCGACCGGTCATCGGGCGGGAGGACCGTATGTTCCTGAAGTGTGCGCACCATGCACCCATGGTAGCCGTACTCGAAAAAAACGAAACCCCCGGTCGGACCCGCCGCCCCCGACGACCGCCCGCGTCCCGCGTGAACGACGGAGAGCATCGCAAGGGACGACGAAAAGGCCCACAGGTCTTCCTATGGGCCTCTCGTGGATGCTCCCGCGACTGGACTCGAACCAGTAACCTGCCGGTTAACAGCCGGCTGCTCTGCCAATTGAGCTACGCGGGATGGTGCTCGCGCCGCCTGTCGGAGGGGCCGTGGGCCCGTCCCCCGCGGCGACAGGTAATACTCTAGCGCACCTCCAGGCGTGCTCGTGACAGGTTCTCCCGTCCCCGATCGCCCTCCCCCGGGCGCCTTCCGGGGCTCGGGCGGCCGCGCGGGGTAACGTCGGAGCCACCAGCACTCGACGCCGAGGGGTACCCCATGCGCTACCGGATCACCTTCATCGCCGGCCTCGCCGTCGGCTACGTCCTCGGGGCCAAGGCCGGGCGCGCCCGCTACGAGCAGATCGCCGGGACCGCCCGCAGGGTCGTGGAGAGCCCCGCGGTCCAGGAGACCGCAGGCATCGTCGGGGCCCAGGTCAGCAGCGCCGGGAAGACCGTCGCCGCCAAGGTGGGCGAGCGGCTCCCGGTCACCTCCGTGCGGGACTTCCTGTCCCGCCCCACCACAGAGGAGAAGGCCGAGATGGAGGCGGAGATGGAGATGGCGGCCGAGGCGGAGGCCTGGGCCGGTCTCAACGGCACCGGCCCGGAGGGCGCCCGGCCCGACGCCGAGAGGTGACCGGACCCGGCCGCGGCCGGACGCGCCGGTCGGCTCCGTCGCCGGTCGGACCGGCCGCCCCACTTACCGCCGGGCGGCCGGCGATCTAGGGTGGGCCCCATGAGATGGCTCCGCCCCACCGTCCCCCGGGACGTCCGCGACCGGCTCCGGCTGGAGCGGGGGGAACGCGTGCTGGCGCACGCCGACTCCCGCGAGGGCCCACTCGTGTCCACCGACCGCGCCCTGCACCTCCCCGACGGGCGCCGTGTCCGCTGGCAGGACATCGACCGGGCGCGCTGGGACGCCGACGGCGAGGCGTTCACCTTCACCGAGGAGGGCGTCGGCGAGCACGTGTACACCGTCCCCGACCCGGGGCGGCTCGCCGAGACCGTGCACGAGCGGGTCACCGCCACCATCGTGGTCAGCCACCGCGGCGAGCTGCCGGAGGGCGGCTCCGGGTTCCGGCTGGTCGCCCGGCGGCCTCCGGGCGGCGCCGAGGTCGACTGGCGGGTCCATCTGGACGCGGGGCTGGACCCGGCCGACCCCCGTGTGCGCGAGGCCGTCCGGCACGAACTCACGGCCGTGCGCGAACGGACCGGGGTATGAACACCCGCCCCACCGGTCCCACGCGGCCGGAGTCGGACGATTCACCGTTTTTCATCGCCCCGGAGAACATTCCGCCCCCGCATGGGCTCTAACGTTGGGAACGCCGGTCACGATCCGCGCACTCTCCAGTACCGGTCTCCCCCCGACCGCCTCCGCACCGCGGTCCCCGAGCCGTACCGGAGCGCCGACCGAACGGCACGCCACACAGCGTCGAAGACAGGAGAACCATGGGGTCCCCGAACCCTCCCGTCCCACCGCACGGCCCCTCCGACCCGTACCGCAACCCCGGTGCCGGGCCCGCCCCAGGGCAGGGCGCCCCGGGTGCCCCCGGCGGCCACGGCGCTCCCGGAGCCCCGGGGGCTCCGGGGGCTCCGGGCGTCCCGCCCGGACAGAACCCGCCCGGGGCCCACCCCACCCCTCCGGCCGGGGCACAGCCGCCCGGCGCCGTCCCCGGCGGCCAGGGGCAGGGCCCCGGCGCCCCGGGACCCGGCGGTCCGCAGAACCCGTGGGACAGGCAGCCCGCACCCGCACCTCCGTCCGCACCCCGGAAGAAGTCGACCGGCCTGATCATCGCCTTGGCCGTGGTCGTCGTGCTCGCCCTGGTGGGCGGCGGCGGCACCGTCTACTTCTACATGCAGAACGAGCAGACCACCGCCGACCTGAACAGCGCCAACGACGAGATCGAGGCGCTCGGCGGCGAGATCGAGGGGAACGAGGAGGAGGCCGAGCAGCGCGAGAAGGAGGCCCAGGAGGCCTACGAGTCCGCCGACCTCCCGGGCCTGTACGACGAGGTGACGACGCTCACCGACGACCTCGACAGCTCGATGCAGGACTTCGCCGAGGCCTCCGCCGACGACGGCGCCAGCGTGCAGCAGATCGAGACGCTGTTCCAGAACATGTACGACTGCCTGGGCGCCCGCGAGGAGTACAACATGGGCGCGGCCGAGCACGCCGCGCTCCTGGAGGAGAACGACCCGGACCTTCCGACCTACCTGTCGGAGGACGCCTACCCCTGCGGCCGGGACTTCTGGGGCGTGTGAGCCCGCGAAGCACCGCACCGGCCCCTGGGCCCGGCACCTGAGCCACAGGTGCCGGGCCCGTCCCGTTCCGGGCCCTACGGCGTCGGGGGCCGGGGGCCGCGCCCTACCCCTTCGGCAGGCCGCTCGCCAGGGCCTCCGCCAGATGCACGGCGGTGCGGCCGGTCTCCTGGACGACCTGGGTGCGGCAGCTGAACCCGTCGGCCACCACCATCGTGTCCGGGCCCGCGCCCCGCACCTCCGGCAGCAGGGACTGCTCCCCCACCGCCTTCGACACCGCGTAGTGCCCCTCCTCGAACCCGAAGTTGCCCGCCAGGCCGCAGCAGCCCGAGTCCAGCACGCGGGTGCGGATGCCCGCCCTGTCCATCAGCGCCCGCTCGGCGTCGTACCCGATGACCGCGTGCTGGTGGCAGTGCACCTGCGCCAGCGCGTCCCCCGCCACCCGCGGCGGCTCCCAGTCCGGGGCGGCCTCGCCCAGGAACCCCGCCAGCGTGTGCACCGAGGCGGCGGTGCGCTCGGCGTCCTCCCCCGGCAGCAGTTCCTTCAGGTCGGTGCGCAGCGCCGCGGTGCAGCTCGGCTCCAGCCCCACGACCGGCACCCCCGCCCGGGTGAAGGGCTCCAGGGCCCGCACCGACCGCCGCATCACCCGGCGGGCCACCCCGAGCTGCCCGGTCGACACCCACGTCAGCCCGCAGCACACCGGCCCCTTGGGCAGCACCACCCGGAACCCGGCGCTCTCCAGCACCCGCACGGCGGCCGCCGGGACCCGCGGCTCCAGGTACGTGCCGAAGGTGTCCGGCCACAGGACCACCGCGCCCCGGTGCCCCGGCGCCGGGGGCCGCCGCCGGAACCAGCGGGTGAAGGTGGTGCGGGGGAACGAGGGCAGGTCCCGCTCCCGGGCGATCCCCCCGGCCCGCTTCACCAGCGCCGACAGCCCCGGCGCGCGGGCCGCCCGGTCGACCTCGGCCGGGGCCAGCGCCGCCAGCCGCGCCCACACCGGCAGCCACCCCATCGAGTAGTGCGACGCCGGGCGCAGCCGCCCCTTGTAGTGGTGGTGCAGGAACTCGGCCTTGTAGGAGGCCATGTCCACGTCGACCGGGCAGTCGCTCAGGCAGCCCTTGCACGACAGGCACAGGTCGAGGCTGTCGCGGACCTCCTCCGAGCGCCACCCGTCGGTGACCACCTCGCCGTTGAGCATCTCGAACAGCATCCGCGCCCGCCCCCGGGTGGAGTGCTTCTCCTCCTGGGTGACCTGGTAGCTCGGGCACATCACCCCGGGCCCCTCGTGGCGGCGGCACTTGCCCACCCCCGAGCAGCGGCGCAGGGCCTTGGCGAAGTCGCCGCCGTCCTCGGCGTAGGAGAGCACGGTCAGCGGCGCCCGCCCCGAGGCGGGCACCCGCAGGTCGGCGTCGAGCGGGCGGGGGGCGACCACCGCGCCGGGGTTCATCAGCCCGCCCGGGTCCCACACCTGCTTGAACGCGCCGAAGGCCTCCATCAGCTCCGGGCCGTACATCCGGGGCAGCAGCTCCGAGCGGGCCCGCCCGTCGCCGTGCTCGCCGGAGACGGACCCGCCGTGCGCGACCACCAGGTCGGCGGCGTCCTCCATGAACGCCCGGTAGTTCCGCACGCCCGGCTCCGTGCCCAGCTCGAAGTCGATGCGCACGTGCAGGCAGCCCTCGCCGAAGTGGCCGTAGACCACGCCGTCGCGCCCGTGCCGCTCCATGAGCCGGTCGAACTCCCGCAGGTAGGAGCCGAGCCGCTCGGGCGGCACGGCGGCGTCCTCCCAGCCCGACCAGGCCTCGGCGCCGGAGGCGGTGCGGGAGGTGAGCCCGGCCCCCTCCTCGCGGATCCGCCACAGGGCGCGGGCCTGCGCCGGGTCGGTGACCACCGCCGAACCGGAGGGGCGGGCGCCGCCCTTGAGGGCGGCGACCAGGGCGTGCCCCGCGGCGGCGGCCGCGCCCGCGTCCTCCCCGGCCAGCTCGACCAGCAGCCAGGCGCGCCCGTCGGGCAGGGCCACCCCGGAGCGGGCGCCGGGCCGGTCCAGCCCGGCGACCAGCCGCTCGTTGAGGCCCTCCACGGTGAGCGGGCCGTGCGCGAGGATCTCGGGGACGGCGTCGGCGGCCGCGGGGGCGTCGGGGTAGCCCAGCACCGCCAGGGCCTTGGCGGGCGGCGCGGGCACCAGGTTCACGGTGGCGCCCAGGACGGTGACGCAGCCGCCCTCGGTGCCGGTGAGCGCGCGGGCCACGTTGCCGCCGTTCTCCGGCAGCAGCCGGTCCAGGGCGTATCCCGACACCCGGCGGGCCAGCCGGGGCATGCCGGTGCGCAGCTGCCCGGCGTAGGTGCCGACGATGTCGCGCAGCCCGGCGTAGACGCGCCCCTCCCGGTCGGGCAGGGCGGCCCGCCGGGCGAACTCCTCCTCGGAGGTGGCGCCCACCCGCATCCGGGTGCCGTCGGCCAGTAGCACGTCCAGCGACTCGACGTTGTCGGCGGTGGTGCCCCAGGCCACCGAGTGCGACCCGCAGGCGTTGTTGCCGATCATGCCGCCCAGGGTGCAGCGGCTGTGCGTGGAGGGGTCGGGGCCGAAGGTGAGCCCGTGCGGGGCGGCCGCCTCGCGCAGGCGGTCCAGCACCACGCCGGGCTGCACCCGGGCGGTGCGGGCGTCCGGGTCGACTTCCTCGATGGCGGTCAGGTGGCGGGAGGCGTCGATGACCACCCCGGGGCCGATGGCGTTCCCGGCGATGCTGGTGCCGCCGCCGCGCGGGGTGAGGGGCACCCCGTACTCGGCGCAGACGGCGACGGCGGCGATGATGTCGTCGGTGGTGCGGGGCAGCACCACCCCGAGCGGGACGCTGCGGTAGTTGGAGGCGTCGGCGGTGTAGAGGGCGCGGGTGCCGGGGTCGAAGGCTACCCGCCCGGAGACCCCGGACCGCAGGGCGCGCCGGAGGGCTTCGGTGTCGACCCCGTCGAGGGCTCCGGGGGCTCGGGGGGCGGCGCTCCGGGAGGGGGTGTCGTCGGGATCGGCGGTGCCGCTGAGGGTGTCGCGCATGGGCCCCAGCCTGTCGCGGCGCGGCACCGTGTGACAACCGTCCAGACGCGCGGCGTGCCGGATCCGTGGCCGCACCGCCACCTGACAGAGGATGTCAGGAAGGGCGGGGACCGTGGGAGGCATGGACACGATGGAGATGAACGGCGGCGGCGCGACCGGTACGGGGCGGGAGACGGGGCAGGGGGTCCCCTGGGCGGTCTTCGAGGACGAGGCCCCGGAGCTGGCCGCGCGGGTGCGCGGGAGGTTCGAGCGGACCCTGCACCACGTGCTGGCCACCCTGCGCTCCGACGGGGCGCCCCGGGTCAGCGGCACCGAGGTGCGGTTCTACGGCCGCCACCTGACGCTGGGCTCGATGCCGGGCGCGGTCAAGGCGCGCGACCTCCAGCGCGACGGCCGCTTCGCGCTGCACGCCAGCCCCGGCGAGGTGAACCGGGAGGACGCCGAGGAGGCCATGGGCGGCGGGGACGCCAAGGTGGCGGGCAGGGCGGTCGAGGTCACCGACCCCGGGGAGCTGGAGGCCTTCCGGGAGGTGGGCGTCCCGCCCGGGCCGTTCCACCTGTTCCGCCTGATGCCGACCGGGGTGGTGCTCACCTCGGTGGAGGACGGGGAACTGGTGATCCGCCACTGGCGCCCGGGCGGGGGCGTCACCGAGCACCGCAGGACGTGAGCACCCCGGGACGCGGGCGGGGCGGCGGCACGGGGCCGCCGCTCAGCCCCCTTTCAGGGACTCGTCCATGGCCTCGACCAGCTCGGCGTCGGGGTCCATGTCCAGGTTCCACAGCATCAGGCCGCCCAGCTCCTCACGGCGCACGTACGCCCCCTTCATCCGGACGATCTCGGGGGTGTCGTAGGTCCACCACTCGTCGCCGTCGTACAGCCAGTACGCGCCGTGGATCGGGTCGAGGAAGCGCTGCCCCGGACGGTCCCTCAGGTCGCCGTAGGAGTCGGTGGCCTCCCCGTAGTCGCCCTCGGCGGGCCCCTGGGCCGGGGCGTAGCGGCCGAAGCCCTCCGGGGACACCCCCGACCAGCCGCGCCCGAAGCCGGGGAAGCCGAGCACCAGCTTCTCCGGCGGCAGCCCGTGGCCGAGCAGCTGGCGCACCGCCCGGTCGCTGCTGGGGTCGCCCTCGTCGCCGCTGGGGGCGTACAGCTGCGAGTGGTGGTCGGTGGTGCTGCTCCACGACCCGGTGAAGTCATAGCCCTGCACGGTGGCGAAGTCGATCGGCTCGAACACCTCGGGCTCGTAGCTGGCGTCGATGATCTCGGCGTCGTTGGCCAGCGACACCGACAGCGCGTACTCCTCGCCGGTCTCCTCCTCCAGCGCGTCGAGCTGGCGCCGGAACTCCTGGACCACCAGGGTGAAGTTGCGCGGGTCGTCGGGGTGCTCGACGTTGTCGGGGTGTCCGGACCCGCCGGGCCACTCCCAGTCCAGGTCGATGCCGTCGAAGACGCCCGCGGCCGCGCCCGGGCCGCCCTGGGGCTCGTCGTTCAGCCGCGGCAGGTCCCCGCGGATCCACAGGTCGATACAGGAGGAGACGAACTCCCGGCGGGACTCCTCGGTGCGCACCGCCTCGGAGAAGTAGGTGGAGGTGTTCCACCCGCCGATGGAGATGCTCGCCGACAGCGACGGCTCCTCCTCGCGCAGCTTGCGCAGCTGGTTCAGGCTCCCGGCCAGCGCCTGCTCGTAGTCGTCGGCGGCGCCGTCCACGCTCTCGCCGGCCTCGTAGCGGCGCTGGTAGATCTCCCAGGGCTGGTCGGCCTCGGGGTCGATGAAGCACCGCCCCTCGTCGCTGACCTCGCCGAAGGCCCACATCACGCGGGTGAGGCGCTCGGCCGCGCCGCTGTCGCGCATGTCCTTGATCGAGTAGCCGCGGTTGGCGGTGTTCCAGTCGGCGAAGTAGGCCAGCCGGTGCAGCCCGTTCCCGCCCACGCTCCAAGAGCTGGGCGCGTAGTCCACGACGCGGGTGAACGCGCCGAAGAACAGGGCGCCGAGGGACACTGCCGCGACGACCCCGATGAGTACCCGCCCCTTGCGGGGCGCCGTCTGCCGCTGCGCTGACATCACTAAGAAGGTAGCCTCAGGGCCCCTTGCGGAGTACACGCTCGGGCACACGCGGCCACATCAGGCCGGACCGCCGGGTGCGGGAACCCGGCGGCGCCTCCGGTCGTTCCGCCCTGCGTCCCGTGCCCCGCCGGGGCCGGGGGGGGCGGACCGGACACGACCGTGTCCTCGGTGTCCCCGGTGCCCTCAGTCCAGATAGTCGCGGAGCATCTGCGCGCGCGAGGGGTGGCGCAGCTTCGCGAGGGTCTTGGACTCGATCTGGCGGATGCGCTCGCGGGTCACCCCGAACTCCCGCCCCACCTCCTCCAGGGTGCGCGGGTGCCCGTCGGCCAGGCCGAAGCGCAGCTGGATGATGCGCTGCTCGCGATCGGACAGCCCGCCCAGCAGGTCCACCAGGTGGTCCTGGAGCATGATGAAGGCGGCCGCCTCCACCGGGACCACCGCGTCGGAGTCCTCGATGAAGTCGCCGAAGTCGGAGTCCTCCTCCCCGATGGGGGCCTGGAGGGACACCGGTTCCTGGGCGATGCGCTGGATCTCCTGGACCCGGTCGTCGCCGCACCCGAGCTCACCGGAGAGCTCGGCCGGGGTGGGTTCGCGCCCCAGCTCCTGGTGGAGCCGGCGCTGCACCCGCATCAACTTGTTGATCGTCTCCACCATGTGCACCGGGATGCGGATGGTCCGCGCCTGGTCGGCGATGGCCCGGGTGATGGCCTGGCGGATCCACCAGGTGGCGTAGGTGGAGAACTTGAATCCCTTGGTGTAGTCGAACTTCTCCACGGCGCGGATGAGCCCCAGGTTCCCCTCCTGGATCAGGTCCAGGAAGAGCAGGCCCCGGCCGATGTAGCGCTTGGCGATGGAGACCACCAGGCGCAGGTTCGACTCGATCAGGCGGCGCTTGGCGCGCTCGCCTTCACAAACGAGGTGGTCGAGGTCCTCGGCGAGCTCCGGGCCCATCTGCACGGGCACCGGCCCCGCCTGGGCCTGGCGCAGCTTCTCCGCCGCGAACAGCCCGACCTCGATCGATTTGGCCAGTTCGACTTCTTCTTCTGCCGTCAGGAGCGGAACGCGCCCGATCTCGCGCAGGTAGATCCGGACCAGGTCGCTGGTGGACGCGCGGCGGCCGGGGTCGGCCGGGACGGCCTCCTCGGCGGCCGGGTCCACGACGTCGACCCCGTGCCGGACGAGTCCGCGGACGACCTGGTCCAGGGCGTCGGGTGACAGGTCCAGCCGTTCAAGGGCCGTGGCGACGTCGGCCACGGTGACCGGTTCCCCGGCACCGGAACCCGCGACCAGTTGCGCCACCTGCCGGACCGGAGGCGTTTCGCTGGGCAGCACCGATAGAGCCACCCTTACAGTGTGCCCGTTCATGCAGCCGAATAGAGAGAACCAGTATTGTCACCCCGCTGCTACCCCGACCCGGCGATGCGCTCGCGCACCGCGCGTTTGCGCTGGCCGGCGGCGAGAAGCTCGGCGAACGCGCGGTTGTACTCCTCGGCGTCGGCGGCGGGGTCGAGCCGGGCCAGGCGCGATTTGAGGTTTGCCTCGGCCCGATTGGCGGAATGTACAAGGATCGTGTCGATGATGTTGCGGGCGTAGCGCTCGTCCAGCTCGCCGTCGACCTCGACCCGTTCGACCCCCAGCGCGGTGACGAAGGCCCGCCGCTCCTCGTCGGGCGCGGCCTCGCGCAGCCGGGCGGCCCACTGGGCGCCGTCGCCGGCGGCCGCCACCCCGCCCTGGGCGCGGATGAGCTCCAGCACCGCCTTGTGCTGCGGCGCGGTGAAGGCGTCCTCGTCCAGCTCGTCGAAGCCGGCGGCCAGGCCGGGCGCCTGGACCGCGATCTTGAGCGCCTGGCGCTCCCGGTGCAGCGAGGGGTCGCGCAGGTCGTAGGGGGCCGCACCGGCGGCCCCGGGCGGCGCGGCCGGGGCCGGGCCGCCGCGCGGCCGCCCCCCGCCGGTGCGGGCGCCGCGCACGTGCTGCTCCACCCGGCGGCGGACGAACTCCTCGTCCATGATGCCCAGCCAGTGGTCCAGGTGGACCCCGTAGAGCTTGCGCACGCCCTCGTTGCGGATGCTGGCCACGATCTCGGCGGCGGCGTCCAGCCCGGCCATCCGCCCCTCGGCGGTGTCCAGGTCGTAGCGCTCGATGACCTCGCGGACCATGAACTCGTACAGCGGCTTGGCGTCGCCGATGAGGTGCTCGACCGCCTCGGCGCCCTTCTGCAGCCGCAGGTCGCACGGGTCGAGCCCGTCCGGTTCGACGGCGACGAAGGTCTCGGCGGCGAAGTTGTGCTCCTCGGCGAAGGCGCGCACGGCGGCCTTGCGCCCGGCCGCGTCGCCGTCGAAGGTGAACACCACCCGCGCGTTGGCGCCGCCCCGGTCCAGCAGGATGCGGCGCAGCAGCTTGACGTGGTCCTCGCCGAAGGAGGTACCGCAGGTGGCGACGGCGGTGGGCACGCCGCTCAGGTGGCAGGCCATGACGTCGGTGTAGCCCTCGACGATGACGGCCCTGCCGCTGCGGGCCATCTCGCGCTTGGCCATGTCCAGGCCGTAGAGCAGGTGGCCCTTCTTGAAGATCGGGGTCTCGGGGGTGTTGAGGTACTTGGGCCCGTCGTCGCGCTCGGAGAGCTTGCGGGCGCCGAATCCGACGGTCTCGCCGGTGACCTCGCGCACCGGCCACACCAGGCGGTCGCGGAACTTGTCGTAGGCCCCGCGGCGGCCCTGGCCGCCGAGCCCCGCGGTGACGATCTCCTTGTCGCTGAAGCCCTTGCCGCGCAGGTGGGCGGTGAGCGCCTCCCACCCGCCGGGGGCGTACCCCACCCCGAACCGCTCGGCGTCGGCGCGGGCGAACCCCCGGTCGGTGAGGAACCGCCGCGCGTGCCGCGCCTCGGGGGCGAGGAGCTTCTCGGCGTAGAACTCCTGCGCGGCCCGGTGCGCCTCGATGAGCCGCTGGCGCTGCCCCTGGTCGCCGCGCTGGGTGTACCCGCCCTCCTCGTAGCGGAGCCGGATCCCGGCCTTGGCGGCCAGGGCCTCGACGGCCTCGACGAAGGAGATGTGGTCCATCTCCTGGACGAACGTGATGACGTCCCCTCCGGCCTGGCAGCCGAAGCAGTGGTAGAGGCCCCGCGAGGGGGTGACGTTGAAGGACGGCGACTTCTCGTCGTGGAAGGGGCACAGGCCCTTGAGCGAGCCGCCGCCGGCATTGCGCAGCTGGAGGTACTCGCCGATCACCTCGGCGATGGGCGAGCGCTCGCGCACGAGGGCGATGTCTTCGTCTCTGATCCGTCCTGCCACGCACGCCAGGGTAGTCCTCGGCGCCCACTTCGGACGCAAAGGCCTCAGGGGACCGTGGATCGGCGGGGCCCACCCGTGCGACATTCGAGTGGCGCACCTCACACGGGCGGGGTGCGCAGATGAGGAGGTGGCCGATGAAGCGGGCACCGGCGGCCGCGGCCGCGCTGCTCCTGGCCGCGCTCCCGGCTGCGGCCGGGTGCGAGGGGAGCGGGCGCGACCCCGGCACGGTGAAGGTCGTCTACCAGGACTTCGGAGCGTTCCGCGCCGCGGACGCGATCATGCGCACGGTCAAGGAGGAGTTCGAGGCGGCGAACGAGGGGGTCACCGTCGAGCTGCACCCCGTCGAGGCCCCGGCCGAGGACTACCAGACCCAGGTCAACCTGATGAACCGGTCGGCCTCCGAGGCCCCCGACATCCTCTACGAGGACAGTTTCACCATCAACCAGGACGTGGAGGCCGGATACCTGCACCCCCTCGACGAGTTCTGGGAGTCCTGGGAGGACGCCGACCAGTACAGCGAACAGGCCGACGCCGCCGTGACGGCGCGGGACGGCTCCCGGTACGGGGTGATGCTCGGCACCGACACCCGCGGCCTCTGGTACAACCGCACCCTGCTGGAGCAGGCCGGGGTGGAGGTCCCCTGGGAGCCGGAGGACTGGGACGCGGTCCTGGACGCCGCACGCGCGGTGCAGGAGGAGTTCGGCGACGAGGTGACCGCGTTCAACCTGTTCGGCGGCACACCCGCCGGGGAGGTCTCCTCGATGCAGGGCTTCCAGATGCTGCTCACCGGCACCCCGGACCGCCTCTACGACGAGGAGGCGGGCATGTGGGTGGCCGGGTCGCAGGGGTTCACCGACGCCCTGGAGTTCTACGACACCGTCTACTCCGAGGGCCTCTCCCTGGACACCCGGGACATGCTCAACGCCAGCGCCCCCACGCTCAACCTGGAGGAGCGGATGCCCCAGGGGGAGATGGCGATCAGCCTGGACGGGTCGTGGGCCACCCAGACCTGGATCGAGGGCGGCGCCAGCCCCTGGCCCGAGTGGGAGGAGGAGATGGCCTTCACCGCCATGCCCACCCAGGACGGCTCCGCCCCCGGCGCCACCAGCCTCTCCGGCGGCTGGACCCTGGCCATGGGCGCGCAGACCGCCGACCCCGGCCTGGCGTGGGAGGTCATGGCGATGGCCCTGAACAAGGAGAACGCCACCGAGTTCGCGGTGCGCGGCGCGCAGATCCCGGTTCGGGCCGACGTGGCCGAGTCCGAGGAGTACCAGGAGCGCTCCCCCATCGTTCCCGAGGCCGATGAGCTGGTCGAGGTGACGCACTTCCGGCCCGCCTACGGCGAGTACCCGCGGGTGTCGCAGGCGGTCCAGCAGGCGACCGAGTCGGTGCTGCTGGGCGATGCCACCCCGGAGGAGGCGGCCGCCGCCTACGACCGCGAACTGGAGGAGATCGTCGGCGCGGACCAGGTCACCGGTGGGTGAGGGGGCCCAGGGACGGCCCGGCGGCGCACGTGCCGCGCGGGGCGCACGGAGCAGAGGGGCGGGGCGCCACCCGCTCCTCCCCTCCCCCGCCGCCCGGGTGGCGCCGATCGCCCCGGCCGCCGCGCTGCTGCTCGCGTTCTTCGCCGCCCCCGTCGTGTGGACCCTGTGGGCCTCCTTCACCGACGCCGCCCTGACCGGCCCCGGGGCGGCCCGCACCGAGTTCGTCGGGCTCGCCAACTTCGAGCGCCTGGCCACCGACCCGGCGGTGCTGAACGCCACCGTGCTCACGGCCGTGTTCCTGATCGGCTCGGGCATCGTGGGGCAGACGGTGCTCGGAATGCTCCTGGCGCTGCTGATGCAGGGCCGGAGCCCGTGGGTGCGGTCGGCCGTGGGCGGCATCGTGGTCGGCGCCTGGGTGCTGCCCGAGGTGGTCGCCGGGTTCGTGTGGGCGGCGTTCCTGGAGCGCGAGGGGACCCTGAACCGGGTGCTCGACGCCCTGGGCGCGCCGCAGCAGTCGTGGCTGACCACCGTGCCCATCCTGGCGGTGGTCCTGGCCAACGCCTGGAAGGGCACGGCCTTCTCGATGATGGCCTACTCGGCGGCGCTGTCCGAGGTGCCCGGGGAGCTGAAGGACGCGGCCCGGGTCGACGGGGCCGGGACGGCGGCGGTGGTGCGGCACGTCGTGCTGCCGCTGCTGCGCCGCACGGTCGCCGCGACCCTGCTCCTGGTCACCCTGCAGACGGTGCAGGTGTTCACGCTGATCTACGTGATGACCGCCGGCGGCCCGGCCGGGCGCAGCACCACCCTGCCGCTGCTGATGTACACCGAGGCGCTGCGGATGGGCGACATCGCCTACGGAACGACCGTCGCCCTGGCGCTGCTCGCGGTGGCCGGGCTGTTCTCGGCGGTGTACCTGCGCACGCTCCGTCCCGAGGAGGTCCGATGAAGCCGTGGACGGTCGCCTCTCCCCGGCGGGCGGCCGCCGCGGCGGTGGTGCACGCCCTGCTGGCGCTGCTCGCCGCGGCGTTCGCGCTTCCGGCCCTGTGGCTGGTGGCGGCCTTCGACTCCGAAGCCGCCTCCCGGGCGCGCCTGCCCCGGGCGCCCACGCTGGACAACTTCGCCACGGTGGCCACCCCGGACACCCTGTTCGTCCCGCTGGCGAACTCGCTGTGGATGTGCGGCGGCGCGGCCCTGGTGACCGTGGCCGCCTCGGTGCTGGCCGCCTACCCGCTCTCCCGTTTCCAGCTGCGCTTCGGCCGCCCGTTCCTGTACACGGTGCTGTTCGCCACCGGACTGCCGGTCACCGCGATCATGGTGCCCGTGTACAGCCTGTTCTCCCGCGTCGGGATGGTGGACTCGCGGTGGGGCGTGATGCTGTTCCTGGCCGCAGCCGGGATGCCGTTCGGGATCTGGCTCACCAAGAGCTTCCTGGACGGCATCCCGGTGGAGCTGGAGGAGGCCGCCTGGGCGGACGGGGCCTCGGCCCGGCAGTCGCTGCTGCGCGTCGTGGTGCCGCTGGCGCTGCCGGGCCTGTCCGTGGTGGGCGTGTTCACCCTGGTGCTGGCCTGGGGGAACTTCTTCGTTCCGTTCGTGCTGCTGCAGACCCCCGAGCGGCTGCCGGCCGCGGTGCGGATCTACACCTTCTTCGGGCAGTACGGCTCGATGGACTACGGCCCGCTGGCAGCGTACTCAGTGCTGTACACCCTGCCGGTGGTGCTGCTGTACGCCGCCGTCGCCCGTCTCCTGGGCGGCGGGTTCTCCCTGGGCGGCGCCATGAAGGGGTGACCCCCCTCCGGCGCCGCCGGGGCCGTCGGCGCCGGGGGATGCGCCCGAGCGGCCCCCGAGCAGGCCCCGGAGCCCCTGGAGGCCGGAGGCCAGCGTCCCCTTCTTGCCCAGCACGTCGAAGGCGACCGCCACCAGCAGCACCAGGCCCTTGATGGCCTGCTGCCAGTCCACGCCGAGCCCGATGATGGACATGCCGTTGTTCAGCACGCCCATCACCAGCGCCCCGACCACGGCGCCGACGACGGTGCCCACGCCGCCCGAGGCCGACGCGCCGCCGATGAAGGCGGCGGCGATGGCGTCCAGCTCGAACATGGTGCCCGCCCCGGGCGCGGCGAGGTTGAGCCGGGCGGTGAAGACCAGCCCGGCCAGCGCCGACAGCGCCCCCATGTTGACGAACACCCAGAACACGGTGCGCTTGGTGCGCACCCCGGACAGCTCGGCCGCCTTGGGGTTGCCGCCGGTGGCGTAGACCCGGCGCCCGGGCACGGTGGCCGCCATGAACAGCGCGTACCCGGCGATCAGCACCAGCAGCAGGGCGCCGACCCAGGGGACCCCGCTGTGCAGGGCGAAGGCGGTGCACAGGGCGAGCACCGCCGCCACGGCCAGCGCCTGCACCGCCAGGGCGGCGGGCGCGGGGACGACCCGGATGCCGTGCCGCAGCGCCCGGGATCGGGAGGTGCGAAGGCCGATGACGACCAGCGCCGCCACCGCGGCGCCCAGCGCCAGCGGGACGATGTCGACCCCGCCGGCCTCGAAGCCCGGCACGAACCCGGTGGCCAGCCTGCGCGCCTCCGGCGGCAGGTCGCCGACCGACTCGCCGCCGAGCACGAGCAGCGTCAGGCCGCGGAAGACGAGCATCCCGGCCAGGGTGACGATGAACGCGGGCAGCCCCACATAGGCCACCCAGAACCCCTGCCAGGCGCCGATGAGCCCGCCGACCAGCAGCGACAGCGGGAGGACGATGAGCAGCGGCAGCCCCCACTCGGCGAGCATGATGGCCGATACGGCGCCGGTGAAGGCCACGACCGAGCCCACCGACAGGTCGATGTGCCCGGTGATGATCACCAGCATCATGCCCACGGCGAGGATGAGCACGTAGGAGTTCTGCAGGACGAGGTTGCTGACGTTGGCGGGGCGCAGCAGCAGCCCGCCGGTGAGGACCTGGAACAGCACCACGATCGCGGCCAGGGCGATGACCATGCCATAGCGGCGGGCGTTGCCGCGCAGCGCCGCACGCACCGAGGCGGCCCCTCCGGCCGCCGCGGCCCTCACCGGCCCCCCTCGGCGGCGCCCGCGGGCGGGGCGCCGGTCATGAGCGTCATGAGTGCCTCCTGGTCGGCTTCGTCGGCGGGCAGGCAGCCGGTGATCCGCCCCTCGCACATGGCGTAGACGCGGTCGCACATGCCCAGCAGCTCGGGCAGCTCCGAGGAGATGAGCAGCACGCACGCCCCCTCGGCGGCCATCGCCCGCACCGCCTCGTAGATCTCGTACTTGGCGCCGACGTCGACGCCGCGGGTGGGCTCGTCCAGGACGAGCAGGTCGGGGCGGGTGTACACCCACCGGCCCAGCACCACCTTCTGCTGGTTGCCGCCGCTGAGCTCGACCACCGCCTGGCCGTTGTCGCGGCAGCGCACCCCCATGCGGGTGCGCAGGTCCTCGGCGACGGCGTGCTCGGCGGCCGCGTCCACCACCCCGCCCCGGCTGAGGCGGTCCAGCCCGGCCAGGGTCAGGTTGGAGCGCACCGGGTCGTCCAGGACCAGCCCGAGCTCCTTGCGGTCCTCGGGCACGTAGGCGATCCCGGCGGCCACGGCCTCGGCCGGGTGGCGCGGGGCCAGCGGGGCGCCGTCCTTGAGCAGGGTGCCGCGCACGTACCGCCCGTAGGAACGGCCGAACAGGCTCATGGCC
The DNA here is from genome assembly GCF_000341185.1 of Nocardiopsis chromatogenes YIM 90109. Taxonomy (GTDB): domain Bacteria; phylum Actinomycetota; class Actinomycetes; order Streptosporangiales; family Streptosporangiaceae; genus Nocardiopsis_A; species Nocardiopsis_A chromatogenes. Next base: position 38,904 of record NZ_ANBH01000163.1, read on the forward strand.
AGCTCGGTGCGGCCCGCGCCCATCAGCCCGGCGAGCCCGGCGATCTCCCCGGCGCGCACCTCCAGGTGGGCGCCGTCGACGACGCGGCGGCCCCGCTGCACCGGGTGGTCCACGGTCCAGTCGCGCACCTCGAAGCGCACCGGCCCGGCGCCCCCGGGCGGGCCGGGGTAGCGGTGCTCCAGGTCCCGGCCGACCATGCCGCGGATGATGCGCTCTTCGGTGACCTCCCCGCGGGCGCCGTCCAGGGTCTCGATGCTGCGGCCGTCGCGCAGCACGGTGATCCGGTCGGCGACCCGGGTGACCTCGCCGAGCTTGTGGGAGATGAGGATGGAGGCGATGCCCTGCTCCTTGAACTCCAGCAGCAGGCGCAGCAGGGCGTCGCTCTCGGCCTCGTTGAGGGCGGAGGTGGGCTCGTCCAGGATGAGCACCCGCACCTGCTTGGCGATCGCCTTGGCGATCTCCACGAGCTGGCGGCGGCCCACGCTGAGCTCGCCCAGCGGGGCGGAGGGGTCGGCGTCCAGGCCGACCCGCTCCAGCAGGTCGCGTGCGCGGGCGACCGAGACCTCCTGGTCGACGACGGCCAGGCCGAACCGCCTCCGGGCCCGCTCGTTGCCGAGGAACACGTTCTCGGCGATGCTGAGCTGCGGGACCAGCGCCAGCTCCTGGTGGATGATGGCGATCCCGGCGCGCTCGCTGTCGGAGGTGGAGGCGAAGCGGCGCTCGCTCCCCTCCACCTCGATGCGCCCTTCGTAGGTGCCGTGCGGGTGCACCCCGCTGAGCACTTTCATCAGGGTGGACTTCCCGGCGCCGTTCTCCCCGGTGACGGCGTGGATCTCGGAGGGGCGGACCTCCAGGTCGACCCCGTCCAGGGCGACCACGCCCGGGAAGGTCTTGCGGATGCCGCGCATGCTCAGCGCCGGCGGCCCCCAGTGGTCGGCGGCGGTCATGTCAGGTCCGACTCCTCGTAGTAGCCGCTGTCGATGAGGACCTCCTCGTAGTTGGAGGCGTCCACCGAGACCGGCTCCAACAGGCGGGCGGGCACGACCTTGGCGTTGTTGTCGTAGGACTCGGTGTCGTCGACGTCGGGCTCCTCGCCCTGGGCGAGGGCGGCGGCCATCCCGGCGGCGGCGTCGGCCAGCTCGCGGGTGTCCTTGAAGACGGTCTGGGTCTGCTCGCCGTCGATGATGGACTTGACCGAGGCGGTCTCGGCGTCCTGGCCGGTGACGACCGGCAGGGGCTTGTCGCCGGTGCCGTATCCGGCGCCCTTGAGGGAGGAGATGACGCCGGTGCTGATGCCGTCGAAGGGCGAGAGCACCGCGTCCAGCTCCTCGTCGGAGTAGTGGGCGCCGAGCAGGTTGTCCATCCGGTCCTGGGCCACGGCCCCGTCCCAGCGCATGGTCGCGATCTGGCTCATCTCGGTCTGGCCGCTGGGCACCTCCAGCACGCCGTCGTCGATGTAGGGCTGCAGGACCGACATGGCGCCGTCGAAGAAGTAGTAGGCGTTGTTGTCGTCGGGTGAGCCGCCGAACAGCTCGATGGTGAAGGGGCCCTCCTCGTTCTCCAGGTCCAGCTGGTCGGCGATGTACCGCCCCTGGATCTCGCCGACCTTGAAGTTGTCGAAGGTGGCGTAGGCGTCCACGCCCTCGGCGTCCATGATCAGCCGGTCGTAGGCGAGCACGGGGATGTCGGCGTCCTCGGCCTGCTGGACGACGTCGGTGAGGGCCTCGCCGTCGACGGGGGCGACGACGAGCACGTCGACGTCCTTAGTGATCATGTTCTCGATCTGGGCGACCTGGTCCTCGACGACGTCCTCGGCGTACTGCAGGTCGGCGCCGTATCCGGCCTCCTCCAGGGCGGCGACCATGTTGTCGCCGTCCTGCACCCACCGCTCCCAGGACTTGGTGGGCATGGAGATGCCGACGGTGCCGTTCTCGCCCTCGGGGCGGGCGGCGTCGCCGACGCCGCCGCAGGCGGTCGCGGCCAGGGACAGGGCGGCGCCCAGCGCCGCGGCCGCCAGGGCCGTGCGCCGGGCGGGGTGCTTGCGCGTCGTGTCCATCTGTTTCGCCTCCTCTAGGCGGGCGCCGGGCCCGCGAGTTCCACACAGGTCCAGGAGACCGGCGGCAGGACCGCCGTGAGGCGTCCGCCGTCCAGGCGCACGTCCTTGTTCTCCTTCAGGGCGACCCGGTCGGGGTCGTCGGCGGTGTTGGCGGCGTACACGTCGTCGTCGGCCAGGGTGAGCGCGGAGGCGGCGGCCACGCCGTCCAGGCCGCGCAGGTCGGCGGAGACCTCCATGGGGGTGTCGGTGGAGCGGTTGACGAGGAAGAGGGCGGCGCGGCCGGAGTCCCCGTCGTAGGTGGCGGCGGCGTCCAGCAGCGGCACCTCCCCGTAGCGGCCGGTGTCGTGGCGGGGCGCGCTGGGCTCGACGCGCAGCACCTGCCCGCGGGCCGCGGCGGCGGTGCGGGCGAAGGGGTGGAAGATGGTCTGGCGCCAGGCGCGGCCGCCGGGCTCGGTCATGATCGGCGCGATCACGTTGACGAGCTGGGCCTGGGAGGCGGCGGTGACCCGGTCGGCGTGGCGGAGCAGGCTGTTGAGCATGCCGCCGACGACGACGGCGTCGGCCACGCTGTAGCGGTCCTCGATGACGCGCGGGGCCACCGGCCAGTCGGCCGGCGGGTTCTCGGCCTGCTCGCGCTCGAACCGGCTGAGGTACCACACGTTCCACTCGTCGAAGGAGAGCATGATCTTCTTGGAGCTCTTGCGGCGCGCGCCGACGTGGTCGGCGGTGGCCACGACCTCCTCGATGAAGCGGTCCATGTCGGCCGGGGCGGCCAGGAAGCTGCGCAGGTCGCCGTCGTACTCCTCGTAGTAGGCGTGCAGGGAGACGAAGTCGACCTCGTCGTAGCACTCGCCGAGGACCTCGGCCTCCCAGGCGCCGAAGGTGGGCATGGAGCGGCCGGAGGAGCCGCAGGCGACCAGCTCCAGGCCGGGTTCGGCGGTGCGCAGGGCGCGGGCGGTCTCGGCGGCCAGGCGCCCGTATTCGCGGGCGGTCTTGTGGCCGAGCTGCCAGGGGCCGTCCATCTCGTTGCCCAGGCACCACATGCGGATGGCGTGCGGGTCGGGCGACCCGTTGGCGGCACGCAGGTCGCTGAGCGCGGTGCCGCCGGGGTGGTTGGCGTACTCGTGCAGGTCCAGGGCCTCCTGGATGCCGCGGGTGCCGAGGTTGACGGCCATCATCGGCTCGATGTCCAGGCCGCGGGCCCAGCGCATGAACTCGTCGAGGCCGAACTGGTTGGTCTCGGTGCTGTGCCAGGCCAGTTCGCGGCGGACGGGGCGGTCCTCCTTGGGGCCGACGCCGTCCTCCCACCGGTAGCCGGAGACGAAGTTGCCGCCGGGGTAGCGCACGGTGGTCACGCCCAGCTCGCGGATGAGCGCGGCGACGTCGGTACGCAGCCCGTCGGCGTCGGCGGAGGGGTGGTCGGGCTCGTAGATGCCGGTGTAGACGCAGCGGCCCATGTGCTCGACGAAGGAGCCGAACAGCCTGCGGTGGACGGGGGCCACGGCGAAGGCGGGGTCGAGGGTGAGTTCGGCCTTGTGCACGCGGGGTCCTCTCTGGGGTGGTCGGGCCCCGGGGCCGGTGGGCCCCGGGGCGGTGGTCGCTCGGTGCGCTCAGTGCGCGAGGACGGGCCAGCCGTCGCCGGTCCACCGGACGGGCTCGATGCCCAGGCGGAAGTCGCCCGGGGTGCCGTAGGGGCCGTAGGTGTGGTAGGCGATGTGTCCCTCGGACAGGGACTGTCCGCCCGCGGCGACGTCCCCGCCGCGGTCGGCGAGGATGACGGTGCCGCCGCCCTCGGTCATGGGCACGCCGTCGGCGTCGGTGTAGGGGCCGGTGGGCTCGTCCGCACGGCCGACGGCGATCTTGTAGGTGCTGTCGGTGCCCTGGCAGCAGGCGTCGAAGGAGACGTACAGGTAGTAGTCGCCGCCGTGCTCGGCGATGGAGGGGGCCTCGATGCGGTTGGCGCCCTCCTGCCGGTCGGCGATCTTGAAGGGCTCGGCTCCGTCGGCGACCTTCCCGTCCGGCCAGGCGAGGGGGACCATGTAGATGCCGCCCCAGTGGGAGCCGAAGGCCATCCACGGGCTCCCGTCGGCGCCCTCGACGATGCCCGGGTCGATGGCGTTGTAGGGGTCGCCCTCGTGGCTCTCGAAGACCTTGCCCCGGTCGACCCACCGGTAGTCGGGGTCGTCGGGGTCGAGGGTGGTGTTGGTGGCCAGGGCGATGAGCGAGCGCTGGGAGCCGAAGGTGGAGGCCGAGTAGTAGAGGTAGTAGGTGCCGTCGTGCTCGTAGACCTCGGGCGCCCACAGGTTCTCCACGCCCGGGATCTCCTGGGCGAGCCAGGCGGGCTTGGTGTCCCAGACGGTGTCGGTCTCCTGCCAGTGGCTTCCGTTGGGCGAGGCGAACATGCGGATGTTGCCGTCGCCGATGTCGGCGTCTCCGGTGCCGAAGACGTACCAGTCCTCCCCCGGCCCTCCGGCGACCAGGCCGGGGTCGTGGACCCCGGTGTCGCCGGTAAGCGGGGGCGGCGGGGCGGCGGAGTCGGCCGACACGGCCGATACGGTGGCGGCCTGCGGCGCGGGCGTGCACGCGGCCAGGGCGGCCAGCGCCGCGGCGGCGGCCGCCGCGGCCATCGGGGTACGGGTGCGGGGCATGGGGGGTACCTCCGGTTCGGGATGCTCGGGACGGGGGCGGGTCGGGGCTACTTCAGTCCGGCGTCGGTCACGCCGCGCACGATCTGGCGCTGGAAGACCATGAAGACCGCGATCAGGGGCGCCGCGCCGAGCACGGCGGCGGCCATCTGCTGGGCGTACTGGATGCCGTAGGCGCCCTGCACGGTGCCCAGGCCGACCGGGACCGTCATCAGGGCGGGGTCGGTGGTCGCCACGAACGGCCACAGGAAGTTGTTCCATGCCTGGACGAAGGTGAAGATGCCGACCGCGGCGAGGATCGGCCCGGACATCGGCAGCACCACCGAGGTGAGCACCCGCAGGTGCCCGGCTCCGTCCAGGTGCGCGGCCTCCAGGTAGTCGCGCGGGATGGCGTCGAAGAACCGCTTCAGGATGAAGATCATGACCGGGGCCACGACCTGCGGCAGCGCCACGCCCCAGTAGGTGTCGACCATGCCCAGCAGCCGCATCTGGTCGAACAGCGGCACGATGAGCACCTGCGGCGGCACCATGATCCCGGCGATGAACAGCAGCAGCAGGGCGTTGCGGCCGCGGAACTCGGTGCGGGAGAAGGCGTAGGCCGCCATCGCGCACAGCACCAGGGTCAGCGCGGTGACCAGCACGGAGATGACGGTGCTGTTGATCAGCCACTGCTGGATGTCGCCGCGCGCGATGACCAGGCGGTAGGCCTCGATCGTCGGCTCGACGGGCAGCCAGCGGATGGGCACGGCCGTGGTCTCGGCCTCCGGCTTGAGCGAGGTGAGCACCGCCCACACCAGGGGCAGCAGCCACAGCAGGGCCAGCACGACGGCGGAGACGGTGGCGGCGGCCCCCGTCGGGGAGACGCGCCACCGGCGGCGGGGGGCGTCCGGCGCGGGCGCCGCGGTGCGCGGCGCGGCGGCCGGAGCGGCCTGGGTCGGGGCGCTCATGCGGTGTTCTCCTTCCTGGTGAACAGCCAGAACTGCAGGGCGGAGACCGCGATGATCACGGCGAAGAACAAGTAGGAGATGGCCGAGGAGTAGCCGATGCGCAGGTTGGTGAAGCCGGTGTCGAAGATGTAGCCGATGATCGGGCGCGCGGCGTAGCCCGGCCCGCCCGACCCGTTGGTCATCAGGTAGGCCTGGTCGAACAGCTTCAGCGAGGCCACCATCTGCAGCAGCACCACGATCGCGGTGGTGCGGTTGAGCAGCGGCAGCGTGATAGCGCGGAACCGCTGCCAGGGCCCGGCCCCGTCCAGCGAGGCCGCCTCGTACACCTGGGAGGGGATGCCCTGCAGGGCGGCCAGGTAGAGCAGGTAGTTGAAGCCGACCGTCCACCACACGGTGGTGACGGCGATGGACAGCAGCACCGTGCCCTCGTCGCCGAGCCAGTTCACCTCCGGCAGGCCCATGCCGGTCAGGGCGCCGTTGAGCATGCCGAACCCGGGCTGGTAGATCCACACCCAGATCAGCGAGACCACCGCGACGGGCAGCAGGAACGGCGAGAAGAAGGAGAAGCGCAGGAACCAGCCCACCCGCACCGCCCGCTGGGTCAGCACCGCCATCAGCAGCGCGACCGCGACCAGCGGCGGGGTGGTGAGCAGGGTGAACAGCAGGGTGGTCCACAGCGACCGCCACACCATGGGGTCGGCGGCCATCTCGGCCCAGTTGTCCAGGCCGGTGAAGGAGGGGGCGGTGCCGACCAGGGAGCGGTCGGTGAAGCTGGTCCACAGCCCGGCCGCCAGCGGCCAGAGCAGGAACAGCGCGAAGAGCAGGGCGAAGGGCAGGACCAGGGCGGGGCCTGCGGGGTCGGTGCGGCGTGCGCGCCGGGTCGAGGAGCCGGTGGCGGAGGGTCCGTTGGTGTCGGATCTGCTCGCCCGGCCCGCCGTCGGGGGTGCGGTCATGGCGGACTCCAAGAGCGTGCCGGAGGGGTGGGCCCCGGTCAGACCGGGGGCGGGGTGTCGATGAGCTTCTGGACCGCGCGCTTGAAGGCGGCCAGGGTCTCCTCGGGGGTGGACGAGCCGTTGTGCACGCCCGCCATCACCGAGTTGGCCTCGGCCATCAGCGCCGCGGCCGACCCGCTGAACCAGGCGTCCGGGTCGAGCTGCACGTCGTCGGCGGCCGCGCGGTACTCGGCCTGCGGCTCCAGCGCGGTGTAGTCCTCGCTCTCGGCGACCGGCAGGTAGGCGGGGGTGTGGCCGCCCCCGGCCCAGACGATGCTGTTCTTGAGCATCCAGGCCGCGTACGCCACGGAGGCCCGGACGGCCTCCTCGTCGGGCTCGCGCCGGTGCGGCAGCACGAACACGTGCGAGTCGCCCTGGCCCAGCTCATCGCCGAAGACGCCGGGGAAGGGGCGCATTCCGAAGTCCATGCCGGCGTCCTGCATGGTGGGCAGCTCCCAGTTCCCGGCGAGCATCAGCCCGGCGATGCCGTTCTGGAAGCGGGCCGGGGTTCCGGGGGCGTCGGAGGACTCGGGGGCCAGGCCCTCCTGGCTGACGCGGCGCAGGAAGTCCAGGCTCTGCAGCGCCTTGTCGTCGTCGATGCCGAGCTCGCCCTCCAGCTCCATCTCCCCGCCGAGCTGGCGGTAGAGCGACCAGAACTGGCGCCAGGCGCCGGTGGTGTCCATGACGATGCCGTACTGCCCGGTGACGTCCTTGACGGCGGACAGCAGGTCGAACAGGTCGTCCACGCCGGTGGTGCGCACCAGGGTGCCGTCGGGCTCCAGGACCCCGGCCTGCTCGCAGACCTCCCGGTTGTAGTAGGTGACCACCAGGTGGGTGTCGAGCGGGATCGCGTACAGCTCCCCGTCGACGGTGGCCTTGTCCCACAGGGCGGGCCGGACGGTCTCCTCGGTGATGCCGAACTCGGCGAGCACCTCGCGCGGGACCGGGTCGATCAGGGTCCCGGCGCCCATGCCCTTGACCCGGGACAGGTGCAGGGTGCCGATGTCGAACGAGCGGCCGCCGGCGGCGCCCATGGCGAACTTGGTGTAGTAGGGGTTGCCCCACAGGTAGGTGGTGGGGCGCAGGTCGTACTCGGGGTGCTCGGCGGCGAACCGCTCGTGCATCTCGACCATGCGCGCCCCGTCGCCGCCGGTGAACAGGTTCCACTGGCGGATCGGGACGGGCGCGCCGGTCGCGGCGGCGGTGGTGCTCCCGCAGCCGGACAGGGCGAGCCCGGCGGCGGCGAGCCCTCCGGCCAGCAGCGAGCGGCGGCCGATCCCGGGGGGCGGTGGGTGGGGCGGGTCGACGTTCATGGGGTACTCCTGTGACGTCGCGGAGTCGGGGGAGGCGGGCGCCGCCGCTCCCCCGCGCGGAGGGCGGCGCCGATGGGGCGGGGTCAGACCGGGCGGTACTCGACCCCGGCGGCGGTGCAGAACGACTCCCAGTCGGCGGCGGTGCGGCCGGGGGTCATGGTGATGTGGTGGGTGCCGCCGGCGGCGAGCCACCCGTCCATGCAGCCGCCCACCCCGCTGTCGGGGCGGAACATGCCGTAGGGCATCTCCAGGGACGGCATGGGCGGCTCGTCCAGCACCTCGCCCTCGGCCACCACCAGGCGGAAGCGGCCGCCGCCGAGGGTGACCAGGCTGGCCAGGGTGGCCGGGCCGGGCTGGATGCGGAACAGCAGGGTGGGCGGGTCGTCCAGGCCGCCGATGGCCAGCGGGCGCTTGATCAGCCGCACCGGCTCGTCGTCCCGGGCGACCTTCCAGTTGCCCTCCCCCATGTGGCTCATCAGGATGGCGTCGCGGGGGAAGTCCATCGCGTACATCTCGGTGAAGTGCCCGGTGCCGCACAGCCGGTGCCCGGCGTAGACGAGCGCGGCGGCGGGCACGTCGCCCTCGCCCGCGAAGCCGTAGCCGCGCGCCATCAGGCTGGAGGCGGCGGCCATGGGCAGCCGGGCGAAGCGGCCGTCCTCGCCGAGGGCGTCGAAGTGGGTGGAGTAGGCCGAGCAGCCGTGGCCCTGGAGCACCCGCTCGATGCCGAGCTGGAGGCGGGCGTGGTCGTCCAGCTCCTCCTTGGACAGGCGCTCGTCGATCGCGAACCGGCCGCGCTCGGCCTGCAGCAGCTCGGCGACCTCCTCGGAGGTCAGCGCCGCCATGGTGCGGTGCAGCTCGCCCTGGGCGATGTGCACGACCTCGGGGCCGAGGTGGCGCAGCAGCTCGCTCTCGTCGACGCGGGCGTCGCCCATGCCGTTCATGGGGTAGCCGAACACGCCGACCTTGAGCTCGGTGAGGGCGGTGGCCGCGCGGGCGGCGCGGGCCCAGCGGCCGACGCGCTCGCGGAAGGCGGGGGCGCGGCGGTCCTCGGTGACCACGTCGAAGGGCAGCCCGGCGCGGACCATGGCGTTGGCGGTGTCCTGGGCGCCGTGGATGCCCTGGTTGTAGGTCATCTCGGCCATGCCCCAGCGGTCGGTGATCTGGGACTCGGGCTGGATGTTGGCCAGGCACACCGGCAGGCGCATCTGGTGGAAGAGGCGGGTGACGCGCAGCGAGGGGCCGTAGGTCAGCATGACCACCAGGACGCCGTCCAGGCCCGCGTCCTCGAAGCCGCGCACCGCCGCCTCCGCGTCGGCGCGGCCGCGCGCCGGGGGCGCGACGGTGACCTCGGCGACGCCCTCCAGGGAGTCGGCGACCTCGCGGGCGTAGGCGTGCTGGCGCTCGGTGATGCCGGGCAGCATGTCGTCATAGAGCGGCTGCATGATGCCCAGCAGGCCGATGCGGGGAAGGTCGCTCACGGGTGCTGTCTCCTTTGGCCGTAGGCGTTCTGGTAGCGGTCGTAGAGGGCGTCGACGTGCTCCTGCGGGAGCGGTTCGACAGGGCCGCCCTGGCGGGCGATGTGCACGGTGCGGGCGACGTCCTCGCACATCACGGCGGCCTTGACGGCGGCCTTGGCGTCCTTGCCGACGGTGAAGACGCCGTGGCTGCGCATGAGCACCGCCGGGGAGCGGTGGCCGCGCAGGGTCGCGACGATGCCGCGGCCGATGTCGTCGCCGCCGATCAGCGCGAAGGGGCCGACCGGGATCTCGGCGCCGAACTCGTCGGCCATGGCGGTGATGGCGCAGGGGATGGCCTCGCCGCGGGCGGCCCAGGCGGTGGCGTAGGTGCTGTGGGTGTGCACCACGGCGCCGACCTCGGGCATCGCGCGGTAGACGTAGGCGTGCGCGGCGGTGTCGCTGGAGGGGGCGTGCTCGCCGTCGACGGGGGTGCCGTCCAGGTCGCAGACCACCATCGAGGCGGGGGTGAGCTCGTCGTAGGACAGGCCGCTGGGCTTGATGGCGAACAGGTCGGTGCCCGGGACGCGGGCCGAGACGTTGCCGCTGGTCCAGGTGACCAGGTTCCAGCGGGGCAGCTCGGCGTGGAGGTCGCACACCTCGCGCCGGGTGCGTTCCGCGGCCGCGGCGGCCTCCGGTGGCAGGGCGGTGGTCATCGGATCCTCTCCTCGTGCTCGGCCCCGGCGGGCGCCCCGTCCCCGTTGAGGGCGGCGTTGCGGATGGCGCGCAGGCGGTGGAGGGCGTCGCTGCCCCCGCGGCCGAAGTGGTCGTGCAGGTCGGTGTAGACGGCGTAGAGGCGGTCGTAGGCGGCGGTGCGGCCGGGGTCGGGCAGCACCGCGTCGCGGGTGCGCCCGCCCATGGCGGCCGAGGCCTCGGGGATGCCGGGGTAGGCCCCGGCGGCCACGGCGGCGTGGATGGCGGCCCCGGCGGCCGGGGCCTGGTCGGAGTCGGCCAGGTGCAGGGGGCGGCCCAGGACGTCGGCGTAGACGCCCATGACGAAGGGGTTGCGCTTGAGGCCCCCGGCGACGGTGAATCCGTGCACCGGCACCCCGGAGGACTCGAAGGCGTCGACGATGGTGCGGGCGCCGTAGGCGGTGGCCTCGACGAGGGCGGCGTAGACGTCCTCGGGGCGGGTGGCCAGGGTGAGCCCGGCGACCACGCCGGACAGGTCGTGGTCGACCAGGACCGAGCGGTTGCCGCTGTGCCAGTCGAGGGCGACCAGGCCGTGGGCGCCGGGCGGGCGCCCGGAGGCGCGGCGGGAGAGCAGGTCGTGCAGGGACTCGCCGGTCTCGGCGGCCTCACGGGAGGCGGCGCCCCCGGCGAAGGAGTCGGCGAACCAGGCGAAGATGTCGCCCACGCCGCTCTGTCCGGCCTCGTAGCCCCACAGGCCGGGGACGATGCCGCCGTCCACGACCCCGCACATGCCGGGGACCTCGGCGGGGGCGCCCGCGTCGGCCTCGGCGTTCATCACATGGCAGGTGCTGGTGCCCATGATGGCGAGCATCTCGCCGGGGGCGACGGTGTCCGCGGAGGCGGCGGTGACGTGGGCGTCGATGGTGCCGACGGCCACCGGGGTGCCCTCGGGCAGGCCGGTCCAGGCGGCGGCGCGGGCGGTCAGTCCCCCGGCGCGCTCGCCCTGGGGGGACAGGGGGAAGGCGATCTTGTCCTCGGCGAAGGAGGCGAAGCGGGGGTCGAGGGCGCCGAGGAAGTCGCGGGTGGGCCAGGCGCCGTCCTGGTGGATGCCCTTGTACCCGGCGGTGCTGACGTTGCGGGTCTCCCGGCCGCACAGCTCCCAGACGATCCAGTCGGCGGCCTCGATCCAGCGGTCGGCGCGGCCGTAGGCCTCGGGGTCCTCGCGCAGGACCTGCAGACCCTTGGCGAACTCCCACTCGGAGGAGATCCTGCCGCCGTAGCGGGCCAGCCAGGGCTCGCCCCGCTCGGCCGCGAGGGCGTTGATCTCGTCGGCCTCGGGCTGGGCGGCGTGGTGCTTCCAGAGCTTGGGGTAGGCGTGCGGGCGGTCGGCGAAGCCGGGGACCTCGCACAGCGGGGTGCCGTCGGCGAGGGCGGGGAGCACGGTGCAGGCGGTGAAGTCGGTGCCGATGCCGATGACGTCGGCGGGGTCGACCCCGGCGTCGGCGAGGGCGGCGGGGACGGCGCGGCGCAGGACCTCGCGGTAGTCCTCGGGGACCTGAAGGGCGGTGTCGGGGGCCAGGTCGGGGCCGCCGGCGGGGAGGCGGTCGGTGAGCACGGCGTGGGCGTAGGGGTGCTCGGCGGACCCGAGCTCGGCGCCGTCGTGCACCCGCAGCACGACGGCGCGGCCGGACAGGGTGCCGAAGTCGACGCCGACCACGGCGGCGCCGTCCGGGATGTTGTGAGCGTTAACAGCGGCGGTCACGGGGGGTTCCTCTCGGGCGTGCGTCAGGTGGGCGGCCGGGTCGGCGGGAGGGGGCGGCGGGCGGGCGTCGGGGGCGGGGCGGCGGACACGGTCATCGGGCGGGGGCGGCGCAGCTCGCGCGGACGACCATGCGCGCGGGCACGACCTCGCGGGCGGCGGACTCGGCGGCGGGCTCCCCGCTGTCCAGCAGGTCCAGCAGGATGCCGATGCCGCGGCGGCCGACCTCGGTGAAGTCCTGGGCGACCGTGGTGAGCGGGGGCGAGTAGTAGGCGGCCTCGGGGACGTCGTCGAAGCCGACCACGGAGACGTCGTCGGGGACGCGCACGCCGGCTTCGGCGAGGGCGCGCAGCGCGCCGACGGCCATCTGGTCGTTGGCCACGAACAGGGCGGTCGGCAGGGCGTCCCGCTCGACGAGGCTCCGCACCAGCTCGTAGCCGGAGCGGGGGCGCCAGTCGCCGAACAGGGGCTCGCCGACCGGTGCGCCGGCCTCCTCCAGGGCGCCGCGCCAGCCCGCGACGCGGGCCTCGGCCTCCAGCCAGTCCCGGGGACCGGCGATGTGGCCGACGGTGCGGTGGCCCAGTCCGAGCAGGTGGCGCACGGCCATCCGGGCGCCGCCCTCCTGGTCGACGCAGACGACGGGGAGCTCGCGCGCCTCCCCGCCCTCCACGGCCACGACCGGGGCGCCCCCGGCCCATTCGGGCATGCCCTCCAGGACCGAGCGCTGGGGCGCGATGACGACGTAGCCCTCGACCGACTGCCGGGCCAGGTGGTCCATGGCCTCGCGGACCTGCCCGGCGGAGGCCTCGGTGAGGGTGACGACGCTGAGGTAGTACCCGGCGGCGCGGGCGGCGTGCTCGATCCCGGTGAGGGTGCGGGCGGGGCCGTAGTGGGCGGTGTCCACCGCGACCACGCCGATCACCCCGGTGCGCCGGGTGACCAGGGCACGGGCCGAGGAGTTGGGCCGGTAGCCCAGATCGTCGATGGCCGCGAGCACCCGCGCCTGCGTCTCGGCGCGCACGTTGGGGTGCCCGTTCAGCACGCGGGAGACGGTCTGGTGCGAGACCCCCGCCGCCCGCGCGACATCGGCCATGACGGGCATACGCCCGGGTGGGGCCGCCATTGGTCCTCCACTGCACTCGGGGAGCTGTGACGTGGGTGACATTGTTAGCGCTAACATTCACGCCGTCAAGGGGGCGGAGGGAGATCACGGACCCCACCCGCATGGTCACCTTGCGCGACCGGCCGCCATCGCACACACCCCGTGTGCAGAATGGGCGTATGGGCGGAACCACCATCGAGATCGACGACGACCTGGTCACCGCCGCCATGGACGCGTTCAACGTGCGCACCGGGCGCGAGGCCGTCGACATCGCCCTCCGGCGCGCCCTTGGAACGCCCCTCAGCAAGGAGTTCCTCCTCAGCCTTCGCGGTATGGGCTGGGGAGGGGACCTTGGGGAGATGCGGGGCCCCGGTTCCCCGATACCGAGAAGCCGGAATGACGAGGACACAGAGGACACATCTGGTCGACATATCCGCCCGGATCACGTATCTCCGCAATCCGTAAGACGGAGTCTGAGACCGACCTCTTCATTTGCTCCCTCATCCGATCCGGAGCCGATCCGGCGACGACCGAACCTGCGGTCGCCGAGCTCCTTTGCGGCGCGAAGAGCCCTTCAGAGCTCCGTGGCCGCGAGCAGCTCACAGAGGGCCTCAGACTATTCCCCGTCGATCCACGAACCGACTATCACCAGCTCGCCCAGATCTACCGCGAGGCCCGCACTCACGGGAAGACGATCAGAAAACACGTCGACTGTCCGATTGCAGCCGTCGCGCTCCGAATCAGCGGGCCCCGTGCACTGCGACCGCGACTTCGACCAGCTCGCCGAGGTTTATCCACGCCTCAAGGTCCAGCGTCACGACCTTGCTTGAACCCCATGGAGGCTCCGGGCGGCGGGCCGTGAGGAACGCCGGTTCACCGCCGCCTTCCCGGACGGCCGGTGGGGGTCGGCGTGGACATGGGTCCGTACCCCCTGCGGGTCGAACAGGATGAGCAGCTCCACGGCGCGACCGTCGGCGCTGCCCAGCCAGTGCGGCAAGGCCATGTCGCGGTCGCCCACGACGAGCCGCCTGCTCAACCACCTGACCCATGTCGAGCGCTCGATGTTCCTGGGGGACGAGGTCACCGACTGGCAGGCGACGTTCCAGGCGGCGCCGACGGACGGCGTCCTCGACGGCTGCACCGGTCTCGCCGCGCCCGTCCCCCGGCCGGGTGCCGGTCCGCCTCATCCTGGGTGTCGGCATCGACACCCGACCCGCTTCAAAGTGTCGATTCCGCCACGCAGGTTGGCCCCCGGGGTGCCCGGGCGCCTGTCGGGGGTGTGCCTTGGGGGTTCCGGTTGCCGGTGTCCGGGGGCCTATGCGGCCTCGGGTAGGGAGGAGTCCCCGTCGTCCCCGCCACCCGTCTCCCGTCCGGTGTCGTGCTTGCCGGTGCGGCCCTGGTGGCGGCGGGCCCGGTAGTGGGCCTCCAGGCGGCGCATGTGCTTCTCGCGGTTGTGCCGCCCGCACAAAAGCTGGGCGTTGGCGGTAGTGGTAGTGCCGCCCTCCCACCATTCGGTGCGGTGGTCGCCCTGGCACCACCGGGCCGGGACCGAGCACCCGCCCTCCCACTGGCAGGCCGGAGCGGTGGCAGCCAGGGCCTGGAGGATGCGGGTGGGGAAGGTGCGCCGGGCCCGGCCCACATCGACCAGGCCCTTGACGGGGTCGGTGACCAGGCGCCGCAGCACGCAGTCCGAGGAGAAGGAACGGGCCGCCGAAGGCGGCAGCAGCCGCCCCCGGTCGGTGGTCGCGGGCTCGGCCCCCTCCTGAAGGAGCAGCGAGCCGAGGGGGACCACCAGGTTCACCTGGGGGCGGGCCAGACCCCGCCGCCCCTTGCCCCCATCCTCCCAGGAGTCCGGGCGGGGGGCGGCCAGCGCGGCGGCCGCGTCCGACCCCTCCTCGGGGGTGGGGACCGGAAGCCCCTCGGCCAACAGGCGGTTCTCGCACAACTGGACCAGGGCGTCGAACCGGCGCTGCTGGATCGTGCGCCCATCGGGCGGGGCGGTGTGGGCCTCGATCGCGGTGCGCACGATCTCCTCCGAGACCGCATCCCCCCACGCCTGGAAGGTGAACCCGAAGGCGTCGGTGGCGAAGTCCGCCCCCCGGGTGTCGTAGGCGCCGCGGTGGCGCTCCTCGTGCTCCTGCGGGCTGATGCGCTGGGGGAGCTGGCCCCCGATCCGCTTGAGCGTGCGGTCGCTTGCTCCGGCCTCGGCGGCCTGGACCATGATGTGCTCGGCCTTGGACCGGTAATCGGCCGCGTCGGGGAACAGCTCCACCGGGCGGCCCGCCACGGCTTTCTCGCACTGAGCCATGGCCAGGGCGAGCTGGGCGAAGCCGATGCGCCCCTCCTCGGCAGCCTTGACCGCATCCGGGTAGTCCTCCAAGTGGTCGGCCACCGTGGTGATCGCCGCCGCCTGGGCACTGGAGCACCCGTTCTCCCTGAGGAGCCCGGCCACCGTGGCGTGCCCGCTCCCGGCCAGGGCGCCGGTCGCGCGGATGCGCCCGGCCAGGCGGGCCAGGGCCATCTCCAGCGAACCGGTCCCGGCGGCCAGCACCGCCAGCAGGTCGCACAGCAGGTGATGGGCGCCGGGCCCGAAGTCCTCGGCAAGCACCCCCTGGGCCTGGGCCAGCACACCGGCCAACCCGGCCCGGACGCGCTCGGCGCGCGATCCGGGCGGGGGCCCGCCGGTGTGCTTCTCGCTTGCCATACCACCAACATTAGAACAGGGGTACGACAGAACGAGGGCGAGTTCGGAAGCTGTGGAGAAACCGCATTATCGCAGTTCAGGGCCGTCAAGATCGTTTCTGGGGGGGGAGGTCCGGGTGAGGGTGCGGGGCGGGGCCTCCGGGGCGGAGGCCGAGCAGGGGGCCCAGGCAGGGATCCCGGGGCGGCAGCGCGAGGAGCCCCACCCGCCCGGCCCGCCCCTCGGGCTCATCCTGGGTGGTGAAATCACCACAAAACCACTGATCAGGTGGTAGATTCACCACACAGGATCACCATCCCATCCCGGCGTGCCCGGTATGCCGGGAATGCGCCGCCCGCCGCCCGGCCGGGGCCACCGAACGGGGTACCTCTCGTGCCGCCGGGGCCCTGCTCCCGGTCAGCTCTTCAGGCGGGTGTGCCAGGCCGCCGCAGACGTGTCGGTCAGCGAGGCCACCTGGTCCACCACCACGCGCAGGGCCGCTGCGTCGTCCTTCGCTCCGGTGAAGGCCGGGCGCAACGGCGCGTCCAGGGTCTCCGGTGCGCCGTGCAGCACCTGCTCGACCAGTTCGGCGATCAGCTCCCGCTCCTGGGCCTGGTAGGCCAGTGCCTCCGACCGGTCCATCACGTAGTGCGCCGCCACCGCCTTCAGCAGCGCGCACTCCAGCAGCGCCCGCCGCGGCACGGCCAGATCGGCGGCGTACCTGGTCAGCGGCGCCGGGCCGTACCGGGTGCGGGTGGCGCCCTCAGCCGCCCGGCACAGCCGTCCGATCAGCTCGCTCGTCAGGTTCTTCAGCGCCGCCAGCGACTCCAGGCCGCCGTCGTAGCGGCGCGGCCAGAACGGCTCGGCCAGCAGCCCGGCGAACGCCTCCTCCAGCTCCTCGACCGGCGCGTCCGTGTAGCGCCCCGACGCGGTCGCGCTCACCGCCGCGCGCTCGGCCGGGCTGTGCAGCGCATCCAGCCGCACCAGCCCCGCGTACAGCCCGTCCTCCAGGTCGTGGACCGAATAGGCCACGTCGTCGGCCCAGTCCATCACCTGTGCCTCGAAGCAGGTCCGCCCCTCGGGCGCGCCGCCGCGGATCCAGTCGAACACCGGGGCGTCGTCGGGGTAGCAGTTGAACTTGCGCCCGTCTCCCCCTCCCCCGCCGCGCTGCCAGGGGTACTTCATGGTGGCGTCGAGCGTGGCCCGGGTCAGGTTGAGCCCGGCCCCGGCCCCGTCCTCCCCGACGACCTTGCCCTCCAGCCGGGTGAGGATGCGCAGGCTCTGCGCGTTGCCCTCGAACCCGCCGCACGCGGCCGCCGCCGCGTCCAGGGCGCGCTCCCCGTTGTGCCCGAACGGCGGGTGCCCCAGGTCGTGCGAGAGGCAGGCGGCCTCCACCAGGTCGGCGTCGCACCCGAGGGCCGCCCCGAGTTCGCGCCCGATCTGCGCGCACTCCAGCGAGTGGGTGAGCCGGGTGCGCGGGAAGTCGCTGGCCCCGGGCCGCACCACCTGCGTCTTGGCCGCCAGCCGCCGCAGCGCGAAGCTGTGCAGGACGCGGGCCCGGTCGCGCTCGAAGGGCCCACGCGCCCTGCTCTTGGGCGGCTCGGGGGTGCGGCGCTCGCGGTCGCGGCCGGTGTAGCCGCCGGGCGCCCGTTCGTCGTCGGGACCGGCCATGGGCTAGGCGGCGTCGGTTCCGGTGTCGATGTCGAGGTCGGCGTCGGCGCTGTCGCCGAAGAGCCAGTAGTACCAGAGCGACCCGGTCTCTCGGGTGATGTACCACAGCTGGGTCTTGCGCTCGATGACGGCGGGCCCCGACCGCACGGGCGAGGTGTGGGCCTCCATCCCCTGGTCCTGGGCCATGATGCGGGAGCGCAGGCTGTGCCAGGGGTCGGTGACGATCACGGTGCTGCTCCAGCCGTTGGCCCGGACGACGTCGCTGACGGCCTCCATGCTGCGCAGGGTGTTGCTGCCCTCCTCGACGGCGACGACCGACTCCGCGGGGATGCCCTGCCCGACGAGCCAGTCGCGGCCGGAGCCGCCCTCGGTGTAGTTGTCGCCGGGCTGGTTGCCGCCGACGGTGACGATGGTGGGGGCCACCCCTTCCTCGTAGAGGTGGGCGGCGTGCTCCAGGCGCGCCTCGAAGATCGGCGAGGGGCGCCCGTTGTACTGGCTGGCGCCCAGGACCAGGATCGTGTCGGAGGTCGGGCGCTCGTCCTGGCGGGCGGTCCACCACACCCAGGTCCACGTGCCCGGGGGGACGGCGAGGGCCGCGACCACGAGCAGGGCGATGATGCGCCCCAGCCGGATGCGGGGGCGGCGCCGGCGCGGCGGGCGCCCCCCGCCGCCCCTCCCCCGCTCGACGGGGTCGGGCGGGTCTCCGGGGCCGTCCGGGCCGTCGAGGATCTCGGGGGTGGGGCCCTGGGCGGTACCCGGACGGGTGAAGACCCGCGTGGCCTCGGGATCGACGGTCCGGGTCCGCTCGAACACCCGGGTCGCCTCGGGATCCGGGGGACCGGCGTCCGGCCGCTCATCGCGCGGCTCGTCCGCGCGTCCCTCGCCGGCTGTCCGCACCTTCACCCCCGGGACCGTTCGTGTGGTTCGCCCGACCATAACCGACAACCGTGCCGGGCCGGGCGCTGGTGCCCGGCGCCCACAGAGTAGTGGACGCGGCGCTCGCCACGAGGGTCGAGATCATATTACGGGAAGGTCTCATGTCATGACATGCCCCTCGCCCCGCCCTCCCTCGCGGGCGGGGGCCGACCGGCCCGGCCCCCGCCTCCCTTCCCATGTGCGGCGGCGGCCCGCAACGGCCCCGCCCCGGGCTCACCCCTCCTGGACGGCCGCGCGCCCGGCCTCCAGGCGGGCGACCGGCACCCGGAACGGCGAGCACGACACGTAGTCCAGCCCCACCCGGTCGAAGAAGTGCACCGACGCCGGGTCGCCCCCGTGCTCGCCGCACACGCCCAGCTTCAGGTCCGGACGGGCGGCCCGCCCCTCCTCGACGGCCGTGCGCACCAGGCGCCCCACCCCGTCGACGTCGATCGTCTCGAACGGCGAGGCCCCGAAGACGCCCTTCTCCAGGTACTGGGAGAAGAACGAGGCCTCCACGTCGTCGCGGGAGAAGCCCCAGACGGTCTGGGTGAGGTCGTTGGTGCCGAAGGAGAAGAACTCGGCGCTCTCGGCGATCTGCCCGGCGGTCAGCGCCGCCCGCGGAAGCTCGATCATGGTGCCGATCGGGAATTCCAGCTCCACGCCGTACTCCTCGGCGGCCTCCCGTACCGCGCGCTCCGCCTCCTCCCGGATGATCTCCAGCTCCTGCACGGTGCCCACCAGCGGGATCATCACCTCGGGCCGGGGGTCGCCGCCCGCCCGCAGCCGCTCGGCGGCCGCCTGGGCGATGGCGCGCACCTGCATGGTGAACAGGCCCGGGATGACCAGCCCCAGCCGCACGCCGCGCAACCCCATCATCGGGTTCTGCTCGTGCAGCCGCTGGACGGCCTGCAGCAGCCTCCGGTCGTTGTCGTGCCGCTCGCCGCGCTCCTCGGCCAGGGCGACCCGCACCGACAGCTCGGTGAGGTCGGGCAGGAACTCGTGCAGCGGCGGGTCGATCAGCCGGATGGTGACCGGAAGCCCGTCCATGGCCTCCAGGATCCCGGTGAAGTCGGTGCGCTGCAGCGGCAGCAGCCCCTCCAGCGCCTCGGCGCGCTCGGCGGCGTCCTCGGCCAGGATGAGCCGCTCGACCAGTGGCCGCCGCTCGCCGAGGAACATGTGCTCGGTGCGGCACAGCCCGATGCCCTGGGCGCCCATCCGCCGCGCCCGGGCGGCGTCCTCGGGGGTGTCGGCGTTGGCGCGCACGCCCAGGCGCCGGTCGGCGTCGGCGCGGCCCATCACCCGGTGCACGGCCCGCACCAGGTCGTCGGCGTCGTCGGCCTCCGGGTCGAGGGTGCCGTCGAAGTACCGCACGACCGGGGAGTCGACCACCGGCACCTCGCCGAGGAACACCTCGCCGGTGCCGCCGTCGATGGAGATGAGGTCGCCCTCCTCCACCACCCGGCCGTCGGGGGCCCTCATCCGCCGGTTCTTGACGTCGATGTCGAGCTCTTCGGCGCCGCACACGCAGGTGGTGCCCATGCCCCGGGCGACGACGGCGGCGTGCGAGGTCTTGCCGCCGCGGCTGGTCAGGATGCCCTCGGCGGCGAGCATGCCCTCCAGGTCGTCGGGGTTGGTCTCGCGGCGGCACAGCACGACCCTCTCCCCGGCGCGGGCGCGCTTGACGGCGGCGGCCGAGTCGAAGACGGCGCGGCCCACGGCGGCGCCCGGGGAGGCGTTCATACCGCGGCCCAGGGCGTCGCGCGGGGCGGCCTCGTCGAAGCGCGGGAACATGAGCTGGGCGAGCTGGTCGCCGTTGACCCGGGTGAGCGCCTCGTCGGGGGTGATCATGCCCTGTTCGATGAGCTGGTCGGCGATGCGGAACGCGGCGGCCGCGGTGCGCTTGCCCACGCGGGTCTGCAGCATCCACAGCTTGCCGCGCTCGATGGTGAACTCGATGTCGCACAGGTCGCGGTAGTGCTCTTCGAGCGTGCGCATGATGCCCATGAGCTCGTCGTGGCTGTCCTTGTCGATGCGCTCCAGGTCGGCCAGCGGCACGGTGTTGCGGATGCCGGCGACCACGTCCTCGCCCTGGGCGTTCTGCAGGTAGTCGCCGTAGACGCCCTGGCGGCCCGTGGCCGGGTCGCGGGTGAAGGCGACGCCGGTCCCCGAGTCCATGCCGAGGTTGCCGAAGACCATGGCGCACACGTTGACCGCGGTGCCCAGGTCGGCGGGGATGCGCTCGCGGCGCCGGTAGAGCACGGCGCGCGGGGCGTTCCAGGAGTCGAAGACGGCCCGGACGGCCAGGTCCATCTGCTCGCGCGGGTCGGTGGGGAAGGGGCGGCCGGAGGCCTGCAGCACGATGTCCTTGAAGGCGGCGACGAGGGCGCGGAAGTCCTCGGCGCCCAGGTCGAGGTCGCCGTCGGCGCCGATGGCGCGCTTGCGCTCCTCGATGGCGTCCTCGAACAGGTCGCCGTCGATGTCCAGCACGGTCTTGCCGAACATCTGGATCAGGCGGCGGTAGGAGTCCCAGGCGAAGCGCTCGTCGCCCGACTGGGCGGCGAGCCCGCCTACCGACTCGTCGTTGAGCCCGATGTTGAGGACGGTCTCCATCATGCCGGGCATGGAGAACTTGGCCCCCGACCGGACGCTGACGAGGAGCGGGTCGTCGGGCTGCCCGAGCCGCTTGCCCATGGCCGCCTCGAGGGCGGTGAGCTTCTCGGTGACCTGCCCGGCCATGCCCTCGGGCATGCCTCCGCTCTCCAGGTAGGCGCGGCAGGCCTCGGTGGTGATGGTGAACCCGGGCGGGACCGGCAGACCAAGGTTGGTCATCTCGGCGAGGTTCGCGCCCTTGCCGCCCAGCAGGTCCTTCAGGTCCTTGTTGCCTTCGCTGAACTCGTAGACGTACGTGAGCACGTGGATCTCCTCCGACGGGACCGCTCGATCTCGTCGCGTCCGTGGACCAATCCGGTCGCCTGAGTCCTTCATTCCCCGCTCCCCCTCCATGTTGTCACTGGTCATCAGGATTTCAATGGTCTAGACCAATGGTTCAGGAAGGGTAGACGTTCCCCTTGGTCGAAAGAAAAGGGACGGGGTCGCGGGATGCAGGCGATCGGCGTGGTCAGGGACGCTTGAGAGCACGGTAGCAGGCGGCGGCCGCCGCGCCGGGGCCCAGGCCCCCGAAAAAGACCACTGCCCCCTGTGCCGCACCCCACATTTCTACCTGTAGGTAACCTACGGCACCGTAGGTAGAGTCGGTCCCGGGCCGCCCCCCCGCGGCGCCGCCGAACTGCGCCGCCGCCTCCTGGGCCCCGTCCCCACCCGAGGAAGAAGGCACGCCGTGACCGCACGATCCGCCCCCTCCGAGCCCGGGGGGCCGCAGCCGCCGCGCACCGGCCCGGCAGAGCTGCTGCGGTCGGTCAAACCCAAGCTGCGCGGCTGGCTGCACCTGGGCACCGCACCGCCCGCACTGGCCGCGGGCATCGTGCTGACCGTCCTGGCGCCCACCACCGCCGCGCGGATCTGCGCCGCGGTCTACGCGCTGGCCTCGGTGCTGCTGTTCGGCACCTCGGCCGTCTACCACGTGGGCCGCTGGTCCTCCCGTGCGGTGGCGGTGCTGCGCCGCATGGACCACGCCAACATCTACCTGATCATCGCCGGGACCTACACGCCGTTCGTGGTGCTGGTCCTCGACGGCCCGCTGCGCACCGCGATGACCGTGCTGATCTGGGGCGGCGCGGTGGCCGGGGTGCTGTTCAAGATGTTCTGGCTGAACGCTCCGCGCTGGCTGTCCACCGCGCTCTACCTGGCCATCGGCTGGGTGGCGGTGCTCTTCATCCCCCAGCTCGTGCAGGGCATGCACCCGGCCGCCTGGATCCTGGTGCTGGCCGGGGGCCTGCTCTACAGCGCCGGGGCCGTCGTCTACGGCGCCAAGCGGCCCGACCCCGCCCCGCGCTGGTTCGGGTTCCACGAGGTGTTCCACTCGCTGACCATCGCCGCCTACGTCTGCCACTACATCGCGGTGTCGATGGTCGTCTACACCCAGGCGTGAACCGCCTCCCCGGTGGGACGTGTTCTCGCCGGACCGGTCACGCACGGAATCACGATTCGCTTACACGGACGGGCACGGAGGCGGATACCTCTTACCCGACGGCGCATATCGGGCTAGCGTGAGAACAGGTTCTCCTGGACGTGTGCGCCGGGGAGCCCGCAGCGGAGGCGGCCGGAGACCATATCCCCCCGGGTCCGGCCGCCTCTCTTCTGCCCTCTTCGCCCTTGTACGNCGCTCGAACAGGTAGGTCTCCACCCGGTCCAGCGAGACGCGCTCCTGGGCCATGGTGTCCCGCTCGCGCACCGTCACGGCGTCGTCCTCAAGGGTGTCGAAGTCGACGGTGACGCAGAACGGGGTGCCGATCTCGTCCTGGCGGCGGTAGCGGCGGCCGATGGCGCCGGCGTCGTCGAACTCGGTGTTCCACCGCTTGCGCAGGCGTGCGGCCAGGTCGCGGGCCTTGGGCGACAGGTCGGAGTTGCGCGACAGCGGCAGCACCGCGGCCTTGACCGGCGACAGGCGCGGGTCCAGCGCCATGACCGAGCGCTTCTCCATCTTGCCCTTGGCGTTGGGCGCCTCGTCCTCCCGGTAGGCGTCGAGCATGAACATCAGCATCGCGCGGTCGACACCGGCCGCCGGCTCGATGACGTAGGGGACGTAGCGCTCGTTGCTCTCCTGGTCGAAGAAGGACAGGTCGGCGCCGGACTTCTCCGAGTGGGTGCTCAGGTCGTAGTCGGTGCGGTTGGCGACGCCCTCCAGCTCGCCCCACTCCCCGCCCTGGAAGTTGAAGCGGTACTCGATGTCGACCGTGCGCTTGGAGTAGTGCGAGAGCTTCTCCTGCGGGTGCTCGTAGAGCCGCAGGTTGTCCTTGCCCACACCCAGGTCGAGGTACCACTGCATGCGCTGGTCGATCCAGTACTGGTGCCAGTCCTCGTCCTCGCCCGGCTTGACGAAGAACTCCATCTCCATCTGCTCGAACTCGCGCGTGCGGAAGATGAAGTTGCCCGGGGTGATCTCGTTGCGGAAGGACTTGCCGATCTGGCCGATGCCGAACGGGACCTTCTTGCGGGCGCTCTGCTGCACGTTGAGGTAGTTGATGAAGATGCCCTGCGCGGTCTCGGGGCGCAGGAAGGCCAGGCCGGACTCGTCCTGGACCGGGCCCAGGTAGGTGCGCAGCAGGCCGTTGAACATCTTCGGCTCGGTGAAGGAGCTCTTGGCGCCGCAGTTGGGGCAGGCGATGTCGGCCAGGCCGTTCTCCGGCTCGCGGCCGTGCTTCTCCTCGTAGGCCTCGATGAGGTGGTCGGCACGGAAGCGCTTGTGGCAGGACTGGCACTCGGTCAGCGGGTCCACGAAGGCCTGCACGTGGCCGGAGGCCTCCCACACCTCGCGGGCGAGGATGACGCTGGAGTCCAGGCCGACGATGTCGTCGCGCTCCTGGACCATCGACCTCCACCACTGCCGCTTGATGTTCTGCTTCAGCTCCACACCCAGCGGGCCGTAGTCCCAAGAGGCGCGCAGACCGCCGTAGATCTCACTGGAGGGGTACACCAGCCCCCTGCGCTTCGCGAGGTTGACGAGCTTGTCCATTGCCTCAGACTTGGCGGCCATGTTCTCTCTGACTCTCCATCCGGCTGGCGGTCGGCGGATCGCGCGTCGGCGATTCGGTGGCGTGCGGTCGGGGCCGGCCCTGCGGGCGGGCCCCGGGACCGGTGAGTGCGGGCGCCGTCACCGGCGCCCCGCTTCCCCCGACGATACGCGGGAGCGACGGCCCCTGCGACCGTTTCAGCCGCCCCCGGGCGTGGGGACGTTCACGATCTCGTAGGCCGTCGGCTCGTCCCTGGCCTGGGAGAGCAGCGGCACCGCGGCCATGCGCACCTCGAAGTCGGACAGGGCGCGGCGGTAGTACCCGGCGCCCTCCCATTCGGTGACCACGGTCCACAGCTCCGGGTCGTCGGCGGCGCGGCCCACGCGCGAGCCGAGGAACCCGGGGCGGGCGCCCAGCACGCGCAGCGCTTCGGCGGCACGCGCGCGGAAGTCCTCGACCTGCCCGGCAGGGACGGTGTAACGGGTGATGACGATCACCGCTCCATCATCCCACCGCCGCGGCGGCGCCCGGTCCGGCCGCCGGGGTGGTGTACTGGTCTAGACCGCATCCCGCACAGGAGGAGGCGCCCGCCGTGGCCGAACCCGCCGTTCCGCGCACCGACACCGACACGGTCCCCGACACCGGCCCGGAGCCCCCCGGCGCCCTGGCCTTCGAGATCGTGGTGGAGGGCGCCGCCGGGGCACGCACCGCCCAGCGCGCCGGGGCCGACCGCGTCGAGCTGGTCTCGGCCCTGGTCGACGGGGGCCTGACCCCCAGCATCGGCACCGTCGAGTCGGTCCTGGAGGCCGCCCCGGACATCGCGGTCTTCCCCATCGTCCGGCCGCGTGGGGGCGACTTCGTCTACGACTCCGGCGAGCTGGACGCCATGGAGCGCGACGTGCGGGCGTTCGCCCGCGCCGGGGCGCACGGCGTGGTGCTGGGCGTGCTGACCCCCGACGGGGAGGTCGACCGGGAGGCGATGAAGCGGCTGCTGTCCGCCGCCGAGGACATGGGAACCACCTTCCACCGGGCGTTCGACGTGTGCGCCGACCCGGTGGGCACCTTGGAGGCGCTGGTCGGCATGGGGGTGGACCGGGTACTGACCTCGGGGCAGCAGGCGAGCGCCCCGGAGGGCGCCGAGCTGATCGCCGAGCTCGTGCGGCGCGCGGCCGGGCGGATCGCGGTGATGCCCGGGGGCGGCGTGCGCGACGGCAACGCCGCCGAGCTGGTCGCCCGCACCGGGGCGCGGGAGCTGCACTTCTCGGCGATGGACACGGTCCCCTCCCCCGTGCGCCACCGCAACCCGCGGGTGCGGATGGGCGGGGGGACGGTGCCCCCTGAGGACGTGCGCACGGTGAACTCGGCCGAGAAGATCGTCCGGGTGATGCGCGCGGCGCGCGCGGCCGTGGCGCCCTGACGCGTACACGGCGGGGCGCGGCGGGCCCGGAGCCCGCCNGGTCAGTCCTTGCCGAAGACCCGGTCGACGACGCGGGCCGCCGCCCCGCCGTCGTCCAGCGGGCAGAACTGCTCGGTGAAGGCCCGGTACTTGTCCGCACCGGCCTCGGCCACCGCGTCGATGTCCCGCAGCGCCGCGATGACCTCGTCGGACTCGGTCAGCAGCGGTCCCGGCGCGGTCTCCTCGAAGTCGAAGTAGAACCCGCGCAGGTTGTCCCGGTAGCTCTCGATGTCGTAGGTGAAGAAGAGCATCGGGCGCCCGGTGTTGGCGAAGTCGAACATCATCGACGAGTAGTCGGTGACGAGCACGTCGGTGATCAGGAACAGTTCCATGATCTCCGGGTAGAGCGAGACGTCGTAGACGAAGTCCTCGCCCACGATCGGCACGCTGTCCACCACCCGCGGGTGGCGCCGCACCAGCAGCACGTGGTCGTCGCCGAGCTTCTCGTACATCCGGCGCAGGTCCAGGTGCAGGTCGAGCTTGTGCTTGCCGCGCGTGTAGTACTTGTCGTCGCGCCAGGTGGGTGCGTAGAGCACCACCTTCTTGCCCTCGGGCAGACCCAGCGCGCGGCGGGTCCGGGCGGCGATCTCCTCCCGGTCGGGGGCGAAGAAGATGTCGTTGCGCGGGTAGCCGGTCTCCAGGATCTCCCCCTCGAACCGGAAGGCGCGGCGCAGGATGGGCGTCGCCCACGGGCTGGGCGAGACCAGGTAGTCCCACTGCCGGGTCTCCCACGCCAGCTTCTCGTGGTAGTCGCGGGACTTGCCGCGGATGTTCTCGATGTCGAAGCCGATGCGCTTGAGCATCGACCCGTGCCAGGTCTGCACCACCACCTGGTCGGGGCGGCGGGTGAACCAGGCCGGCTGGCGGGAGTTGGTGACGATGTAGCGGGAGCGGGCCAGCGCCTCGTAGAAGTCGCGGCCGTTGTGCCGCACCGGCTCCAGGTCCTCCGGCAGGTTCACCTGCCCGTCCTTGACCAGCCAGGACATCGGGTAGTCGGCCCACCGCCCGCCGCGGCGGCGCAGCTCGGCGCAGATGCTCTGCGGGCTGTCGGAGTACTGGCGGCCCGTGTAGCTGTCGAAGAGCACGCCCTCGCGCACCGGCTCGCGGCGCAGCGCCGGGTAGACCTCCTCGCGCAGCGTGCGCTGGGCGAAGGAGCCGCGCTCCTCCGGGCGCAGGTCGCTGTCCACCCGCAGCACCGGGGTGTCGAAGCCGGAGTCGGCGAAGGTGTAGCCGCGCTCGCCGGTGTCCATCCGCAGCGGGAGGTCGCGCACCAGGTCCGGGTCGATCTCGGCGCCGACGTCGCGGGTGGTGCCGTCGTCCAGCGCCACCCGCGCCCACAGCTGGAAGGTTCCGGCGGGCAGCGGGAGCGTGCCCGAGAGGGTCGCGATGGCGGAGGGGTTCAGGCGCGCGGTGAAGGAGGCGCCGTCGCGCTCCAGGGCCACCCGGTGCTCCTCGTCGCGGCCGCGCGCCTTGAATACCAGCTCGGTGTCGGAGGCGGCGCCGTAGTGCCCGGTGAGCACCAGGTCCCTGTCCTCCCAGCGGGCGCCGCGCACGACGGGGTGCGCCCACCCGGCGCGCAGCCGCAGGTGGCCGGTCCCGGTGCGCTGCACGGCGACCTCGTGGCGGCCGTCGCCCACCGGGTGGGTGGGGGTTCCGGCCTCGTCCGGCAGCACCAGCGGCAGGGCGGTGCCGTCGGGGGCGGCCAGGGCGGCCGTCCAGCGCTCCTGGCGCAGCAGGCCCGGCCCCTCGTCGACGGCCCCGGCCAGCAGGTCGGCCACGGGCACCCGGACGGTGAAGCCGCCGTCGGCGGCCTCCAGCGGGTACTCCAGGCGGGCGGTGCCGGGGGCGCGGGTCAGGCGCAGGGCGGTGCAGGAGGCGGCGGGCGGGGAGACGTACTCGCCGCGCAGCGCCAGCACCGGGCCGCCCGGGGCGTCCTCCAGCCCCTGCCCGATCACACGGGCCCGCACCGGGGCGACGGTCAGGGACAGGTGGCGGTCGCGGTCCCATTCGGGGCGCAGCCACACGTCGCCGGTGATGCGGCGGTAGGGCGGGCGCTCGGCGGGGCCGGACACCGGGTTGGCGACGATCCGGCGGCGCACCAGGCCGCGGTTGACCACCACCAGCTCCAGCTTCCAGGAGGTGGCGCGCCACTTGCCCGCCAGCCGCAGCCGCGCCGGGTCCACGGTGATCTCGAAGCCGCCGTAGTCGTGGCGGGGGGGGGCGGGGGCGGGNGCACGTCGGGCAGCCGGTATTCGGCGGCGCGCAGCACCTTGACCGGCACGGGGATGCGGCGGCCGGTGTCGGAGTTGACGGCGAAGGCCACGAGCTGCTGCTGCCAGCGGCGGCCGGGGCGCAGGTTGAGCACGCCCACGCGGCCGCCGACGACGAGCCTGCCGCCGCGCCACTCCACCCGCTCGGTCTTCTGCCGGACCTTCAGCTCCGACTGCAGCCGGTAGACCTCGCGCGGCACCCCGGCGGCGGCGTCCTCGAAGAAGGGGTAGCGCACGAAGTAGTGCAGGCCGCGGCGGACCACCGGGGCCTTCTTCAGCTCCACGCTCTTCTGGAAGGTGACGGCCTCCAGGAGGCGGTCCAGGTCGCGGCGGCGCACCAGGTGGAGGTTGAGGCGGTGCAGCGGGGCCAGCCCGTCCACCACCGACGGGGCGGTCCCGGACAGGTGGTCGGCGACCAGGTCGAGGAAGCGGGTGCGGCCCTCGTCGTCGGCGTCGTCGAGCGCGAGCAGGACCGAGCGCACGTCGTTGCGGAGCGCGTGGGCGTCCCACAGGTCGCGGTCGGAGGCCGACAGCGAGGTGGAGAGCGCGGCGACGGCGCGCAGGCGGCGGTCGAGCACGGCGGTGTCGCTCAGCGGCGGCCCCTCTGCCCGGTCGCGGCGCAGCAGCACGGGCGCGGGGAGCACGTCGACGGCGGCGGCGGCGAAGAGCGCGTGCACCGCGGCCAGGTCCTCGTCGGCGTCGTCCAGGCCGAGGTCGGGCAGGGACTCCCAGAAGTCGCGGCGCCAGAGCTTGTTGCCGAACAGGCGGTCGCGCAGCAGCGAGGAGGTGGCGTGCACGTCGACACCGGTGCGGGGCTTGGCGAAGATCTTGCGGTGCTGCGACGAGGGCCGGGCGCCCAGGTCGTTGAAGCGGTACACGTTGCCCGCGGCGACCTGGGAGCCGGAGGCGTCCAGGGAGTCGGCGAGGTAGGACAGGGCGTAGCCGGGCAGGGTGTCGCCGCCGTCGAGGAACATCAGCAGGTCGCCGGAGGAGGCGGCCGCCCCGGCGGCGCGGGCCGCCGCCCGCCGGGCGGCGGGCTCGCGGACCAGCACGGCGGCGGTGCCCTCGGGCGGGGCGGCGGCGAACTCCTCGGCGGCGGCCAGCCCCTCCTCCCGGACGGGGCCGATCGCCTCGCCGTCCTCGCCCTCGGAGGGCTCGGAGGGCTCGGAGGGCTCCGCGGCCTCGGCGCCGTCCTCCTCCCGGTCGTCCTCGGCCGCGGCGGAGTCGTCGGCGGCGGTCTCGCCCACGGCGGACTCCTCGGCCCGGTCCTGCCGGCGGGCGTCCTCCCCGCGGTCGGCGGCCCGCTCCCCCGAGGCCAAGGGGACCAGGACGATCTCCAGGTCGCGGCCGCCTGTGCTGTGCCCCGACAGGGAGTCCAGAGTGGGGCGCAGATGCGGCTCGGTGACGTCGAAAGCGACGATGACGCTGAGCTTCGGCACGGAAAAACAGTCTCCCGGTTGGTCTTCTGCGGAGCGGGCGCGGCGGGGACGCGGGGGGCGACGCCGACGGAAGGCGCGGTCCGCGCGGTCGGCGCTCACCGGGCCGGCGTTCGCCGGACTACTCTATGGCGGGACGCGTGAACGTCCGGTAAGGATCATGCGTCGCCGCTGTTCCCCTCCTGACGATGCATCCTAGCGAGGGCCGGACAGTAGGCTTCCCACGCAGGGACGGCGAATGTGCGGAGGGTGCGCGTGGCGGCCAAGCGCGACGACGGGTTCCGGCGGGCGGGGCGCCCGCTGCCGAAGGGCGAGTCCTTCTTCACTCCCGGCGCGGGACCGCTGCGCCGGAGCATCGAACAGGCCAGCGCGGTTCCGCTGGTGTGGCTGCACCAGGCGCCGCGGTGGATCCTCCCGGTGGCGATGGCGGCCGTGTTCATCGCGGGCCTGCTGCTGGCGGGCCCGCTGGGCGGGGTGCTGCTGGTGGCGCTGGCGGCGTTCATCGGCTGGCTGGCCTTCCTGGCCTGGCCGAGCCTGCGGTCGGGCGAGCGGATGATGCGCGTCGTGGTGGTGGCGGGCCTGGCGGCCATGGGCGTCATCCAGGCGGTGGCCTGAGGCGCGTTCCCTCGGGCGACGGAGCGGGCCCGGCGCGGGTGCGCTCCCCCCTTCCCCTCCCGTCGCGCGTGGTGTAGGGTGCCCCGTCATTTTGACAATCGTTTTCGTTTTCGGCACCATGGGGCAGTGACCGCAGAAACCGTCGCGGAGCGCGCCGGGGCCGGGAGCGGCCCGGGGTCCGCGCCTCCCGCGTTCCTCGTCCGGGACGCCGTCGTCGCCTATGACCGCGTGCCCGTCCTGCACGGCGTCGACCTGACCGTCCCCCGGGGCCAGGTGCTCGCCATCCTCGGCCCCAACGGCTCGGGCAAGTCCACCCTGATGAAGGCGATGCTGGGCATCGTCCCGCTGGCCTCGGGCCGTGTGGAGGTGCACGGCACCCCGCTGCGCCGGTTCCGCGACTGGGGTCGGATCGGCTACGTGCCGCAGCGGCTGACCGCCGGGGGCGGCGTGCCCGCCACCGTGCGCGAGGTGGTCGCCTCCGGGCAGATCGCCCGGCGGCGCCGGCTGCGCTGGTCCACACCCTCCGACCGGGCCGCCGTGGACGAGGCCCTGGACGCCCTCGACCTGGCCGGGATGGCCCGCTCTTCGGTCCACGAGCTCTCCGGCGGCCAGCAGCAGCGCGTGCTCATCGCCCGCGCCCTGGCCGCCCGCCCGGACACCTTCGTCATGGACGAGCCCATGGCCGGTGTCGACGCCGAGAACCAGCGGGCCCTCGCCTCGGCCATCACCGCCCTGCGCGAGCGCGGCTCCACCATCGTGCTGGTCCTGCACGAGAGCGGCCCGCTGGAGCCGCTGCTGGAACGCGGCGTGGTCCTCTCCGGCGGCCGGGTGGTCCACGACGGCCCGGTGCCGCGCCCCTCCGGCGCGTGCGCCCGGCCCGGCCACGACCACGTCCACCCGCACGCCGACGCCGCCGTGCCGTCCACCCTGCCCGAGTTCGAGGTGCCCCGCCGTGACTGAGATGCTCCAGTACGACTTCATGCAGCGCGCGCTCATCGCCGCCGCGCTGGTGGGGCTGGTGGCACCGGTCATCGGGGTGTTCCTGGTACAGCGGCGCCTGGCGCTGCTCGGCGACGGCATCGGCCACGTCGCGCTGACCGGCGTGGCCCTGGGCTACCTGACGCAGACCTCGCCGCTGCTGGTGGCGCTGGCGGTGTCGGTGGTGGGGGCCGCCGCCATCGAGCTGATCCGGGTGCGGGCCCGCACCGGCGGCGACGTGGCCCTGGCCCTGCTCTTCTACGGCGGCATCGCCGGGGGCGTGCTGCTGATCGGGCTGGCGCCCGGCGCCAACAGCGCGACGCTGACCGGTTTCCTGTTCGGGTCGGTCAGCAGCGTCGGCGAGGAGGACGTCGCGGTGGTGGTCGCCCTGGCCGCCGTGGTGCTCGCGGTCATCGGCTTCTTCTGGCGGGAGCTGTTCGTGCTCTGCCAGGACGAGGAGACCGCCCGCGCCTCGGGGCTGCCGGTTCGGCTGCTCAGCCTGGTGATCGCGGTCACCGCCGCGCTGACCGTGGTGGTCTCCATGCGGGTCGTGGGCGTCCTCATGGTCAGCGCGCTGATGGTGGTCCCGGTGGCCGCCGCCCAGCAGCTGGCGCGCAGCTTCCGGGTGACCGCCCTGCTCGCGATGGCGATCGGCCTGCTGTGCTCGCTGGGCGGGCTGACCGGCGCGTTCTACGTCGACGTGGCGCCGGGCGCGGCGATCGTGCTGCTGGCGCTGGCGGTCTTCGCCGCGGCGGTGGCGGCGGGGTACTCCCTGCGGGCCGCGACCGGGCGCGCGCGGGTGCGCACGGGCGGGCCGTCCCCTGGTCCGGACGATCCGGGTACGGTCGGTACGATGCCCCAGACCGAACGGGGGAGCGTATCCAGGTGAGTACACGACGCGAGGCCGTCAAGCAGGCCTTGAACGAGGCCAGCGGGTTCCGCAGCGCGCAGGACCTCTATGCCGACCTGCGCGCCGAGGGGTCGAAGATCGGCCTG
Organism: Nocardiopsis chromatogenes YIM 90109; assembly: GCF_000341185.1. Taxonomy (GTDB): domain Bacteria; phylum Actinomycetota; class Actinomycetes; order Streptosporangiales; family Streptosporangiaceae; genus Nocardiopsis_A; species Nocardiopsis_A chromatogenes. Next base: position 70,515 of record NZ_ANBH01000163.1, read on the forward strand.
ACCACCGTCTACCGGGCCCTGCAGGCGCTCAGTGACTCCGGCGAGGTGGACGTCCTGCGCACCGACGAGGGCGAGGCCGTCTACCGTGCCTGCGCGAGCGACTCCCACCACCACCATCTGGTCTGCCGCGGGTGCGGCAGGGCCGTGGAGGTGGAGGGCCCCGCGGTGGAGAAGTGGGCCGAGGCGGTGGGCGCCAAGCACGGGTTCACCGACGTGACGCACACCGTCGAGGTCTTCGGTACCTGCGCCGACTGCTCGGCGCGGGTCAACTGACGCGGCGGTCGGCCCGACCCAGCGGCCGACCGCGAGGAAGCGACGCCGGGGGGCGTGCTCCCGATGGGAGCACGCCCCCGTGTGTATCCGGCCGCGCTGCGGTACTAGGGGGTGCGGCGGGGCGCCGACGATCCGCGCCCGCCGCAGCGGAGGGGTTCCAGGTCGGGGCGCTTGGGGGAGAGCCCGTCGCCGGAGGAGCGGCCGGTCAGGCGCCGCCCGATCCACGGCACCAGGAACTCCCGCGCCCAGTGCAGGTCCTCCTGGCGGGCCGAGCGCCAGTCCTTCGGGGGCTCCGGCGGCCAGGGCGCGTCCCAGCCCGCCTCGACCTCGAGGCCGACCAGTTCGGCCGTGCGCAGCGCCAGGCGCCGGTGGCCCTCCGGCGACAGGTGCAGGCGGTCCCAGCTCCAGGCCCGCGGGTCCTGCAGCATCCGCATCGCCCACAGGTCGACCACGGTGCAGCCGTGCCGGTCGGCGACGGCCCGCACGTGCATGTTGTAGGTGGCCACCTTGCCGCGCAGGTGCCGCATGACCGGCTGGAACCCGGTGTCCATGCCGGTGAACACCACCACGTGCGCCCCGGTGGCGCTCAATCGCTGGACCGCGCCCTCGAAGATCTCGGCGACCTGGTCGGGATCGCTCCCGGGGCGGATGATGTCGTTGCCGCCCGCGCACAGGGTGACCAGGTCCGGGCGCAGCTCGACGGCGCGCGGGAGCTGGTCGCGCACGATCTGGCGGATGAGCTTGCCGCGCACCGCCAGGTTGGCGTAGCGCACCTCCGGCACCGCCTCGGCCAGGTGCTCCGCCAGCCGGTCGGCCCAGCCGCGGAACCGCCCGTCGGGGGTGCGGTCGCTGTCCGGATAGGGATCGTCCAGGCCCTCGGTGAAGCTGTCACCGAGAGCCACATAGGAGATGATGTCCTGCCCCGTGTCCAAGCCGCTCATGGGTCGATGATGCCCCGCGGACCCCTGGTTACGCGACAGTAGGTTACGGTTCTGATCAGTTTTGTAACGGCCGTCACGGTCCCGTGCACATCGGGCGGTCACTCCGCGTCACTGGTCGGCGGGGGCCTGCGGGCGCAGCGGGAGCGCGTCGGGCCGCTTGGGCCGCACACCGTCGCCCGAGGAGCGGCCGGTCAGGCGCCGCCCGATCCAC
>NZ_ANBH01000164.1 GCF_000341185.1 Nocardiopsis chromatogenes YIM 90109
GGCACCAGGAACTCCCGCGCCCAGNCGCAAATTCTCCCGGGCGGCCTCGGCGCGCCCGTCCGCGGGCGGCGCCGGGGGCCAGGGCTCGCTCCAGGAGCCCTCCGCCGGGACGCCGACGGCCTCGCACACCTTCAGCGCCAGGCGCCGGTGCCCCTCGGGCGACATGTGCAGCCGGTCGTCGTCCCAGGCGCGCGGGTCGGTCAGCGCCGCCATGGACCACTGGTCGACGACACGGCAGCCGTGCCGGTCGGCGATCGAGCGGATGTTCAGATAGAAGCGCGCGAAGTGGCCGATCCGGGCCCGCATGTACCCGCCGGAGACGTTCACCCCGGTGAAGAGCACCACCTCGGCGCCCTGGGCGCGCAGCCGCCGGACGGCGTGCTCAAGGATGCGGGCGAGGGCGTCGGGGTCGGCGCCGGGGCGCAGCAGGTCGTTGCCGCCCGCGCACAGGGTGACCAGGTCCGGCTCCAGCTCCAGCGCGCGGGGCAGCTGGTCGGTCATGATCTGCCGGATGAGCTTGCCGCGCACCGCCAGGTTGGCGTAGCGCACCTCCGGCACCGCCTCGGCCAGGTGCTCGGCGAACCGGTCGGCCCAGCCGCGGTAGGCGCCGTCCGGCCCCGGGTCGCCGACGCCCTCGGTGAAGCTGTCACCCACCGCCACGTAGGTGAGCGGCGTGCGTGCGAGCAGGTCGGCCGCCGTGTGGGCCTCCTCGGCCGCGCTCATTCGGCCGCCTCCCCCTGGTCCGCGCGTGCCCGGTCGGCCGCCCCGGAGGGCCCGGGCAGCGGGTTGGGCTCGGCACCGCCGTAGCGGCGGTCCCGAGAGGCGTAGACCTCGCAGGCGTGCCACAGGTGGCGCCGGTCGAAGTCGGGCCAGAGGGTGTCCAGGAACACGAACTCGGCGTAGGCCGACTGCCAGAGCAGGAAGTTGGAGAACCGCTGCTCGCCCGACGACCGCAGGAACATGTCGACGTCGGGTACGCCCGGCTCGTCCAGGCGGGCGGCGAAGTCGGACTCGGAGATCTTGGCCGGGTCGATGCGCCCTTCGGCTGCGGCGCGGGCCAGCTCGGCCGCCGCGTCGACGATCTCGGCGCGCCCCCCGTAGTTCACGCAGAACTGCAGGGTGAGCGCGGTGTTGTCCTTGGTCATCTCCTCGGCGTCCTCCAGCTCGGAGATGACGCTCTTCCACAGCCGTCCGCGCCGCCCGGCCCAGCGCACGCGCACGCCCATGGCGTGCAGCTCGTCGCGGCGGCGGCGGATGACGTCGCGGTTGAACCCCATGAGGAAGCGCACCTCCTCGGGCGAGCGCTTCCAGTTCTCGGTGGAGAAGGCGTACGCCGACAGGTAGGGGATCCCCATCTCCAGGGCGCCCTCGATGACGTCGAACAGGGAGCCCTCGCCCGCCTTGTGCCCCTCGGTGCGGGGCAGCCCGCGCTCCTTGGCCCAGCGGCCGTTGCCGTCCATGACGATGGCGACGTGTTTGGGGACCACGGCCTTGGGCAGTACCGGCGGACGCGCCCCGCTGGGGTGCGGCGACGGGGGCTCATAGCCCCGGCCGGACTTGGACGCGGACGGGTTGAACAGGCTCACGAACGCTCCACTAGGCGCAGGGATCGGATTCCGTTTTCGAGGTGCCACTGCAGGTAGGCGGCGACCAGGCCGCTGCACTCGCTCCGGTGCCGCTCCGCGCTGGCGTCGGCCGCCTCCCAGTCCCCGCCCAGCAGCGCGCCCATCAGCGCGACGCTCTCCGGCGCGGGGTGGACCGACCCGTGCGGGCGGCACACCCCGCACACCGCTCCCCCGGCGTGCACGGCGAACCCGCGCGGGTCGGCGCCGCCGCAGCGGGCGCACTCGCCCAGCGCGGGCGCGTACCCCGCCACGGCCAGCGACCGCAGCAGATAGGCGTCGAGCACCAGCCTCGGCTCGTGCACCCCCTCGCCCAGCGTACGCAGCGCGCCGATGAGCAGGAGGAACTGGCGCAGCGCCGGGTCCTTTTCGACCGCCACCACCTTCTCGGCCGTCTCCAGCATGGCGGTGGCCGCGGTGTAGCGGGCGTAGTCGGCGACGATGCGCTCACCGTAGGGGCGCACCGTCTCGGCCTGGGTGATCACGTCGAGGGTGCGGCCGGTGTAGAGCTGCAGGTCGACGTGGCTGAAGGGCTCCAGCCGGGCCCCGAAGCGCGACTTGGTGCGGCGCACCCCCTTGCCGACCGCGCGCACCAGTCCGGTGCGCCGGGTCAGCAGGGTCACGATGCGGTCGGCCTCCCCCAGTTTCTGGGTGCGGAGGACGACCCCCTCGTCGCGGTAAAGGCTCACCTTCCCATTGTCGCGGATACGCGGCGCCGGGCCGAACCGGGCGGGGCGCCCCGCCCGGTTCGGCCCGGCGCCACCCCGCCGAACTGCGACAACCCCCGCCATATCGGCAAATCGGCCATATTGCTCTACGATCACGCGCACACCCCGCTTCCCACCCGAGTAACGGGAGGACCCGATGGGACGAGGACGCCGAAGGCACGGCCCGCGCGACCGGCGCGAGGCCCGCCGCCGCGGGCGATCGGCCGAGGCCGGGCGCGGGCCGCGCACCGGTCGGCGCGTGATGCTGGCGACCGTGCTGGCCCTGCCGGTCGGCCTGGGCACCGCCGCGGCGCTGGTGCTGGCCACGGCGGGCGGCCCCGGCCCGGCATGGCAGGCCGCGATGCCCGGCGGCGGCTCCGGCTCCCCGGCCGGGACCGGCGCCGACGACGGCCTCCCTCCCGCCGCCGACGACTTCTTCGCCGACTCCGAGGACGGTGGAGGGGCGCAGGGCGGGGCGGGTGCCCAGGGCGGCTCCGGCGGTCGGGGCGGCGCCGAGGGCTCCGGGGGCGATGACGGCGGCGCGGGCTCGGCCTCCTCCGGCAAGGACAGCGTGAGCGCCTCCGAAGAGCCCTCCGAAGACGGCGGGGACGACCGCCGGGACGGCGCGCCGGGCTCCTCGTCCGGGGACTCCGGCGGCCCCGGTGGCGGTTCCGGCGCCCAGGACGCGGGCTCCGCGCTCACCCGCGAGGTGGTGTCGCTGGCCAACGACGAGCGCGCGGACGCCGGGTGCGGGCCGTTGCGGGTCGACGCCAAGCTGACCGACGCCTCGCAGAAGCACAGCACGGACATGGCGCGGCGCGACTACATGTCGCACGACACACCGGAGGGCGTCGGCCCCGCCGAGCGCGCCGCCGAGGCCGGGTACACCGCCTGGGGCGGGGAGAACGTGGCGGCGGGCTACACGTCGGCCGAAGCGGTCATGGACGGCTGGATGAACAGCGAGGGCCACCGCAAGAACATCCTCAACTGCGACTTCACGGCCGTCGGCGTCGGCGAGACGGACGGGTACTGGGCGCAGAACTTCGGCTTCTCCTGAGGGGAGCGCCGCGGCGGCGGCCCGAGCGGTCCCGAACGCCGGAGGGCGCCCGGGACCGGGTCCCGAAGCGCCCTCCGTTCGTGCTCCGGCGCTACTCGCGCGCCGCCGCGGCGCGGTTGACCGCGCTGCACACCGCCTTCAGCGACGCGGTGGTGATGTTGTGGTGCACCCCCACGCCCCACACCACCGTTCCGTCCACCTCGGCCTCGACGTAGGCGGCGGCGCGGGCGTCGCTGCCCTCGCTCATCGCGTGCTCGACGTAGTCGACCACCCGGACCTTCACGTCGACCTGGGCCAGGGCGTCGCAGAAGGCCGACAGCGGCCCCTGCCCGGTGCCGGTGATCTCCCGGATCTGCCCGTCCAGGCGCACGTCGGCCTCGATGCGGTACCCGTCGTCGCCGTTCTGCGAGCGGTGCGCCAGCACCCCGGCGCGCCCCTCCTCGGACAGGTAGGTGTCGCGGAAGACCTCCCAGATCTTCTCCGCGCTGAACTCCCCGCCCTCGGTGTCGGTGTGGCCCTGGATGACGTGGGAGAACTCGATCTGCAGCCGCCGCGGCAGGTCCAGGGCGTGGTCGCGCTGCAGCACGTAGGCCACCCCGCCCTTGCCGGACTGGCTGTTGACCCGGATGACCGCCTCGTAGTCGCGGCCCACGTCCTTGGGGTCGATCGGCAGGTAGGGCACGCCCCAGGCGTGCTCGGACACCGGCACCCCGGCCGCCTGGGCCTCGGCCTCCAGGGCGGTGAAGCCCTTCTTGATCGCGTCTTGGTGCGAGCCGGAGAAGGCCGTGTAGACCAGGTCGCCGCCGTAGGGGTGGCGCGGGGCCACCGGCAGCTGGGTGCAGTGCTCGGTGATGCGCCGCACCTCGTCGATGTCGGAGAAGTCCACCATCGGGTCCACGCCCTGGCTGAACAGGTTCATGCCCAAAGTGACCAGGTCGACGTTGCCGGTGCGCTCGCCGTGCCCGAACAGGCACCCCTCGACCCGGTCCGCCCCGGCCATCACGGCCAGCTCGGCCGAGGCCACGCCGGTGCCGCGGTCGTTGTGCGGGTGCACCGACAGGCACACGTGCTCGCGCCGGGACAGGTTCCGGTTCATCCACTCGATCTGGTCGGCGTAGACGTTGGGGGTGGCGCGCTCGATGGTGGCGGGCAGGTTCAGGATGATCTCCCGCCCCGGGCCGGGCCCCCACTCGTCCATGACGGCCTCGCACACCTCCAGGGCGAAGTCCATCTCGGTGTCGATGAAGATCTCCGGCGAGTACTCGTAGCCCACGTACGCACTGTCCGCCAGGTACTTCTCGGCGAAACGCATCACGTGGCGGGTGCCCTCGACGGCGATCTGCTTGCAGGCCTCGCGGTCCACGCCGAAGACGACGCGGCGGAACATCGGGGCGGTGGCGTTGTACAGGTGGACGGTGGCGCGCTCGGCGCCGACCAGGGACTGCACGGTGCGCTCGATCAGGTCCTCGCGGGCCTGCGTCAGCACCGAGATCTGCACATCGGCGGGGATGCGGTCCTGCTCGATCAGGGCGCGTACGAAGTCGAAGTCGGTCTGGCTGGCCGAGGGGAAGCCGACCTCGATCTCCTTGTACCCCATGCGCACCAGCAGGTCGAACATCTCGTGCTTGCGCTCGGCGTCCATCGGCTCGATCAGCGACTGGTTGCCGTCGCGCAGGTCGGTCGTCAGCCAGCGGGGCGCGGCGTCGATGGTCTTGGAAGGCCAGGTGCGGTCGGGCAGGTCGACCGGGGTGAAGGGGGTGTAGCGCTGGAAAGGCATACCACTGGGCTGCTGCTGCGGCACCATGGAAAAGGCTCCTCAGGAAAAGATCACGCGGTGTCGAAACGGCCGACAAGAGCATGCCGAAGCCCCGCGGCGAGGGAGTCGACCTCTAGCGACCCCCGCCGCGGCCGCTAAGGAGGAGCAGCTCGCGCAGCATAACGTTGGACACAGTAGCAGACCTGTGGACGCGGAGTGAGGAACGGCCCCCTGATTCCCGGGTTTCCCGGGGGGCGCCGGTGAAGACGGAAGCGGCGGGGCGCCGCGGTGATCCGGCCAAGTGACCACCGATGCGCCCCGCCGTGTGCCGGTGTGCGGCGGTGGCCCGGCCAAGCGGCCACCGACGCAACCGGTCTGGAAGGGGCGGGCGGCCTTCCGCCTCCGCGGCCGCCGCGCCCCCGTCCCGTGCGCCCCTATGCCTCAGGGGCGGGCTCGAACTCCTTCACGGCGTCGATCGCCGGGCCGTGCGGAGTGTTGGCCTCGCGCTCGATCATGATCTCCACGAGCACGGGCCGGGAGGTGGACTGGGCCTGCTTGCGGGCCCACTCGATGGACTCGCGGATCTCCGACGGGTCGAAGACGCGGCGCCCGGAGCACCCGTAGGCCTCCATGATCTTGACGCTGTCCGTGCCGTGGTCGTCGTAGTGGATGTCGACCTGGTAGTTCATGTCGTAGGGGATCTCCGCCTGGCGGATCAGCCCCAGGTACTCGTTGTTGAGCATGATGATCACGAACGGCACGTCGTACTGGGCGGCGACGGCCAGCTCCTCGACCATGTACTGGAACCCGTAGTCGCCGACGACGCCGACCACCTCGGCGTCGGGCTCGGTCTCCTTGAGCGCCTTCTTGACGCCGATGGCCGCGGGGATCTCCCAGCCGAGCGGGCCCGCCTGGCCGCAGATCTGGTAGTGGCGCGGCTTGTAGGCCTTCTGGTGCTGGCCGCCCCAGATCTGGTAGAGGCCGATGGCGGTGACGAAGTAGGCGTCCTCGCCGAAGACCTCGTTGATCTCCTTGTAGACGCGCGGGGCCTTGATCGGCACGCTGTCGAAGTCCTCGCGTCGGCCCAGGGTCCGCTTGAGCTCGCCCACCCGCTCGATCCAGGCGCCGACCCGCGCCTTGGCGGAGCGCTTCCTGGCGGCGTCGATGAGCTCGCGCAGGAACAGCTTGGCGTCGGACACGATGCCCAGGTCGGGCTCGAAGACCCGGCCCAGCTGGGTGGCCTCGATGTCGACGTGGATGAACGTCCGGTCGCCCCGGTAGACGTCGATGGCGCCGGTGTGCCGGTCGGCGAAGCGCGCGCCCACCGCCAGTACCAGGTCCGACTCCAGGAAGGAGGCGTTGCCGTAGCGCTGGGAGGTCTGCACGCCGGTCATGCCCGCGTACAGCTCGGAGTCCTCGTCGAAGGAGCCCTTGCCCATGAGGGTCACCTGGACGGGGACCCGCAGCAGCTCGGCGAGCTCGGTCAGCTCCTCGGAGGCCTCGGAGATGATGATGCCGCCGCCGGCGAGGATGAGCGGCCGCTCGGCCTCCAGCAGCATGTCCAGCGCGCGCTCGACCCGCGGGCGGTGCGGGACGACGTCGTTGACCGGCAGCGGGGCGTCGATGGCGGGGTCGTAGGAGATCTCCTGCTGGGCGACGTCCAGCGGGATGTCGATGAGCACCGGCCCCGGGCGGCCCTCGCGGGCGATCCGGAACGCCTCGCGGAAGACCCACGGGGCGGTCCCGGGCTCCTTGATCTGCACGGCCCACTTGGTGACGGGCTTGGCGATCTCGACGATGTCGACCGCCTGGAAGCCCTCCTTGTCCAGCAGGTCGGTGCGGTTCTGCCCGGTGATGCACACGATCGGGATGGAGTCGGCCATCGCGGTGTACAGGCCGGTGATCATGTTGGTCCCGGCCGGGCCGGAGGTGCCGATGGCCACGCCCACCCTGCCGGTGGTGCGGGCCCAGCCGTCGGCCATGTGGGTCGCGCCCTCCTCGTGGCGGACCGTCAGGTGCTCGATCCCTCCGACCTGCTCGAGGGCCTTGTAGAAGGGGAGGATCGCGGCGCCGGGGCAGCCGAAGGCGGTGTCGACGCCCTCGTCTTTCAGGACCTCGACGGCCGCGTTCATCGCGGGCATCTGTACCATTTGCTGTGAACCCTTCAGTGCTAGGGGGGTCGATGGGCCCGCCTGCGGGACCAAGGGTGCGGCCAACACCCAGGCCTCGGCGGTTCGCGCTGAGCACACACACGTAAGTCGCGAACCGTCCACGGCCGTCCCGCGGCGGGAACCCTTTTCCTACTGCTTCTTCTCGCCGGAGAGCTGCTCCACGAGCTTCAGCAGCGCGGAGTGGTCCAGGCCGCCGTGGCCCTGGGCCTTGAGGGCGCCCACGAACTGCGCCACCAGCGCCCCCAGCGGGATCGACACACCGGCCTCACGGGCCGCGGTCGTCACGATCTTCATGTCCTTGTCGTGCAGCTCGATCCGGAAGCCCGGAGCGAACTCCCGGTTGCGCATGCCCCCGCCCTTGCGGGTCATCACGGTGCTGCCCGCGAGGCCGCCGTTGAGGACCTTGAGGCCCTCCTCGGTGTCGACGCCGTGCGCCTCCAGGAAGACCAGCGCCTCGGCGACCAGCTGGATGTTTCCGGCCACGATGAGCTGGTTGGCGGCCTTGACGGTCTGCCCGGCGCCCGAGGGGCCGACCAGCACCGGGGTGGTGCCCAGCACGTCGAAGAGCGGGCGGGCCGCCTCGAAGTCCTCCTGGGCTCCGCCGACCATGATGGACAGCTTCGCCTCGACGGCACCGGCCTCGCCGCCGCTGACCGGGGCGTCCAGGACCCGGAAGCCGCGCTCGGCGCCCTTGGCGGCCACGTCGCGGGCCACGTCCGGGCGGATGGTGCTCATGTCGATGACCAGGGCGCCGGAGCGGGCGTTGGCGTAGACGCCGTCCTCGCCCAGCAGCACCTCCTCGACGTCCGGGGAGTCGGGGACCATCGTGATGACGGCGTCGGCGCCGGAGACGGCCTCGGCGACCGAGGACGCCGCCTTGCCGCCCTGCTCGGCGAGTTTCCGCGCCTTCTCGGGGCTGCGGTTGTATCCGGTGACCTCGTAGCCGGCCTTGGCGAGGTTGACGGCCATGGGCAGGCCCATGATGCCGAGGCCGATGAAGGCGATGGTGCGCGGCTGGGACATGTGGCTGTTTCCTTCCGGGTCTGTGGTCTGCGCGGGCGGCGGGTCAGCGGCCGATCCAGCCGAAGCTCTCGGCGGTGGGCACGGTCGGCTTGTACTCCAGGCCCACGTAGCCGTCGTAGCCGCCGACCTGGGCGGCGGCGAGAAGCTCCTGGATGGGCAGCTCGCCGGTGCCGGGCTCGCCGCGGCCGGGGGCGTCGGCGATCTGGATGTGCCCGAACTCGGCGGCGTGGTCGCGCACGGCGGCGGCCACGTCGTCGCCGTTGACGGCCAGGTGGAAGAAGTCGGCCAGCAGGGCGGTGTTGGCCGCACCGGCGGCGCGCGCCTTGCCGACCACTTCCAGGCCGTCGGCGGCCGTCTTCACCGGGTACCCCTCCCAGCCGCTGACCNAGGACGGTGCCGTCGACGGACTCGACGGCCTCGGCGGCGGCGACGATCGACTCCAGGGCGACGCGGTCCTGCTCGGCGGGGTCGACGCCGTCCTGGCGCAGCCCGTAGAGGGCGTTGAAGGCCCTGGTGCCGGTGCGGCGGGCGATGCCGACGACGACGTCGAGGTTGTCGCGGAACTCCTGGGCGCGGGAGGGCTGGGAGAGCACCCCGCGGTCGGGGCCGGGCAGCTCCCCGGCGAAGAAGTTGAGGCCGCTCAGGTGGACGCCCGCGTCGGCGATGGCCTGGACGAAGGCGTCGACCTCGCGGTCGGCCGGGACGGGGCTCGCGAAGGGCCACCAGAACTCCACGGCGTCGAAGCCGGCCGCGCGGGCCGCGGCGGGACGCTCGTTGAGCGGCAGCTCGGTGAACAGCAGCGAGCAGTTCACCGTGTAGCGCAGCGAGTGGCTCATGTCGCGCCCTCCCCTTTCGTAATGTGGAAAGTACTTTTCACTTGAAGGAATGATTCGAGTCTGCGTCCCGCACCCGGGGTTGTCAACTCCCCTTCGGCGATCCGCCCACCTGGCCCCATCACGCACATAAGGTCACTCCATGGGACACAGCTCACATATGACACGGCCCACGGACGGGTACACCGGTGGTCACGGGCCCCGTAGGCGCCCCGGCGCCGGTCCGGTCCCGCACCCGTGTTGACAACCCCACTGTGACCGGGGCTACAGTCCGAGATGTAAAAGTGAGTTTCTGCTCTACGAAATCCGCTCGCCGGAGCGGGGAGCAGCGGGTGAACGCGCACCAGCCACCGGCCGCACACCGGCCGAGCGCGCCCGGGCGGAGCCCGGCCGGGCACCGCCGAGGGACGCCCCTGCCCCGCCGCCCCGCGGGCCGGACCGACACAAGGAAGCGAGCCGCCATGCCCGAATCCCCGACGCCCCGGGCCGCCGGGGACCCGGGGCTCGACCGGGTCAACGCGCTGTCCTCGCCGGCCTTCCGCGAAGAGTTCGCGCGCTGCCTGAACGTGGACCGGTGGGTCGAGGCGCTCGACGCCGAACGGCCCTTCGCCACCCGGGAGGCGCTGCTGGCCGCCGCCGACGCGCACGCCAGCCCGCTCACCGCCGCCGAGGTGGACGCGGCCCTGTCCCGCCACCCCCGGATCGGCGAGAAGGCCTCCGGCAAGGACACCGAGTCCCGGTGGTCCCGGGGCGAACAGGCCGCGGTCACCGCCGGGGGGCAGGACACCGAGCAGGCATTCAAGGCCGCCAACGCCGCCTACGAGGAGCGGTTCGGCCACATCTACCTGGTGTGCGCCAGCGGCCGCTCGCCCGAAGACCTCCTCGCCGACCTGAAGACCCGCCTGGACAACGACCCGGCGCGGGAGAAGGAGGTCGTGGGCGGGGAGTTCCGCAAGATCGCGCTGCTGCGCGTGGAAAAGGTGCTGGACGACGCATGAGCCATGTGACCACGCACGTCCTCGACGCCGCCCTGGGCCGCCCCGCCGCGGGGGTCCCGGTCCGGCTCGAGGCCGCCGCCGACGCCGACCGGTCGGCCTACGAGACCGTCGCCGCCGGAACCACCAATGAGGACGGCCGGGTGCCCGACCTGGGCCCCGACCAGCTCGCCGCCGGGACCTACCGGGTCGTCTTCGACACCGCGGCCTACTTCGGGCGCACCGGGCAGAAGGGGTTCTACCCCGACGTCACCATCGCGTTCGAGCTGGCCGACGAGGACGCCCATTACCACGTCCCGCTGCTGCTGAGCCCGTTCGCCTTCTCGACCTACAGGGGGTCCTGACAGCAGAACCGGAGAGGCACCCTCCCATCCGAGTGCGGTGACAGGTCCTTCCGCATGACCACAGCGGTCCTCCCTCGTCGCACGCCGCCCGCTCACCTTCCCCGACACCGGCCCGAAAGGCGGGCCCCGAGCGGCAACGGCACTTCTGTGAAAAGCGTTTCGAGCACAGAAATCAGGAGACGACCCACATGGGCATCCGACTCGGAGACAACCAGTACGGCAAGGCCGAGGTCCGCCTGGTGCACGTGAACCGGGAGACCCCGGTGCACAGCATCAAGGACATCAACTACAGCTCCCAGCTCCGCGGCGACCTGGAATCGGTGCACACCGAAGGCGACAACGCCACGTGCCTTCCCACCGACACCCAGAAGAACACGGTCTACGCCAAGGCCAAGGAATGGGGCGGCGTCGGCGCCATCGAGGACTTCGCCCTCAAGATGGCCCGCCACTTCGTCGACGGGCACGACTACGTGCACGGCGCGCGCCAGGAGGTCGAGGAGTACTCCTGGGAGCGCATCTCCACCGGCAAGGGCCCCCACGACCACGCGTTCGTGCGCTCCGGCGCCGAGGTGCGCACCGCCGTGGTGACCAAGGACGGCGAGAAGGAGTGGGTGGTGTCCGGCTTCTCCGGGCTCACCGTGCTCAAGTCGACCGGGTCGGAGTTCCACGGCTACCCGAAGACCAGGTACACCACCCTGGCCGAGACCGACGACCGGATCCTGGCCACCGACGTCACCGCCCGCTGGCGCTCCATCGGCACCGACCTCGACTGGGACAAGACCTATGCGTCCGTGAAGGCCCTCGCCCTGGAGGCCTTCGCCGAGACGCACAGCCTCGCGCTGCAGCAGACCCTCTACGCGATGGGCAAGGCCGTCCTGGAGGCCCACCCGGAGATCGCCGAGATCAAGTTCTCCATGCCCAACAACCACCACTTCCTGGTGGACCTGTCGCCGTTCGGCCTGGACAACCCCAACGAGGTGTTCTTCGCCGCCGACCGCCCCTACGGCCTGATCGAGGCCGTCGTCGAGCGCGACGACGCCCCCGAGGCCGGCCGCGCATGGGAGACCGTCCCCGGCTTCGTTTAGGGCCCGTGCGCCGGGCCCCGCCTCCTGCGCGGGGCCCGCGGCGCCGTCCGGCGTCCCGGCCCCGCACAGGGGCCGGGCGCCCCACCGCGAATCGCACCGCCGCCCGCCGGTCCGCCCGACCGGCGCCGCGGCCCGCACGCGTACCCGCATCCAGGCCGCCGGCCCCGCTCCCGAGGCCGCGACCTGTCATTGACACACGGGACAGGTCACCTCCCATGCCGAACGACCCATCCGGCGAGGACGCCCGCGGCGTCCCCTCACCCCGCCCCGAAGACCGGCGCCTGAGCATCGGCCAGTACGTCGTCGGCGGGCTGCAGCACCTGCTGACCATGTACGCGGGTCTGATCACCCCGCCGCTGATCATCGGCACCGCCGCCGGGCTCGGCTCCGCCGAGACCGCGGTGATGATCGCCGCCACCACCCTGCTGGCCGGGCTGGCCACCCTCCTGCAGACGCTGGGCCCGCCCCGCCTGCGCCTGGGCTCGCAGCTGCCCATCGTGGTCGGCGCCACCTTCGTCCCGGTCGGCGCCATGGAGTCCATCGCCGCCGACGGCGGGCTGCCCGCCGTGTTCGGCGCCAGCCTCGCCGCGGGCCTGTTCGCCCTGGCGATCACCCCGTTCTTCGGGTCCCTGGTGCGCTTCTTCCCGCCCATCGTCACCGGGACCATCGTCACCGTCATCGGGCTCTCCCTGTTCCCCGTCGCGATCGGCTGGATCGTCGACGGCGGCACGGGAGGCACCCCCGCCAACGCCGACCTCGCCCTGGGCCTGGGGACCCTGGCGCTGGTCCTGGCGCTGAACCGGGTCCCCGGGGTGCTGGGCCGGTTCGCGATCCTCATCGGCCTGACCGCGGGCACCGCCGTCGCCGCCGCCTTCGGCCGCACGGACTTCTCCCGGGTGCTCGACGGCCCGGTGTTCGCCCTGCCCGAGCCCTTCCACTACGGGATGCCCGCCTTCGACCCCGCCGCGATCGTCACCATGTGCATCGTGATGCTCGTGGTACTCACCGAGGGGACCGCCAACATCATGGGCGTGGGCGCCGTCGTCGGCGCCCGCATCGACCGGCGCCGCATCTCCGACGGCATCCGGGCCAGCGCGCTGTCGTCCACGCTCGCCCCGGTCCTGAACACCTTCCCCGTCTCCTCCTTCGCCCAGAACATCGGGCTGGTCGCCATGACCCGCGTGCGCAGCCGGTTCGTCGTGGCCTGGGCGGGCGCCCTGCTGGTGGCGCTCGGCCTGTTCCCGGTGCTGGGGCGGTTCGTGGCCGCCATCCCCATGCCGGTGCTGGGCGGGGCCGGGCTGGTGCTGTTCGGCACCGTGGCCGCCAGCGGCGTCAAGACCATCGCCGAGGCCGACCTGACCGACCAGCTCAACCTGGTGCTCGTGGGCGCCTCCCTGGCGGCCGGGCTCACCCCGATGCTCTTCCCCCACTTCTACGAGGGGCTGCCGGGCTGGGCGGCGACCGTGCTGCACTCGGGCATCGTCGGGGCCTCCGCGGTCGCGATCGGCCTGAACATGCTCTTCACCCTGGGCCGCGGCAGACGCGGCCGCGAATCCTCCGCCGCCGGGGGCGAGGTCCCCGGCGGCGGCGCGGCGGAGGTGTCCGCAGGCGCCCCCGCCGCACCGCCGGCAACCGCACCGTCGGCCCGCCCCGAGGGCGGCTGACGCGCCGGCCGGGCGGCCCCGGACCTCAGGGCGCGACCGGGCCGCCCGCCCTTCCCACACACCGGGTTCGACCGCACCCCGGGACGGTGTCCCCCAGGGTGGAGTGCCCCGCACCTCGGGACGGTGCGAACCCAAGACCGAAGGCTGGAAACTGGCCATGAGATTCGGAAAACCGGACCATGACACCCGGGCCACAACGAAAGCCGGAGCCGAGGGAGACACCGCCACCCCCCACCGCCCTGAAGACGAGAGACTCCCCCCGAAGCTGCTGCTGCTCTACGGGCTGCAGCACATCCTGACCATGTACGCCGGCGCGGTCGCCCCCGCGCTGGTCATCGGCGGCGCCGCCGGGCTCGACCCGTCCGACCTGGGCATCCTGGTCAGCGGCGCGCTGCTGGTCGCGGGCATCGCGACCCTGCTGCAGAGCCTGGGCCCCTGGCGCATGGGCGCCCAGCTGCCCATCGTCGTCGCCTCCTCGTTCGTCCCGGTGTCGGCGATGACCGCCATCGCCGCCGAGCAGGGGCTGCCGGTGGTCTTCGGCGCCTCACTGGTTGGCGGCGTGTTCGCCCTCTGCCTGACCCCGTTCTTCGGCCACCTGGTGCGGTTCTTCCCGCCCCAGGTGACCGGGAGCATCATCACCGTCATCGGGCTGTCGCTGATGCCGGTGGCGGCCGGGTGGGTGGTCGACGGCGCCGAGTCGGGCCACCCCTCCATGGGCGACCTGGCACTGGCCGGGGCCACCCTGGCGCTGGTGCTGTTGTTCTCCCGGGTGCTGCCCGGCCTGCTCGGCCGGGTCTCCATCCTGCTGGGGCTCATCGCCGGGACGCTGATCGCGCTGCCGTTCGGCAAGACCGACTTCGGGTCGGTGCCCGACGGCGCCTACTTCGCGCTCGGCTCGCCGCTCCACTTCGGGATGCCCGCCTTCGACGTGGCGGCCGTCCTGACGATGTGCGTGATCATGCTGGTGGTGCTCACCGAGGGCGCCTCGCACATCATCGCGGTCGGCGAGATCACCGGGTCGAAGGTGGACGCCAAGCGCATCTCGGCGGGCCTGCGGGCGGACGTGAGCGCCTCGATCATCGGTCCGCTGCTCAACTCCACCCCGGGCAGCTCGTTCGCGCAGAACATCGGGCTGCTGGCGCTGACCAGGATCCGGAGCCGGTACGTGGTCGCCACCGGTGCGGGCATCCTGATCGTGCTGGGGCTGTTCCCGGTGCTGGGCCGGGTCGTGGCCGCCATCCCCATGCCGGTGCTGGGCGGGGCCGGGCTGGTGCTGTTCGGCTCGGTGGCCGCCAGCGGCGTGCGCACGCTCGCCAAGGTCGACTTCGACAACAACCTCAACCTGATCCTGGTGGCCACGTCGCTGGGCTTCGGCATCATCCCGATGGCGGTGCCGGAGTTCTACGAAGGCTTCCCGCCCCAGGTGGCGCTGGTGCTGCACTCGGGCATCGTGGGCGCGGCGCTCGTGGCGATCGTGTTGAACATCTGCTTCAACGTCATCGGCAGGCCGAGGGCGCAGACGCACCCGGAGATCGACGGCGGGGAGCTGCGCACGGCGGGGCCGGGAGAGGCCAAGTACACCGAGTCGGCGGACGCCGCCTACCGGGCGCCCGATCCGCACGGGCCGGGAGAGGAGCTGGCCAAGGACACCGAGTAGGCGGGGCGGGGGCTCCGGAGCGCCGCTCCGGAGGCCGCCGCAGGAGCGTCCCGGACGCCGGGACGTGAGGGCGCTGGGCACCGTGGGCGCTCCGTGGAGGGACCGCACGTGAATGGGCCCGGGACGTGTGTCCCGGGCCCATTCGCCGTCTCAGGGGCGCATCAGCGGCTCAGAGGAAGGCTCTCGGCGCCTTCCCGTACGCCCCAGCGGCGCTGGACGCTCAGGGACGGTCCAGGAGGCGCCCCGCGGGCTTGTCCAGGTCGACCTTGTCCCCGCGCAGGTAGGTGGCGCGCACGACGCCCTTGAGCGTCCGGCCGTCGTAGGCGCTCACCGGGTTCTTGTGCTGGAGCGTGCGGGCGTCGATCGTGGTGGAGGCCTCGGGCGCCACCACCGCGAAATCGGCGTCGGAGCCCACCGCGAGGGCGCCCTTGGAGGGCAGCCCGGCCACCCGCGCGGGTCCGGCGGACATCCACGCCACCACGTCGGCGAGGGAGTGGCCGCGCCCGGCCGCCTCGGTCCACACCGCCGGGAAGCCGACCTGCAGCCCGGCCACCCCGCCCCAGGCGCTGCCGAAGTCGTCGGTCTTCAGGTCGGCGGTGCTCGGCGAGTGGTCGCTGACGATGCAGTCGATGGTGCCCTCGGCCAGCGCCCGCCACAGCGCGTCCCGGTTGGCGGCGCCGCGGATCGGCGGGCAGCACTTGAAGCTGGTGTTGCCCGCGGGCACCTCCTCCGCGGCGATGGTCAGGTAGTGCGGGCAGGTCTCCACGGTGAGCGGGACCCCGTCGGCGCGGGCCTTCTCGATCATCGGCAGGGCGGTGGCCGTGGACAGGTGCAGGATGTGCGAGCGGGTGCCGGTGCGCCGGGCGGTCTCGATGACCAGCCGGATCGCCTCGTGCTCGGCCTCGTCGGGGCGCGAGGCGAGGAAGTCGGCGTAGTCGGCGCCGTGCGCCTGCGGCGCGGAGGCCAGCAGGCCCGGGTCCTCGGCGTGCACGATGATCTGGCCGCCCAGGGCGCCGATGGCGGCGGTGGCCGAGCGGTACAGGTCGGGGGTGAGGTGGCCGAACTCGTCGACGCCCGAGGGCGAGAGGAAGGCCTTGAAGCCGAAGACGCCGCGCTCGTGCAGGGCGGCCAGCTCGCCGGTGGCGCCGGGGGCGCTGTTCTCCGGCACGGCGCCGCCCCAGAAGCCGACGTCCACCGCGACCTGGCCCTCGGCGACCCCGCGCTTGACGCGCAGCCCTTCGGCGGTGGTGGTGGGCGGGACGCTGTTCAGCGGCATGTCGACGATGGTGGTGACGCCTCCGGCGGCAGCGGCGCGGGTGGCGCTGGCGAAGCCCTCCCACTCGGTGCGGCCGGGCTCGTTGACGTGCACGTGGCTGTCGACGAGGCCGGGCAGCAGCACCTCGTCCTCGGCCACGTCGATGGTGCGGGCGCCGTCCAGGGCGGCGCCGGCGTCCTCGACGGCGGCGATGCGCCCGTCGCGCACGCCCACGGTCACCGCGCGCTCCCCCTCAGGGGTGACGGCGCGGTCGGCGCGCAGGACGAGGTCGAATTCGTGTCCAGACATGGTTCTCCATTGTCTCTGTCGTCATCGTCGCAGGTCGTTCCCGCTCGGCCCGGCCGACGCGGCCGGTGGGAACCCGTGCGACCGGTCCATGGTCGTCGCGGTCGGCCCCCGGGGGTGGGCGCAAGGATGCTCAAGGGCGCTCACGGCGGTGCGCACGCTTGTGCCCGTCCCCTGCCGCCCTGCGGGCGCAAAGGCCGGGAGCGGGCGGATGGCCGTGGCGGGGGCCGGAGGCCGGGGCAGGACAGCGCTACGGAGCCCGGGCTCCCCCCGAGGTGGCGAGCTGGAAGCGCCACGCGCACAGCCCCCAGGGCGCGCAGCCCGCGAGCGTCTCGTCCAGTGTGCTTCCGCGCCGAGCGGTGCCCGTCCGGCCGCGGACGGCGGCGCGGCACGCGCGCGCGGGAAGGCGGCCGTCTACGTCCGTACAGGGGCGGTCCGCCGAGCACGCGCCGGTTCGGCGGGAGGTTCCGGGGCCGCCCGACGGCAGGGGCACGGGCGCATGCGCGGCCTGCGGTCCGGCCCCCGGCTCAGCGGGGCCGCGACCGGGCCTCCATGCGTGTCCCCCGCCCGAAGCGGCGGTACCGGTCCCTCCCATGGCCGTCCTAGCCCACCCGGCGGTTGGCGAAGCCGCGCAGCACCTCGGCCCCGACGCCGGTGGCCTCGGCCACCTCGTCCTCGGCGAGGGCGCCGCAGTTGCAGCCGCGCACCAGCGCCGAGGCGAGCGCCTGGGCGGTGGCGGGCTCGTCGGCGACGCCGCCCCCGCTCTCCGACAGGTAGGCCTTGAGGCGGGCGGCGGCCGGGCCGAAGGCCTCCCGGTAGAAGGCGAACGTCGCCAGGTAGCGGGTGGGCAGGTGGGCCGGGTGCATGTCCCAGCCCTGGTAGTAGGCGCGCTCCAGGGAGCGCCGCACGAGCCCGGCGTGCAGGCGCCAGGCGGCGTGCACCTCCTCGCGGGAGCCGACGGGCAGGATGTTGGTGGAGCCGTCGGACAGCCACACGCCGGTCCCGGCGGCGGCGAGCTGCATGACCGCCTTGGCGTGGTCGGCGGCCGGGTGCGCCATGCTCTGGAAGGCGGCGGTCACGCCCACGGCGGCGCTGTAGTCGTAGGTGCCGTAGTGCAAGGCGGTGACCCGGCCCTGCCCGGCGTGGATCATGCGGGCCACCGCGGTGGTGCCGTCCGGGGACAGGACCGACTGCGGGGTCTCGATCTGCAGCTCGAAGCCGAGGCGCCCGGCGGGCAGCCCGAACCGCTTCTCCAGCTGCTCGGCGGCCCACACCATGGCCTCGACCTGCTCCACGGAGGTGATCTTGGGCAGGGTGAACACGAAGCCCTCGGGCAGGCGCCCGGCCGCCTCCAGCAGGCCGCCGGTGAACATGGCCAGGCTGCGCATGCCGCGGCGGCGCCCGGCCGCCTCCATGCCCTTCATCCGGATGCCGACGTAGGCGGGGGCGCGGCCGGAGGACAGGTCGGCGGCCACGGCGCGCACGGCCGCGGCGACGTCGCGGTCCTCCTGCTCGTCGCCCCGGTCGCCGTAGCCGTCCTCCAGGTCGATGCGCAGGTCCTCGACCGGCTCCCCGGCGAGCTTGGCCCGCACCGCGGGGAGCGCGCCGGCGACCGCCCCGGGGTCCATCCCGGTGGCCTCGGCCAGGGTCGCGGCGTCGGGGGCGAACGCGTCGAGGGAGGCCAGGGCCTGGGCGCCCCACTCGTCGCAGACGCCCGCCCGGACCTGGTCGGCGGGGATGTAGACGGTGTGCACCGGCTGGCGGCGCCCGGTGTCGCCGGGGTACCGGCTCAGCAGCCGGGCGTCGGCGGCCGAAAGGCGGTCGTCGAGGGCGTCGCCCATCTCCTCCAGGCCGGCCCCGGCGACCCAGCGTTCACCCTCCGTCGGCTCCAGTCCACCCACGTGGCGCTCTCCTCATCGCGTGGCTGTGTGCCCCCGGGGCGTGCCCCGGGGGCGGCGCGGGCAATCCGCCCACCCCTAGGTCTTTTATATAGCGGACACTAACTTCTACAATTCGGAACAACAAGAGGGGGGTGGGAGTGAGCGGGCGCGCGGTTGGCGTCGGCCGACTTCCGTATCGCAGAATGAGACCGCACGATCCTCGCGATGGGAGCTTGAGACCTTTGGCAACGTCACAGACCTCGATCGACGGCGCCGCGGACGGCGCCCCCCGGGCGCGCGCGGGCGGGGTGCAGTCCCTCGACCGGGCGTTCGCGCTGCTGGAGATCATGGCCGACGCCGGGGGCGAGATCTCCCTGAGCCAGTTGGCCGACTCCTCGGGGCTGCCGCTGCCGACGATCCACCGGATCATCCGCACCCTGGTCGACAACGGGTACGTGCGCCAGCTCCCCTCGCGGCGGTACGCGCTGGGGCCGCGGCTGATCGGGCTCGGCGAGAGCGCGTCGCGGATGCTCGGCACCTGGGCGCGCCCGCACCTGGCCCAGCTCGTGGAGGAGCTCGGCGAGACCGCGAACCTGGCCATGCTCGACGGCGACAAGGTGGTCTACGTCGCCCAGGTCCCCTCGCCGCACGCGATGCGGATGTTCACCGAGGTCGGGCGGCGGGTGCTGCCGCACTCGGCGGGCGTGGGCAAGGCGCTGCTGGCGCAGCTCCCCCCGGACGAGGCGCTGGCGACGGTGCGCCGCACCGGGATGCCCGCGGCGACCGACCGCACCATCACCACGCCCGAGGACTTCGCCGACGAGATGGGGCGCATCCGCGACCGCGGCTACGCCATCGACGACGGCGAGCAGGAGATCGGCGTCCGGTGCCTGGCGGTGCCGGTGCAGGGCGGCCCGGCGATGATGGCGGTGTCCATCTCGGGGCCCGAGGCCCGGGTGAGCTGGGACTTCGTGGAGAAGGCCGCGCCGATCGTGCAGCGCACGGCCCACTCCCTGGCCGGGGATCTGAACCACCAGAGCTGACGGGCGGGCGGAATTGGGCTACGACCTCAAGGCGGTGGTGGCCGACGCCGGTCTGCTCACGGCGGCGGCCGCGGAGCTGCCCTCCGCCCGGATCTCGCCTCTCCGGCAAGGGCTGGCGCTCCTTCCGGTGGACCGCGTTCTCCCGGCCGCGCTCGACGGGGCCCCGGGACCCCCGCCCCACGGTTTCTGGACCCTCACCGCCGGGCTCCAACGGCTCCTGGCGGGATGGTCGCGGAACGGGACGGTCGCCTTCCTCGAATCCGAGTACTTCGTCGGCGCCGGAGAGGAGAACACGGCCGTCTGGCGTGCCGGGAGCATCGTCCTGGGGCCGCTGCACCTGAGGGACGACGAACCGGTCCCGGCCGAAGGCACCCCCGTCCACCGGGCTCTGCGCGAACTCGGGGTCACCGCCGATGCGGACCACGACGAGTTCACCGCCGCCGGGCTCGATGCACACCGCAGCACCGAGGGCTGGTCGGCGTGACCCGCGGGCGCCGTCGGCGCCCCCTGGAGGGGCTCCGCCGCGCCGCCCCGCGTCAGACACCGGGATCGGCGGCCTCGCCCCTCGCCTGGTCCGCCGGAAGGACCGGGCCTGCGCCGCGCCCGGCCCGAAGGTGCACCAGGTGCCGCGCCAGCGCCGTCGCGCACAGCAGGGCCGCCACCGCGCACACGCCCGGCCAGCCGACCAGGGCGTGGGCCTGCACACCGAGCCAGGAACCGGTGGTCCCGCCGAGGAAGGCGCAGGTCATGTAGGCGGTGTTGATCCTGCTGCGGGCGTCGGGGCGCAGGGCGAAGATCCGGGACTGGTTGGCCACCATGCCGGACTGCATGGCCACGTCGAGGAGCAGGATGCCGCCGGTCAGGGCGGCGAGGCCGGCCGCGCCGCCCGCGCTCCCCAGGGCGAGCACCCCGGCCGAGGCCAGCGCGCCGAGCATGCAGACCAGCCCGACCGCGTCGGGGCCGCTCCGGTCCACCCAGCGCCCGGCTGCCGGGGTCAGCACCATCGTGACACCCGCGACCAGCGCCATCACCCCGACGGTCGAGGCGTTCAGCCCGTACACGGGGCCGGTCACCACCAGCGCCATACCGGTCCAGGCGGCGGAGAAGGCGCCGAAGACGCATCCCTGGTAGAGGCAGGAGCGGCGCAGGTCCGGCTCGGTGCGCAGGAGCCGCAGCGCCGCCCCGACCAGGGAGGGGTAGGACCGGCGGGTGGAGGGGGCGGTGGCCGGGAGGACGAGGGCGAGCACGGCGGCGAGCAGGAGCACCGCGACCGCCGCCACCAGGTACGGGGCGCGCCAGCCCAGGTGGTCGGCCAGCACCCCGCCGAAGCCGCGGGCGAGCAGGATGCCCCCGATGGACCCGCTGAGCAGCGTGCCCATCACCTGCCCGCGCCGGTCCTCGGCGGCCAGCCCGGCGGCCATGGGGGCGATGAGCTGCGCGGCGACGGTGGCGGTGCCGACCAGCCCGCCCGCGGCCACGAGCACTCCAAGCGCGGGCGAGAGCCCGGCCGCGAGGAGGAAGAGCCCGGTGAGGGCGAGGAGACCGGAGATGAGGGGCCGGTTGGGCAGCCGGTCCCCGAGGGGGACGAGCAGCAGGATGCCGGCCGAGTACCCGAGCTGGGCGGCGGTCGCCGCCATGGCCGCGGACTCGGGGGCCGCGCCCAGCCCTTCGGCGATCAGCGGGGTGACGGCCTGGGGGAAGTAGAGGTTGCCGACGGCGACCCCGCAGGTGACCGCCAGGAGGAGGACGAGGCGTCTGCTCAGTCCGGTGCTCGGTCCGGTCGACTCGCTCACCGGACGAGTGTCACGAGCACACAGCCCGGGGAGCAAGGCATTTTCGAGCGGGGCAGGTCAGGTGCTGGTCGGCTCGGCAGGTTCCTGGCTCCGGCCTCACCCGTCCGCCCTACCGCCGGGGCTGTTCGGGCCGCTACGTCTGCTGGTCGAAGCCCAGGCGCCGGAGCTGCTTCGGGTCGCGCTGCCAGTCCTTGGCGACCTTCACCCTCAGGTCCAGGTAGACCCTTCTGCCCAGGAGGGCCTCGATCTGGCGGCGGGCCTCGATGCCCACGTGCCGCAGGCGCGCCCCCTTGGTGCCGATGACGATGGCCTTCTGGCTGGAGCGCTCCACGTACAGCGAGGCGTAGATGTCGGTGAACTCGCGGCCCGGGGCGGTGTTCGGGCGGTCGGTCATCTCGTCGACCACGACCGCGATGGAGTGCGGCAGCTCGTCGCGGACGCCCTCCAGGGAGGCCTCCCGGACCAGCTCGGCGACCAGCATCTCGTCCGGCTCGTCGGTCAAGTCGCCGTCGGGGTAGAGCGGCGGCCCCTCCGGGAGGCGGGCGCACAGCACGCCCGCCGCCTCCTCAAGGTTCTCGCCGCTCTCGGCCGAGACCGGGACGATGTCGGCCCACTCCCCCAGCTCCTGCACGGCCAGGAGCTGCTCGGCCACCCGCTTGCGGTCGACCTTGTCGGCCTTGGTGACCAGGGCCACCACCGGGGTGTTGCGCTGGGCGGCCAGCTCGCGGGCGATGTAGGTGTCCCCGCGGCCGATCGGCTCGTCGGCGGGCACGCAGAACCCGATCGTGTCGACCTCGACCAGGGTGGAGCGCACCAGGCTGTCCAGCCGCTCCCCCAGCAGGGTGCGGGGCTTGTGCAGCCCCGGCGTGTCGACCACGATGAGCTGGGCGTCCTCGCGGTGCACGATGCCGCGCACCGTGCGCCGGGTGGTCTGCGGCCGGTTGCTCGTGATGGCGACCTTCTGCCCCACCAGCGCGTTCATCAGGGTCGACTTGCCCACGTTGGGGCGGCCCACGAAGCACGCGAAGCCGCTGCGGAACCCCTCGGGCACGGCGGTGGCGCCCGGCAGCGGGGCGCGGAGTCTGTCGAGGTCGAGCTCGTCCATGGTCGTCATGTCTCGAATCGTGCGGGGTGGGGCGGGCGGGGCGCGGGGCCCCGCCCGGCCCGGGTCAGGTGCGGTCGACGGTGCCCGGGGTGCCGTCGGGGGCGGCGGTGATCAGCACGCCGGTCTTCAGGTCGGCGGCGACGTCGCGGTCCCCGCCGCGCAGCGCCTCCTCCTCGGTCACCACCGCGGCGGCCTCCAGGTGCTCGGCCTCGCTGGCGACCGCGGCGGCCACCGCGGCCTGCAGCGCGGTCAGCCGCAGGTGCGGCAGGTCCACGGTGACGGCGGTGTAGGTGCGGCCGGTCTCGTCGCGCACGGCCGCGCCCTCGGCGGCGCCGGTGCGGGCCCGCGAGGCGCGGGCGAGGGTGACGAGCTTGCTGTCCTCGGCGCCCAGCTCGGGGGCGTTGGTGTCGGTCACTGCTCTCCTTCGTCCGGTCCGGGTGGCGGGTCCAGCCGCTCCACCAGCACCGTCGCGGTCCGGTTGCGGCGGCCGGCGGGGTCCTCGGCGGTGAGCCTCAGACCAGCGTAGTCGGCCCGGGACCCGCTGATCGGCACCCGGCCCAGCGCGTAGGCCAGCAGTCCGCCCACCGTGTCCACGTCGGGTGCGTCCAGGTCCGCGCCGAAGTGCTCGGCGAGCTCGCCCAGGGGCAGCCGCGCGGTGACCCGGGCCCGGCCCTCCCCCAGGTCCTGGATGGGCGGCACCTCGTCGTCGTACTCGTCGGTGATCTCCCCGACGATCTCCTCGACGATGTCCTCGATGGTGACCAGCCCGGCGGTGCCGCCGTACTCGTCGATCACCACCGCCATGTGGATGCGCTGGCGCTGCATCTGCCGCAGCAGCTCGTCGATGGGCTTGGAGTCGGGAACGTAGGAGGCCGGGCGCATGGCCGCGCGCGCCGGAGGCACCGGCGGCACCGGCCGGCCGTCCCCGGACGCCGCCTCGGCCCCGGCCCAGTGGTCGCGCATCCGGGCGGTGAGGTCCTTGAGGTAGACGATGCCGACCACGTCGTCCTCGTCCCGCCCGGTGACCGGTATGCGGGAGAAGCCGCTGCGCAGGGCCAGCGACAGGCACGCGTCCAGGTCGTCGTCGGCGGAGGCGAAGACGATGTCGGTGCGCGGCACCATCACCTCCCGCACCACCGTGTCGTCGAGCTTGAACACCGAGTGGATCATCTGCCGCTCGTCGGCGTCGATGACGTGCCCCCGCTCGGCGAGGTCGACCAGCCGCCGCAGCTCCTCCTCGCTGCTGAACGGCCCGCCGCGCTCGCCCTTGCTGCGCGGGGTGAGCCCCCGCCCCAGCCGCACCAGCAGCTGCGCGGGCGGCCCCAGCACGACCGCGGGCCAGGCCAGCAGCACCGCGGTGGCCTCGGCGGCCTCCACGGAGAACTGCCGCCCCAGGATCCGCGGGGTGACCCCCATGAGGACGTAGTCCACCGGCACCATGACCGCGGCGGTCAGGGCGGCCGCCGCCCAGGTGGGCCCGAGCAGCGCGACGGCGCCCGCGGCGAACGCGACCACCGCCAGCACCTCGAAGGCGACCCGCAGCAGCAGCACCAGGTTGAGGGTGCGCGCCGAGTCGGCGGTCAGCGCCTCCAGCCGGGCGCGGCGCCGCTCGGGCAGGGCGCCGGCGGGCCCGGCGGCCCCGGCGGCGACCCGGGTGACGGCGATCTCCGCGGCCACGAGGAAGGCGGCCGCCAGGCCGAGCGCCGCGGCGGCGAGGAATGCGGCCGGCGCGGTGGCCACCTCACCCCTCCCGGGTCTCGGCGGTGCGCGAGGCCTCCGCGGCGCTGGGCCGCCACCCCATGAGCAGGTCGGCCTGCAGGCCGAACATCTGCGCCCGCTCGTCGGGTTCGCCGTGGTCGTAGCCGAGCAGGTGCAGGATGCCGTGCGTGCACAGCAGGTCCAGCTCGTCCTGGGCGCTGTGCCCGCCCTCCTCGGCCTGGCGGGCCGCCACCTGCGGGCAGATGACGACGTCGCCGAGCTGGCCCGGGTCGCTGGTGCGCTCCGGGCCGCCGGGGCGCAGCTCGTCCATCGGGAAGGACATCACGTCGGTGGGTCCGGGCAGGTCCATCCACCGCTGGTGGAGCTCGGCCATGGGCTCCTCGTCCACCAGCACCACCGACAGCTCGGCGAGCGGGTGCACCCGCATCGCGTCGAGCACGTAGCGGGCCAGCTCGGACAGGGCCGTCTCGTCGACCGGGACGCCGGACTCGTTCGCGACGTCGATACTCATCGTCTTGCGCGCCTTACTCGTGTGCTCCGCTGCTCCGCCGGGGGCTCATTCGCCCTCGGCCCGGCGGCCGTGCTCGGCCCCCCGGCCCCGGCCCTGTTCCCGGCCCTGTCCCCGCCCCTGGTCCCGGCCGCCGCCGGGTGCCCGGTCGCGGGCGCGGCCGCCGTCGTAGCGCCCGTAGGCGTCCACGATGGCGCTGACCAGCTTGTGCCGGACCACGTCCTCGCTGGCCAGGCGGCAGAACCCGATGTCGTCGATGCCCGACAGGATGTTCTCGATGGTCCGCAGGCCGCTGGAGGTGCCGCTGGGCAGGTCGACCTGGGTGACGTCGCCGGTGACGACGATCTTGGAGCCGAAGCCGAGCCGGGTCAGGAACATCTTCATCTGCTCGGGCGAGGTGTTCTGCGCCTCGTCGAGGATGATGAAGGAGTCGTTCAGGGTGCGCCCGCGCATGTAGGCCAGCGGGGCCACCTCGATCGTGCCCGCCGACATCAGCTTGGGGATGCTGTCCGGGTCGAGCATGTCGTGCAGCGCGTCGTAGAGCGGCCGCAGGTACGGGTCGATCTTCTCGTACAGGGTCCCGGGCAGGAACCCCAGCCGCTCGCCGGCCTCGACCGCCGGGCGGGTCAGGATGATCCGGTTGACCTGCTTGTTCTGCAGCGCCTTGACCGCCTTGGCCATGGCCAGGTAGGTCTTGCCGGTCCCGGCCGGGCCGATGCCGAACACGATGGTGTGCCGGTCGATGGCGTCGACGTAGCGCTTCTGGTTGAGCGTCTTGGGGCGGATCGTCCGTCCGCGCGCCGACAGGATGTCGGCGGTCAGGATCTCGGCGGGGCGCTCGTCCGAGGGGGAGCGCAGCATCGCCAGGGTGCGGTCGATCGCGTCGGGGGTGATGTGCGTGCCGTTCTTCACCAGCTCCAGCAGCTCTTCGATCAGCCGCACGACCAGCGAGGTCTCATCGGGGGAGCCGCTGATGGTGATCTCGTTGCCGCGCACGTGGATGTCGCTCTCGAAGGCCCTCTCGACGGTGCGGAGCAGCTCGTCCTCGGGACCGAGCAGGGCGACCATCATGTGCTCTTCCGGCACGACGATCTTGACCTGGGTGCTGTTCTGCGTTGTCTCGACCATGGGTCGGCCTTGCGGCCTTCTCGCCCCTGCCTCTCGCGTTCCACGTGGTCGCTCGCGGCGACCCCTTCACCTTATCCCAATGGGCCCCCGGCCCGGTTTGTTCCTAGGGGCTCTGGGCCCGCACCGGCACCTACCCGGGGGGCCACTCCATGCCGCGCCCGCCCAGCACGTGGGCGTGCACGTGGAAGACCGTCTGCCCGGCCCCGGTGCCGGTGTTGAACACCATGCGGTAGTCGGCCCCGATGCCCTCGCCCCGGGCCACCTCCTGGGCCTCGCGGGCGATCTCGTCGACCAGGCCGGTGCCCGCGCGCGCCGCCGCGGCCACGTCGGGGTGGTGCTCGCGCGGGATCACCAGCACGTGCGTGGGCGCCTGCGGGTTGATGTCGCGGAAGGCGACCGTGCGCTCGCCCTCGCGGACGATCTCGGCCGGCACCTCTCCGCCGACGATCTTGCAGAACAGGCACTCGGGGTCGCTCTGGGCCACCTGTGTCCTCTCCCAACTACTCGCTGCTCGCGGCTGCTCGGGACGCCCCTGCCGGGGTCCGGCCCCGGCCCCCGGCGCTTCCGGAGGCGTTCGGCGCCCGCCCCCATCATGCCGCAGACCGGTGACGGCGAGGGGGACCCCGGCGGACCCGATCCGCCGTCCCCGGCCCAGCCTCCTCCTGCACCGTGCTCCTCCGCCACCGAATTCCCGCCGTTCCGGAGCGGGCGGCGCCGTCCCTCCCCTACCGTGGGCCGCGGCTCGGCGGGCGGACCGCCCCGCGCCGACGCCCGGACCGTGACCCATCTGTGAGGTTGCAGCCGCGCGGAGCGGGGAAGCACAATCGGCGAACCCTCCGCGATTCGCCGCCGTTGCGGGCTATTCTGTTCCTTCGCGTGGCTTCGCCCATGGCGTCCTCCTCACCCCCCGGGGCCCCTCCCCCGCGGACCGGCGCCGGGGCGCACGCGGGGTGGCATGAGCAGGACCACACACCTCAACGAGAAGAATAGGTATGCCCTTTCGTAAACCCGGCGACAAGGGCGCGCGTCGAACGGACGTGACGGAGACCATGGTCGCGGGGACGACCGCGGCGGCAGCGACAGCAATCGAGTGGGACGCGGACCAGGCCGTGACCCGCCTCTACAGCGAGCACTACCGGCCGCTGGTGCGGCTGGCGGCCCTCCTCGTGCGCGACCACGCCACCGCCGAGGAGGTCGTCCAGGACGCCTTCGTGGCGATGCACGGCGCCTGGCGCAGGCTCAGGGACCCCAACAAGGCCCTGTCCTACCTGCGCCAATCGGTGGTCAACCGCGCGCGCTCGGTGCTGCGGCACCGGGCGGTGGTGGAGAAGCACGCCCCCAAGGCCCTGCCCGACGCACCCAGCGCCGAGCACGGCGCCCTGGGCGAGCTGGAGCGCGCCGCGGTGATCGCCGCGCTGCGCAAACTGCCGACCCGCCAGCGCGAGGCCATCGTCCTGCGCTACTACGGCGACCTGTCCGAAGCCCAGATCGCCGATGCGATGGGCATCAGCCGCGGCGCCGTCAAGAGTCATACGGCACGGGGCATCGCCGCGCTCCGCTCGGTTCTGGAGCAGACGACATGAACGAACCATTCGACGAGGGCACCGAGGAGCGGCTGCGCGCGATCCTGCGCGCGGAGGCCGACTCCGTGGAGCCGTCCCCTGAGGCGCTGAACGCGATCAGGGACCGCACCCAGAACCGGCGCTCCCCCCTGTGGTCGGGGCTGCCCTGGCTGCGCCCGGTGCTGGCGGTGGGCGCGGCGGCCGCCATCGCGGGGAGCGTGCTGATGGGCACGCCGCAGCTGCGCGAGCAGATCTTCTTCGCCGCCAACAACGCCGGGACCCCCGAGCAGGAGCGGCCGGACGGCGGCGGAGCGGGCAGGGCCACCGACGACACCGGCCATGCCGAGCGCCCCGAAGGCGACGGCGGCGCGACGGGCGGGAAAGGCGGAGGGGCCCCTTCCCCGGATGCGGAGGAGGACGGCGACGGCACCGTGGCGGGCCTGCCCGAGCACTGCCGCACGCCTGCGCCGCCCGACGAGGACACGCCCGTCCCGACGTCGACGGGCAGACAGGAATCGGACGCACCGGGGGACGGCTCGTCCGAGCAGGACCCCGACTGCGACCCGGACCGGCCCCCCGGTGACGGCGGCGACGGCTCCGGTGACGGAGGCGGCGACGGTTCCGGCGACGGCGGAGACACCGGAGGCGGCGACACCGGCGGGGGAGACACCGGCGGCGACGGAGGCGGCGACTCCGGCGGCGACGGTTCCGGTGACGGCGGCTCCGACGACGGCGGAGGCTCCCCTTCGCCCGACCCCGACCAGGACGGCGGCGACGGCGGAACGACGGACGTGCCCGTGGAGTAGCGCGTGGAGCGCCTCTTCCGGGGGCCACGTCCCCCGCCGCCCGGCGGTTCCGAAGTCGGCCCGGGACCGGCGAGGAACGGGGCGCCACCGGATCCTTCCGGTGGCGCCCCGCCTCTGTCGGTGACCGCTGGATGACCGCTATCGGATGACCGCTTCGCCGCCTCTCACCAGCGGCCGCAGCGCGCCTGCAGTACGGCGAGGGCCGCGACGCCCGCGGTCGACGTGCGCAGCACCGTCGGCCCGAGCAGCACGCGCCGGGCTCCGGCGCCGTCGAACGCCTCCAGCTCGGCCTCACCGACCCCGCCCTCGGGGCCCACGGCCAGCACGATCCCCTCGCCCGCTTCGGACACAGCGCCTTCACCGGGGAGGGCCACCTGCGACAGCGGCAGCGCGGCCTCCTCGTGCAGCACCAGCCCCAGGTCGGCCTTGCCGAGCAGCGCCGCGGCGCCGTCCCGGCCCACCGGGTCGGCGACCTCGGGCACCCGGGCGCGGCGGGCCTGCTTGGCGGCCTCCCGCGCCGTCGAGCGCCATTTGGCCAGCGACTTGGCGGCGCGGTCGCCCTTCCAGCGGACGACGCACCGCTCGGCCGACCACGGCACGATCCGGTCCACCCCGGCCTCGGTCATCAGCTCCACGGCGAGTTCGCCGCGGTCCCCCTTGGCCAGTGCCTGCAGCACGGTCAGGCGCGGGCGCGGCGCGGGCTCGGTGCGCCGATCGCGCACCGCGCACACCACCGTGTCCTTGCCGACCTCGGTGACGGTGCAGCGGGCACGCGTGCCCGCCCCGTCCACCAGGTCGACCTCCTCCCCCGGCCCGATGCGGCGCACCGCGGCCGCGTGCCGCCCCTCGGGGCCGCGCAGCACCGCGGTGTCGCCGTCCAGCCCGCCCTCCTCGGCGAGGAAGACCGGCGCGGTCATCAGCGGGCCCCGAAGGCGTCCCGCAGCCGGGAGAACAGCCCGCCGTGCCCGGGGCTGAACTTGCCCGGGGGCTGGGTCTCGCCGCGCAGCTCGGCGAACTTGCGCAGCAGTGCCTCCTGCTCCTCGTCCAGCTTGGCCGGGGTCTCCACGTCGACCTGGATCATCAGGTCGCCGCGGCCGCCGCCGTCCAGGTGCTTGACGCCCTTGTCGGCCAGGGTGATGACGTGCCCGGAGCCGGTGCCCGGCCGCAGGTCGATCTCCTCGGTGCCGTCGAGCGTCTCGAAGGTGAACGAGGCGCCCAGCGCCGCCGCGGTCATCGGCACCGTTATCGTGCAGTGCAGGTCGTCCCCGCGGCGCTCGAACACCGGGTGCGGGCGCTGCACGATCTCCAGGAAGATGTCGCCGCGCGGGCCGCCGTTCGGCCCCACCTCGCCTTCGCCGGCGAGCTGGATCTGGGTGCCGTCCTCGACACCCGCGGGGATCTGCACCTTGCGGGTGACGCGCTCGCGCACGCGCCCCTCGCCCGCGCAGTCCGCGCACGGGTCGGTGATGACGCTTCCCTGGCCCGAGCACTGCGGGCACGGGCGGGTCGTCATGACCTGGCCCAGGAACGACCGGGTGACCTGGGACACCTCGCCGCGGCCCTGGCACATGTCGCAGGTGTGGCGGCTGGTGCCCTTGGCGGTCCCCTCTCCCTGACAGGTGTCGCACAGGACGGCGGTCGGGAAGGTCACGTCCTTGGTGACCCCGAACGCGGTCTCGGACAGGTCCAGCTCGACGCGGATCTTGATGCTGCGTCCGCGCCGCACCCGGTCCCGTGCGCTGCCCCTGCCCCCGGCCTGGCCGCCGAAGAAGGCGTTCATGATGTCGTCGAAGGGGAACCCGGCCGCCCCGAAGCCGCCGCCGGGGCCGCCCGCCCCGCCGCCGGGCGCGAACGGGTCGGCGCCCATGTCGAACATGCGGCGCTTCTCGTCGTCGGAGAGGACCTCGTAGGCCTGGGTCACTTCCTTGAAGCGCTCCTGGGTGGCCGGGTCGGGGTTGACATCGGGGTGCAACTCCCGCGCGAGCCGCCGGTACGCCTTCTTGATCTCGTCCTTGGACGCGTCCCGGCGCACACCGAGGGTCTCGTAATAGTCTCTCGCCACTTACTGCCCCGCCAGAATCGAAGAAATGTACCGAGCCACCGCGCGTACCGCTCCCATCGTTCCCGGATAGTCCATGCGTGTGGGTCCGACCACCCCGAGCTTGGCCAGGGTCTGGTCGCCCATTCCGTACCCGGCGGAGACGATGGAGGTGCCCCTCAGGCCCTCGTAGGGGTTCTCCGCACCGATGCTCACGGTCAGCATGGAGGGATCGCCCGCCTCACCGAGCAAACGGATCAGGACCACGTTTTCTTCCAGGGCCTCCAGCACGTCCCGCAGGCCGGCCGTGAAACCCATCCGTGCCAGGTTGGCGGTGCCGCCCAGCACCACCTTCTCCTCGTGCCGCTCCACCAGGGTCTCCAGCAGCACCGACAGCACCGAGGCGGTCATCTGCCGGTCCTCCGGGGGCGCCTGGGCGGCCAGGTCGGCCACGGCGCCCGGAACGTCGGTGAGCCACTGCCCGGCGGTGGTCTGGTTGAGGACCTGCCGCAGCCGGTCCACGCCCTCCTCGTCCACGGCGTCCAGGTGGTCGATGACGCGCTGCTCGACCCGGCCGGTGTTGGTGATGAGGACCATCATCACCCGGTGCGGGCCCAGCGGCACCAGTTCCACGTGCTGCACGTAGGAGCGGGTGAGGGAGGGGTACTGGACGATGGCGACCTGCCGGGTGAGCTGCGCCAGCAGGCGCACCGTCCGGGCCACGATCTCGTCCAGGTCGACGGCGCCGCGCAGGAAGGTCTCGATGGCGCGGCGCTCGGCCGCCGACAGCGGCTTGACCGTGGAGAGGCGGTCGACGAACAGGCGGTACCCCTTGTCGGTGGGGATGCGCCCGGCGCTGGTGTGCGGCTGGGCGATGTACCCCTCCTCCTCCAGCGCCACCATGTCGTTGCGGATCGTGGCCGGGGATACACCCAGGGTGTGACGCTCGGCGAGGGCCTTGGAACCCACCGGCTCGTTCGTGGACACGTAGTCCTCGACGATGGCACGCAGGACGGCCAGCTTCCGGTCGTCGAGCACGCGCTCACCTCCTGGCACTCCGTGGTCTTAAGTGCTAATTCTATGCGCCCCGGTCCAACCGCCTCGGGACCTGCCCCGACGGCGGCCGGAGTCCGGGCCGCACACGGCCGTGAACGCCCCGGACAGGGCGCGGTACGGCGGTGGACCCTCCGGAGCATGGCACATGCGCGCCCCTGGACGCCGCACCGCCGTTTCCCGGGGGCCGCCTGCGCCGGGGGCGCGGCGGGCCGCCCGGAGTGCGGGGCGGGGGCGGGGAATCCCGCAGCAGGGCGGCTGCGGATCGGCGGTCGGCCCGGGCGGCACGGCGGCCCCGGGGGCCGCACCCGCCGCACGTGGCCTTGCCCACCCCATGAGCTCCATCCGCCCCTTTTCGTCAGAGTTTCCGGACCCCCACGGCCTCACCCCGCTGCGTTCCGGTAGGCCCCGGTACGCCCCGCCCATCCCCGGATCGCGCGGACTCCGGCCCCGCGGCCCGTCTCCCACTAGAATCCCCGCCGTGCCTAAGAATTCCGACAGATACGGCTCGGACGTGCTGGCGGGCGACTGGCGGCGGCCGCACAAGGACCGCATCGCCGAGGTCGAACTGGAGCCGGGGCTCGTCCTGGAATCGGCCGACGAGGGCTTCTGCGGGGCCGTGGTGGCCTGGGACAAGTCGACCGTCACCCTGGAGGACCGGCAGGGGGCGACCCGCGTGTTCCAGTTGGAGCCCGCGGCGTTCCTGGTCGAGGGGCGGCCCGCGACGGCGGTGCGGCCCTCGGCCCCCTCCCCCTCCGGCCCGCTGCTCAGCGCCTCCGGGTCGGTGGCGGTGCGCGGGGCGTCCGCGCGCGTGGCACGGGAGAGCCGCATCTACGTCGAAGGGGTCCACGACGCCGAGCTCGTCGAGCGGATCTGGGGGCACGACCTGCGCGTGGAGGGCGTGGCCGTGGAGTACCTGGAGGGCGTCGACCACCTCCCGGCCATCGTGGAGGAGTTCGGCCCCGGCCCCGGGCGCCGCCTCGGCGTGCTGGTGGACCACCTGGTGCCCGGCTCCAAGGAGAGCCGGATCGCCGAGCGGGTCTCCTCCCCGCACGTGCTGGTCACCGGTCACCCGTTCATCGACGTGTGGCAGGCTGTGAAGCCCTCGGTGCTCGGCATCGGGGCCTGGCCGGAGGTGCCGCGCGGCACGCCCTGGAAGGAGGGGGTGCTGCAGGCGCTGGGCATCCGCGAGGAGCCCGGGGAGGCGTGGCGGCGCATCCTCGGCGCGGTCCGGTCGTACAAGGACGTGGAACCGGAGCTGCTCGGGCGCGTCGAAGAGTTGATCGACTTCGTCACGGTGCCGCCCGCGATGCAAGACTAGGACGGTACCGCAGGAACCGCAGGATCGGCGCGGCGCGCGGTGGCCGGGTGCCCGTCGGCGCCCTCCCGGGACCGCGGCACCACGCAATCGGCAAGCCATAGGGACGACATGAGCGAGACCCCGCCCAATCAGCACCAGCCCCAGGACCCCGCACAGGGACCGGGCGGAGCCGCGCCCGGCGCCCCCGGCCCTGGAACCGGCGGTCGGCCGGGGTTCGCACCGCAGGCGCCGCAGCAGCCGCAGCAGCCCGGCTACCCCGGCGCGGCTCCGCACCCGTCGCCGTATCCGCAGCAGCAGCCCCAGGGAGGGCCGCAGGGCGGTCCGCGGATGGCGCCTCCCGGCGGCCCGGTTCCCCCCGGGGCGCCCGGTCAGGCCGTGACGGGGCAGCAGCCCGCGGTCGGCGCGATGCAGGGCCCGGCGGTCCCCGGGTTCCCCGGCGGCGGCCCGGTCCCGGCCTCGGGCCCGGCCCCCTCGGCGGAGGACCCCACCTGGGCGATGATCGCCCACCTGTCGGGAATCGTGGTGGCCTGCCTGGGGTGGCTGCCCGCGCTGCTGGTGCACGCGAGCCAGAAGCAGCGGTCGGCCTTCGCCCGCCACCACGCCTCCGAGGCGCTGAACTTCCAGCTCACCCTGCTCATCCCCTACGCCCTCGCCTGGATCGTCTACATTGTGCTCGCGTTCCTGACACCGACGGTGGTGTGGATCGGATCGGTGCTGATCGCGCTGGTCTGGGGCCTGTCCATCGTGTTCGGCGTGCTGGCCGCCGCCAATGCCAACAAGGGCGGGTGGTACCGCTACCCCGTGGCCGTCCGCCTCGTGAAGTGACCGGCCCCTGCCCCTTCGGCCGGCGACCGACTCCTCTGCGTGCGCCGCAGAGCCCCCTCGGCTCAACGACCTGATCGACCTAGGAGAACCGACCATGGGTTACCCACCCCAGCCCGGCGGGCAGCAGCCCCACCCTCAGCAGGGTTACGGCCAGCAGCCGCAGCAGCCCGGCTACGGCCAGCAGCCCCCGCAGCCC
>NZ_ANBH01000165.1 GCF_000341185.1 Nocardiopsis chromatogenes YIM 90109
CCAGCAGCAGCCCCAGCAGGGCGGCTACGCGCAGCCCGGCTACGACCAGGTGTACGGCCAGCAGGGCGGCTACCAGCAGCAGGGGTACGGCCAGCAGGGCTACGGCCAGATGCGGCCCGACGAGGAGGGCACGATCGCGCTGGCCCACATCGGCGGCGCGTTCATCCCGCTCATCCCGATCATCCTCTTCTTCTCCAAGAGCGACGCGTCGCCGTTCGCCAAGCACCACATGGCGCAGGCGACCAACTGGGCGGTCGCGATGATCATCGCCAACTTCGTCAACGTCCTGCTGATGATCGTCCTCATCGGGTTCATCACGTACCCGATCACCCTGATCCTGGCCCTCGTCTACGGCTTCAAGGCCAACGGCGCGGCGAAGCAGGGCGAGTGGTTCACGTACCCCTTCGGCGTCCCGGTCGCGAAGTAGGACCCGCCCGCGCTCCAGCGGGGCCGCGCGGCACCGCCCTCACTCAGGTGAGGTCGCGGACCACCGCGTCGGCGAGGAGGCGGCCGCGCCGTGTGAGGACGGCGCGGCCGCCTTCGTGTGCCACCGGGTCCAACAGGCCCGCGCCGACGGCGCGCGCTGCGGCCGCCCTCCCGTCGTCGTCGAGGAGGTCGAGGGGGCAGCCCTCCGCGATGCGCAACTCCAGCAGGACGCGCTCGAAGCGGCGCTCATCCCCGGTGAGCACCTCGCGCGCGTGGCCGGGCGAGATGCCCTGCGCCAGGCGGGCGGCGTAGGCGGCGGGGTGCTTGACGTTCCACCACCGGGTGCCGCCGACGTGGCTGTGCGCGCCGGGGCCCACGCCCCACCAGTCGCCGCCGGTCCAGTACAGGCGGTTGTGCTCGCTCCGGGACTCGGCGCCGCGCGACCAGTTGGAGACCTCGTAGGCGCGCAGGCCCGCGCCCTCCAGCATCGCGTCCGCGACCAGGTACCGGTCGGCCAGCACGTCATCGTCGGGGGCCTGCAGCTCGCCCCGCCGCACGCGCGCGGCGAGGCGGGTGCCCTCCTCCACGATGAGGGAGTAGGCGGACACGTGGTCGGGGTCGGCTTCGAGGGCGGCCTCCAGGGAGGCGCGCCAGTCGTCGTCGGTCTCGCCGGGGGTGCCGTAGATGAGGTCGAGGTTGACGTGCTCGAACCCGGCCTCGCGCGCCCAGGCGGCGCACTGCTGGGGGCGCCCGGGGGTGTGGGTGCGCTCCAGCACCTCCAGCACGTGCGGGCGGACGCTCTGCATGCCGAAGGAGACACGGGTGAAGCCGGCGTCGCGCAGGCGCTTGAGGTAGTCGGCGTCGACGGTCTCGGGGTTGGCCTCGGTGGTGACCTCGGCGCCGGGGGCGAGCCCGAACTCCCGGTCGATCGCGGCCAGGACCCGGCCCAGGTCCTCGGGCGGCAGGAGGGTCGGGGTGCCGCCGCCGACGAAGACGGTGCGGACGGGCAGGTGCGCCTCCCCGAGCACCCGCCCGGCGAGGCGGACCTCGCGCACGGCGAGGTCGGCGTACCCGTCCCGGGAGGCGGTGGCGGTCCCGTCCCGGGAGACGAGCTCTTCGGCGGTGTAGGTGTTGAAGTCGCAGTACCCGCAGCGGGTGACGCAGAAGGGCACGTGGACGTACACCCCGAAAGGCCGCTCCCCGAGCCCTTCGAGCGAGGCGTCGGGCAGGGACCCGTCCGACGGAACGGGGTCGCCGTCGAGGACAACAGAAGGCATGCCTCCAGTGTCGGTGATCGGGGCCGATGACCGCGCCGGGCGGCCGCGCGCCGGTGCCCGGCCCCGCCCCCGCACCCGTGGGCCCGCCTCCGGCCACGGCATACCCCGCGTGCCCCGGCGCGTACCCGACCTGCTCTGAGAATCGCCGGGAACCAGCGGGCCTCCGCCTCCGACTACCGAGAACGGAACGCGCGCACGGCTCGGCGAGGAGGCGGAAGGCACAGTGCTCACCAGGTTCACCGGACCGACCGGGCCACGGGGCCGACGCCTTCCGGCCTTAGGCGCGGCCGCCGCCCTCGCCGTTGGCGTGGTCCTCACCGCCCCGGCCGCCCCCGCGCTGGCGCACGACCGGCTCGTCTCCTCCACCCCGGAGGCCGAGGAGCGCCTGGCCTCCGGGCCGGACGAGGTGGAGCTGGTCTTCAGCGGCGAGGTGATGGACGTGGGCGCGGCGGTCACCGTCCTCGACGCCGACGGCGCCCAGGTCTCGCAGGGGGAGGCGGGCATCGACGGCGACACGGTCGCGCAGGGCCTGTCCGAGACGCTTCCCGACGGCGGCTACGTGGTGCGCTGGAGGGTCGTCTCCAGCGACGGCCACCCCATCAGCGGGGCCTTCTCCTTCGCGGTGGGCGAGGATGCCGGGCTCTTGGACCCTGCGGCCGCCTCCCCCGCCGCGGACACCCCCGGTACGGCGGCCTCCGACGACGCCGCGGAGGACGGCGCGCAGGCACAGGCCGACGGCGCGGCCCGCTCCGGGGTTCCCCTGTGGGGCGTGGCCGGTGTCGGCGCGGCCGTGGGCCTCCTCCTCTACCTCGCCGTCTCCACCGTCCTGGCGCGGCGGCGCCGGTCGGATTGACCCTTCCCGCACCGCACACGACCGATCTCCGGCCCGTCCGCACCCGCCGGGCCGTGGCACCCGACCCTGAAGGGACGATTCCCATGCCCATCCCCCGCCTGCGACTCACGGTGGCCGCCATGACGGCCGCCACCGTCACCCTGAGCGGCTGCGGCGCCGCCGACGGTTCGGCCCCCGACCCCTCCCCCGGCTCCGCGCAGGGCGCGGACGACCAGGCCGCCTCCGTGGAGGTCGCCGACGCCTGGGTGAAGGCCGCCACGGAGGAGGACGGGATGACGGGGGTCTTCGGCACCCTGGACAACACCGGTGAGCAGGAGGCCACGGTCACGGCCGCCGACGCCGGGGACGTGGCCGGGCTCGTCGAGCTGCACGAGGTCGCCACCGGGGAGGACGGCAACCCCGCGATGCAGGAGAAGGAGGGCGGCTTCCCCGTCGGCGGCGGGGCCGCGCACACCCTGGAGCCCGGCGGCGACCACATCATGCTCATGGAGCTGGGGCGCGACCTGGAGCCGGGTGAGGAGATCGCCGTCGAGCTGGAGTTCGCCGACGGTTCGGCGCTGGAGTTCACCGCCCCGGTGAAGGACTACGAGGGGGCCAACGAGAACTACCAGGAGGGCGGCGGCGACGGCGGGCACGAGGGGCACGGTGAGGACGGCGGGGACGATGAGTACGGCGAAGGCATGGACCACTGATGGTGCGCCGCGATGGACCCGACGACCCGGACGCTTCCGGTGGCCCCGATGACCCCGGCGGGACCGGCGGGCCTGCCGACCCCGCCCGCCCCGGGCTCACGCGCCGACGCCTGTTCCGGGGAGGGGCGGCCGCGGGCCTGGGGGCGGGGGCCTTCATGGGCGCGGCGGCCCTGGGCGAGCGGCTGCTCACCCCCTCCCGTCCGGCGGAGAAGGAGCCGCTGCACGGCGGACGCACCGTCCCCTACCACGGCTCCCGGCAGGCGGGCGTGGAGACGCCGCCGCAGGCGCACGCCCGGTTCGTCGCCGTCGACCTGAAGAAGGACGTGGACGCCGAGGGGGTGCGCCGCCTGCTGAGGCTGCTCAGCGACGATACGGCCAAGCTCACCCAGGGGGACCCCGCGCTGGCCGACTCCGAACCGGAACTGGCCGGGGTGCCCGCCCGACTGACCGTCACCTTCGGCTTCGGGGCCGGGCTGGTGGAACGCGTCGACCCCGGAGCCGTCCCGGCCTGGCTGGCGCCCCTGCCCGAGTTCTCCCGGGACCGCCTGGCCCCCGAGTGGAGCGGGGGCGACCTGCTCCTGCAGATCTGCGCCGACGACCCGCTCACCGTGGCGCACGCCGCACGGATGCTCGGCAAGGACGTGCGCGCGTTCGGGGCGGTGCGCTGGGCGCAGGAGGGGTTCCGGCGCTCCTACGGCTCCCAGCCCGAGGGCACCACCATGCGCAACCTGATGGGGCAGGTCGACGGCACGAACAACCCCGCCCCGGGAAGCGAGGACTTCGAGCGCCTGGTGTGGATCGGCGACGAGGGGCCGGAGTGGCTGCGCGGCGGGACGGGCCTGGTGCTGCGCCGGATCGCCATGGACCTGGACGCCTGGGACCGGCTCGACCGGCCGGGCCGGGAGGAGGCCGTGGGCAGGCGCCTGTCGGACGGTGCCCCGCTGACGGGGACGCGCGAGCACGACGAGCCGGACTTCACGGCCGCCACGCCGCTGGGCTTCCCGAAGATCGCCGAGTTCGCCCACATCCGCCGGGCCCGTTCGGACGACCCGGACGAGCGCTTCTTCCGGCGCGGCTACAACTACGAGGCGGCCTCCGGGGACGGTGCGGACTCCGCCGGGCTGATCTTCGCCGCGTACCAGGCCGATGCGGTCCGCCAGTTCGTCCCGATCCAGCGGCGCCTGGACGATCTCGACCTGCTGAACGAGTGGGTCGTGGCGATCGGGTCGGCCGTGTTCGCCGTTCCCCCCGGGCACGGGGAGGGCGGCTTCATCGGAGAGGGCCTGTTCGCGCCGTGAACCGCCGCACCGAACGGTGGCCGGAGGGGCGCCCCGACGGCGTCCGGGCGATCGGTCCCTGGTCGAGCACGCCGCCCGGTCCACGGTGCTCCTGCCGCCCCACCCGAAGCGGTCGCTGCCCCGGGACCAGGGCCCGGAGAATGCCCGACCACCAGGCGTTCGCCCCGGCCACCGACATCCCGGTGTTCTTCTGCGACCCGGTCGGCCCCTGGCAGCGCGGCTCGAAACGAGGACACGAACGGCCTGCTGCGCCTATTTCCCCAAAGGCACGGACCTCTCGGCGCACTCCCGCGAGGACGTGGAGGCGGTGGCCGCCGAGCCCAACGCGCGGCCGCGAATGACGCTCGGCTCCTGGGAGCGCACAGCAACGGGCAGCGGTGTCGCGACGCCCCCGGGAATCCGCCGGACCGGGGAGGCCCCACCGGCTCGGCCTGTGGCCGCCCGGCGTCCTTTCCGCCGGGTCGGCCACAGGCCTTTCACCGGTTCATCACCGCGCGGCTGTGGCGACCGCACTCCGTTGGTCGGAGGGCCGGGGGCGGTGGTTCCCCGCTCCTCCGGGGGTCCGGCGGGCGCGCGCCCCGGTGCGGGCCCGCCATCGCCCGGGTCAGCCCGCCATCGCGCGGATCAGGTCGGACCGGGCCCGGGCCACCCGCGACCGCACCGTCCCCACCGGCACCCCCAGCTCCTCCGCCGCCTCGGCGTAGGAGTAGCCGTGGATCCTGGTCAGCACGAACGCGCGGCGCCGGTCGGGGCCGACCTCGGCCAGCAGTCCGGCCAGGGCGACCTCCTCCTCGAAGCGGGCACCGGGGTCGGCCAGGAATCCGGCGCAGGCCGCGTCCTCGGGAAGCGCCGTGGTCCGGGGGCGCGCGGCCGCCCGCCGGTAGCGGTCGGCCACGGTCCTGCGCGCGATCGACTTCAGCCAGGTGCGCACGGACGACCGCCCGGCGAACCCGGGGAGCGCCGTCATGGCCCGCTCGTAGGTCTCCTGGGTGAGCTCCTCCACCCACAGGGGGTCCACGCGGTGGGCGATGAACCGGGCCAGGTCCTCCCTGGTCTCGGTGATCAGGCGTTCCAGCGCACGGTCGTCGCCCCGTCCGGCGGTCCCGGCCAGGACGGTCAGTTCCTCGTCGTTCACCGCGCCCCTCCCGTGCACCGGCCGACGCGCCCCGGACGTCCCGCCCCGGTCGGGCGATGGGCGATCATGGGCGGGTGATGTGCGAGGAATGCCGGACGGCGCTGTCCGCCGAGATCGACGGCGAGGCGACCGGCCGGGACGCGCGGGCCGTCCGCAGGCACCTGTCCGAATGCGCAGGGTGCGCCCGCTGGCTCGACGCCTGCTGGGCGCTGGAAGGGCTCCTCGACGCCACCGGAGGCGGCCGATGAGGGGCCGGGGCGGGGCGGGGTCATTGCACATGCTGGTCGTACGGGTTGCACAGCCGTTCCTCTGCTGCTGAGTAGCGCCACCGCGCGGCGGTCCCCGCACCTGCGGGGCGGCCGCGGCAGCGGCGACCGGCGCACCGGCGGAACCACTGCGGAAGCCGGTGCGCACGACGGAGGCGGTCGGCACGCGGCCGACCATGGACGGGGTCGCTCCCCTCCCGGCACCGGCGCTCCGTGCCGCACGCCGACACGGGCCGACGCAGAGGCGGAGCGGATGTCCGGAGGGGTCAGCAGCAGTGCGGCGGGCCGCGCAGGACCACGGTGTGGCGCAGTCCGCGGGTGATACGGCCCCCGTCGCCCCGGTCGGGGCGGCGCCCGGGCGGAGGCGCCGGTGCGGCGGAGCCGCCGACGCCCCCGACCAGCAGGACCGGAAGGATCAGCAGGCCGAGGAGGCGGAGCAGGCGGAACAGGGCGGCCTCACCCTGGCGGAGCCACCAACCGCTGACCAGCGCGGCGGCGGCGTGGGCGGCCAGCATCCCCGTTCCGCCGTCGGCCACCTCGGCGCCCACCGCGGCCCCGGTGTGGTGGGCCCCGCCCCCCGCCTGCACGTAGGAGAACAGCAGGTGCAGGGCGAGCTGGCCCCACAGCATCAGGCCGCAGATCCCGGCCAGCCCGCGCTCCTTGTCGGCGGCGGCCCAGGCGAGGGCGAAGAGCAGGAGGAACCCGCCCAGAGGCCCCGCCGCCGGCAGGGCGTGGTCGGACATGGCGGCGTGCCCGGCGGCGGACACACCGACCGACACCGAGGCGAACACCCCGGCGCGGACGGTGCGGAACTCTTCGGGCCTCGCCATGGTGCGATCATCTTCGCACCGGC
This sequence comes from Nocardiopsis chromatogenes YIM 90109, assembly GCF_000341185.1. Lineage (GTDB taxonomy): Bacteria > Actinomycetota > Actinomycetes > Streptosporangiales > Streptosporangiaceae > Nocardiopsis_A > Nocardiopsis_A chromatogenes. Next base: position 6,801 of record NZ_ANBH01000165.1, read on the forward strand.
CGGGCCGGTCCCGACAAGGCCCCCGGGACACCGGTGAGCGCCTGAAGGGCCGGTGCCGATGGCGTGGGCACGGCACGGTCCGGCCGCTTCTCCGGCGCCTTCCCATCGTCCTCCCGGGCCTTCCGGCGTGCTCCGGCCCGGAAAGGGGCGTCGGCGGGCCCCTTACTCCGAAAGCGGAGGCGCGGTCCGGGCGGCGCCGCGGCGCCGCCCGGACACGGGGGACTCCGGGATGCGGGCGCATCCCCGGCCGCGGCTACGCGGTGTAGGCCATCAGCCCCATCATCCCGGCCTCACCGTGGTAGATGTTGTGGCAGTGCACCAGCCACTGCCCCGGGTTGTCGGCCTCGAAGTCGACCTTCACCGATTCACCGGGCAGGACGATCACGGTGTCCTTCCTCGGGCCTCCGCCTGCGATCTGGAAGGTGTGGCCGTGCAGGTGCATCGGGTGCCACATCGTCGTGGAGTTCTTGAACACGAGCCGCACGCGCTGCCCCTGCTCGCATTCATAGGCGCCCTTCGTGGGGTCCTCGTGGTCGAACCGCCGCCCGTTGAGTGCCCAGTCGTAGGCGCCCATGGTGCCGGTCAGCTCGATCGTGTGCTCGGCCTCCGGGCTCCGCTGCTCCAGGCGCACCTCCGGGGCGGCCTTCAGCTCCGTGGCGTGCACGATCTTCCCGTCGAGCCCGTCGGGGCGCACGTCCTTACCCGGGGCCCGCCCCGACCCGGTGCGCACCACCCCCAGCGCCGTGGCGTCCTTGCCTTCGGCCAGCGCCACCAGCGGGAACACGCCGTCCTCCAGGGTCACCAGCACGTCGTAGCGCTCCCCCATGCCGAGCACGACCCCGTCGACCTCCCGGTGCTCGACCGGGTAGCCGTCGGTGTGGGTGACCGTCATGCGGTGCCCGCCCAGGACGACCCGGTAGGCGGTGTCGCCCCCGGCGTTGACCAGGCGCAGGCGCAGGCGCGCCCCCGGCTCGGCCGTGAAGGTCCGCGGGTCGTCGGCGGGGCGCCCGTCGACCAGGTGCATCGGGTAGTAGATGTCCCCGGCGTCGCCGCCCAGCAGCTCGCTGGAGGCGCCCATGAGGGTGTTGCCCATGCGCATCGGTGCGTCCCCGCCCATACCGTCGATCCCGCCTTCGCCGTGGCCGCCGTGGTCCATGCCGCCGCGCACCTCCTCCAGCACGGCGTCGGGGGTGGTTCCGTCGACCCCGTCCAGCCAGTCGTCGAGCATCACCACCCACTCCTCGTCGTAGGCCAGGGGCTCGTCGGGGTCGTCCACGATGATCGGGGCGTACAGGCCCCGGTCGATCTGGGTGCCCACGTGCGGGTGGAACCAGTGGGTCCCCGGCGTGTCCACGATGAACCGGTAGGTGAAGTCCTCGCCGGGCTCCACGGCCTTCTGGGTGACGGGTGGGACCCCGTCCATGTCGTTGCGCAGAGCGAGGCCGTGCCAGTGGATGGAGGTGGGGTCCGGAAGCCGGTTCTCCAGGGTGGCCTTGAGGGTGTCACCGGCGGAGACCCGAAGCTCCTCGCCGGGCAGCGCGTTCCCGTAGCTCCAGGTGCGCACGGTGCGGCCGCCGAGGTCCAGCTCGGACTCGGCGGCGCGCAGGGTGAACGCGCGCTCCCTGCCGGTGCCTGCGCGCTCCTTCTCGACGGCATCGACGATGGCGTCGGTGGGGGTGACCAGGGCTCCGGAGGGGGAGCCCGCGGCACCGGTGCGGCCGCAGGCCGCGAGCAGACCCAGGCCGGAGACGGCGGCGCCTGCGCCGATGAAGGAGCGACGGCTGAATTCGGGCATGACTGAACTGTCCTTCGCGTGAAAGAGGTGTGCGGATCGGTTTCGGCGTGGGGTCAGCGCCGGGTATCAGATCCGCAGGATCGACAGTTCTGCCAGCTCGGGCGGGGTGGGCGGGGCCGCGCGCGCGGCATGCGGCAGGGGGAGCGGACGCGGCGCGGGGCCGGGGAGGATGAGCCGGGCGCGGGACGGCAGGGCCACGTCGACGATCACTTTGGCGGTCTGGCAGGTGCCCGACGCCGGGCCGCAGTCGTTCTGCCCCCCGTGGTCGTGGCCGGAGGGCACGGCCTGAGGGTGCGCGAGGTCGGCGCCGCCCGTGGCCGCGCCGCCCCCGGACCGATCGCCGTCGGCGAGCGCAGGGTGGGTGTGCTGCGGGGCCTGCGGGGCGTCGGCCGCCGCTGCCGCGGCGGGGGGCGGAGGGGGCNNNCGTCCGCAGCGCCTGCCAGGGCACCGAGCCGTGGTGCGCGACAAGGGCGAGGACCGCGAGCAGCAGGGCCGCGAGCACGGCAGCGTACGCCCCGGCGGGGCGGTGCGGTGCTCGCGCACCCGTCGCCGTCGGCCGCATCGTCCCCCGTTCCCCTCGCCCGTTCCGCCCCCAGCGTGCCGCATGAACCGGCCGCCCGCGCGCACTCACCGCGTGGCGCCCCTCACAGCAGGAACAGGAACGCGAGGTGGTGCAGTTCGATGCAGGTCGAGGCCACTCCCCCGGAGGCGACCCCGGTCCCGCCGAGGAGGGCCGGACCGGCCACCGGGTTGGCCGACGGAGGCTCGTCCATCAGCGCCTCCACCCGCCGGACGACCTGGAAGTCGGCCAGCCCCGGATGCCACTCCGGGCCGGGCCCCGGCGCGGCCAGGGAGACCTGGGCGATGGTGCGGGCCACGAGGCCGCGGTCGCCGACCGCCGCGGCCGCCTCCTCGTCGGCCCAGCGCTCCAGGTCGAACCGGAGACGGCGGTGCACCGGCGCCAGCGGCGGGGACAGGGG
>NZ_ANBH01000166.1 GCF_000341185.1 Nocardiopsis chromatogenes YIM 90109
CAGCGCTCCAGGTCGAACCGGAGACGGCGGTGCACCGGCGCCAGCGGCGGGAACAGTGCGGCGGCCAGGGCGCCCGCGGCGGCGTAGAGGTGGTGGCGGTGCCGCAGGTGGGCGCGCTCGTGACGGAGCACCACCCCGAGCTGGTCCCGGCCGAGCAGCCGCAGCAGCCCCCGGGAGAGCACGACGCCGCCGCGCCGCCCCGGCACCGCCATGGCCATCGGCCGGTCGTCGTCGACCACGCCCGTGCCGTCGCCGTTCCGCCGGACCTCGCGCAGGCCGCGCCACCACCGCAGGCCCAGCCGCGCGGCGCCGACCGCTCCCACGGCGAGCAGTGCCAGGGCGAGCGCACCGACGGGTGCGGGGACGGGGCCGTGCTCCAGCAGCAGCCGCCCCCTCTCGGTGCCCGACACCGCGTCGGAGGGCAGCACCCCGGCGAGGAAGGCCCCGGCGAGCAGTCCGGCCGTGCTGACGGTGGTGAGGGCCGCGGACACGGCCAGCACCGCCAGCAGCCGCGCCGACCAGGCGGGGTGGATCGGGAGCGGGCGCCGCGCCAGGGCCAGGGAGGGCACCGCCATCAGGACGGCCGGGGCGAGGGTGTACCAGGTCATGGCTCCTCCGGCCGCCTCTCCCGGCCCTGCCGGGGCGGGGTGCGCGGGTCGTCCGCGCCGGAGGAGTCGTGCTCGGGGTCCTGCCCGAGGACCGCACGCAGCGCGGCGGCCTCCTCATCGCTGAGGCCGTGGACGAACTGGTTGAGGACGCCCGCGGGGTCGCTGGCCACCCGGAGGTGGTCGAACATGCGCTCGGCGGCGAGCCCGGACTCGTCGACGGTGAGGCGGTAGACGTAGGCCCGGCCGCGCTGGGAGCGCTCGACCATCTTCTTGTCGTGCAGGCGGAACAGCACGGTGTTGACCGTGGTGTAGGCCGGGGTGCCGTCGAGCCGCTCGCGCAGCTCGCCGGTGGACAGGAAACCGTCGGTCTCCGCCAGCACCGCCAGCACTTCGGCCTCCAGCTGTCCGAGCCTTCGTCGTGACATCGATCCCTCAAGCATCATCGGGTTGCGGCCCCAGCCCCCTCATTGTCGCCCACACGGCCGCGGGCCCCGGCGCGCGGGAGAGGACGGGTCAGGCCTTGAACCCGATGTGCAGGTGGTCCTCGTGCACGGTGTCGGTGAAGGCGGAGCCGTCGGGCGTGCTGAGCGCCCACGGGCCGCCGACCTCGGTGGCCCCCTTCTCCAGGGCGAGCTCCATCAGCGTGCGCACCGGCCCCTCCCCGCCTTCGAGCCGCTGGTCGGAGACCGTGGCGCCGTCGACCGCCCAGATGTCGACGGCGCGCCCCTCGGTGTGGTTGCTGACCGAGGAGCTGCCGAAGACGTTGTCGGGGTGCCCGGTGGCCAGCACGGCGACCGAGATCGGGGCCTCAGCCGCCAGGTCGAGCATCATCCGCAGTACGCGTTCGTCGATGCGCCCGGAGGTGATGTCCCCGCGCGCGCTGTCGGGCAGGGTGATCCGCTCTGAGGCGAGCACGTCGGCGGCGGCCCCGGATGCCGGAGAGGCGCCGCTCCCGCCGGGCGGGTCGCCGACGGAGGCGACCTCCTCGACCTCCCACGCGTCGCCGCCCCGGGCCAGGCGGAGGTCGACGACGCGGGTGGTGGACGTGAGGTCGGCACCGCCGAGCAGGCTCGTGCGGACCACGGCCATGATCGACGCGCGCTTCTCGGTCAACCCGCCCAACTGGGGATATACCACCTGGGCGGCCGCCGACGCGTCGGGGTCGAGCAGGGAGAGGCCGTCGGTGTCGGCGGCGTCGGCACCGTCGCCCGCCCCCGCCTCCCTGAGCCGTTCCCGGGCGGCGTCGGGGGTGCCCTCCCCCGGCCCGTAGTTGAGCACCGCCTCGAGGAAGCGCACGGCGGCCCGCTTCACGTCGGGCGCCGGTTCGCCCTCGGCGACGTGGTAGGGCCGGACCTCGGGCAGCGCGGGCGCGCTCGACGCCGAGGGCCCGTCGGGCCCGTCGGCGCTCGGGCCGTCGGCGTCGGAGGCGCAGGCGGCCAGCAGGGGGGCGGCGGCGAGGAGCGCGAGCAGGCGCCGCACCGAGTGGGGTCGGGACATGGGTCAGACGGTCCGTTCGAGAGAGATGCGGCCGGTGTCGAGCTCGGCCTCGGTGACGAATGCCTCGGCGGCGTGGCGGACCATGGCCACGCCTTCGCGCCATCGGTCCTCGATGCGCGGCCGGTGCGGGTCGAGGGCCTGGAGGAGCAGGAGCCCGATCTCGTCGACGCCGGCGGCGGCGGTGAGCGTGGAGCTTCCGGAGAAGCGCGGGTTGATCTCGAAGACGCGCGGCACGCCGTCGGGGCCGATGCGGAGCTGGACGTTGAACGGACCGTCTGCGCCGAGCGCGCGCGCCACCCGGGCGCAGGTCCGGGTGACGGCCTCGTTGCGACGGCTGATCGCGTAGCGGGAGGAACCGTCCTTGAGCACGACCTCTTTGGGGACGACGGCCTGTACGCGGCCGTCGCGCCACATCACGACGCTGACGGAGAACTCGGGGCCGTCCACGTACTCCTGGATGATCATGGCGCCCCGTTCCACGGGGGCCGCGGCCAGGGCCGCTTCGAGCTCCTCACGGGTGCGGACGACGGTGACCCCCCGGCTGCCCCGGCCGGTCCGGGGCTTGACGATCAGGGGGAGGTTCAGGTCCCCTGGGCCGAACCGCGCCAGGCGGGTGGGCGGAACCGGGATACCCGCCTTGTCCAGGGTCTCCATCAGCGCCAGTTTGTCGAGGCAGACGGAGACCATCCCGAGGCGCGGGAGCAGGACTTCAAGGCCGCACCCGCTCAGCTCCCAGGACGGGACGAGCTCCTCGTCGACCAGTGGCACGAGCGCCCGGACCGCCTCGGCGGAGCAGATACGGCGCAGTTCGGGGATGAAGTCGGGGCTCGTCCCGACGGGGACGACGTGGCCGCGGTCCGCCAGGTACAGCCCGGGGGCCCGGGGATCGGCGTCGATGGCGACGACCCGGAAGCCCTGCCGTCGCAGCCTGAGGATCTTTCCGGCGGTCCCCTCCGCGCCGGCGGCCGTCACCAGCACGCTCACCTGCTTGTCCAGCATGGGTGTCCCTTCCTCTCAGCTCGGCGGGCGGGCCCGGGGCCGACCCGGCCGGGGGGTGCCGGGCCGCCCGCGGGCGGCGCCGGGCCGCGCGGTGGCCGTGTCCCGGACGGGGGCGAGGGGGGCGCCTCCCCGTCCGGACTCCCCCTACTATTACACATGTAGTAGATTGGTGCGCATGCCGTCCCCAGCCCCTTCGGAGACACCGGCGGTGTCGCTGCGCGCCATGGAGCTCGACGACGTGCCCGCCGTCGTGCGCCTGCACCGGGCCAACCTGCCCAGCGGGTTCTTCGTCGAACTCGGCGACCGCTTCCTCGGCCGGTACTACCGCTCGTTCCTCACCAGCCCCGCCGCCGTGGCACTCGTCGCCGAGAGCGGCGCCGCCGCGGGTTTCCTGGTCGGCAGCACCGACGCGGCGGCCCACCACCGCCACCTCATGCGGTTCAGCCGCTGGGACCTGGCCCGCGCGGGGCTGGCCTCGCTGCTGGTGCGGCCCGAGCTGACGGCGCGGTTCATGCGCACCCGGGCCCGGCGCTACCTGCGGGGCATGCGCCGCTCCCCCGCGCCGGGCCCCGCCGACGGCACGGCCGAGGGCGGGGCGCCCGCACGCACCGGAGTACTCAGCCACATCGCCGTCGACAGCGGACTGCGCCGCACCGGGGTCGGCGCGGTCCTGGTGGACGGGTTCACCGGCATCGCGCGGGTGCACGGCGTGGAACGGCTGCGCCTGTACACCGGGCACGGCAACGAGGCGGCCCAGCACTTCTACCGGCGCCTCGGATGGGAGGAGCGGGAGGTGCGGCACGACATCGACGGCATGCCGTGGACGCCGTTCATCCTCGACCCGTGACGGGCGGCGGGGCCGGCCGCGCACAGGACCGGCGCGGTCAGCGGAACTCGTGCACGACGTCGATCCCGCCGACGATGTGCGCGTTGAACGCGTCGAGCTCTTCGGCCGGGACCCAGAGTTCGAGGATGGTCCGTCCCCCGGCCTGCCGGACGGGGTAGCGCTCCAGGAACGCCGAGTCGACCTCGAAGCGCGTCACGAACCCCGCCCCGTCGTGGCGGACGTTCCAGTCCCTGGCGATCCTGACCGCGTAGTCCTCGTTCAGCACGGGGTAGAAGATGGGCTGCTCCGGAAGCCGGGGCGGCCAGGCCCGCCAGTTCAGGTCCCGGACCAGATCCAGCTCGACCGGGCCCGTCGGACGCCACAGAGTCGTCGTCGCCCGCCCGGCCGAGGGGCCGGATGCGGTGTCGGGGGTCGGGCCGGTCATGAGTACGCTCCGTTCTGTCGCCGAACCCCGCCATGATGGCGGACATGGACTCAGAGAACACCCCTATTTCGCCCTCCTCCGAGGACGGGCCCGGCCCCGGAAACCACGATGGCCTCCCCGTCAACGTCACGACGGAGGGCGGAGGCACCGAAGTCCGCCCGACCGCCGACCGCCTGGCGAGGCTGGTCGGGTTCGTCGGCGCCCCGTCGTGCCGATGGATCACCGTCTCCCCCGCCGATGCCCCGGACGCGGGCGTCTTCATCCAGGCATGGCGGGTGGGCGACGGTGACTACGACGTCGAGACCGGGGACGGCACTCCAAGCATGATCGTGTCCCGGCCGGTGCCGCGCGAGGAGATCGTCGACGCCTTCGTCGGTTGGGCGACGCGCCTGGCGGACTCCGGGAACGCGACCGGGGAGCGGGCGGCGCCCGAGCCCGATGCCGAGGTGCTGGAGGACGCCGAGGAGTTCGCGCGGCTGCTGGTCTGCCGCGGAGAGGCCCGGTTCGAAGAGGCGGTCCGGGAGGTCGCCGAGCACGTCGGCGACCGGCTTCCGGCGGCACGCGCCCGGCGGATCGTCCAGGACGTCTGGGAGGGGATCCTCCGCGACCAGGAAACCGCCACCGGGCCGACCGACTGCGACCGCCTGGACGAGGTCTTCGCGGAGCTGCGCATGAACGGAATCGAGGCCCTGCAGGACTATTCCTGCTGCCAGAGCTGCGCCCTGGACGGGATCGCCCCGAGCGCGGACAGGGACCGCGGCTTCGTCTTCTACCACGGCCAGGACACCGACCGGGCGATCGGCGGCGGCGGGCTGATGCTGTCGTACGGGGCGTTCGGGGGCGACAACGAGGCCACCGCCGCGATCGGCCGCGAGGTGGTCGGGCTGATCGAACAAGCCGGCCTCACCGCCCACTGGGACGGCGACCCCGGAAAGCGGATCGAGATCTCCCCCATGGAGTGGCGCCAGCCCCTGCCCCGGTAGCGGCCGAAGGACGAACGGAGGGGCGCCCCCGGCGCACAGGCGCGGCGGCGGGCCGCCGCACCAGCTTGGCAGTTTCCCGTTGGAACGTGTCCGTCATGCCACTGGGCCTGCGCTGCGGTGGGGCAATAGCTTTCAGGACGCACCGGCCGTCGCCGGTTTCCACCGTTCCTGAAGGAGTGTCGATGCGCCCCTGTACAGCCGTGCCCGCCGCCGGACCGCCGACGGTGCGACGGCCCCTCGCCCCGTTCCCCGGCTCGGATCCGGGGTGCTGACCGTGGCCAAGCTCTTCCTCTCGTTGCACGTCGTCGCCGCGATCATCGCCATCGGCCCGGTCACCGTCGCCGCCAGCATGTTCCCTCCGGCCCTGCGGCGGGCCCACGCCTCCGAATCCCCGCGCGAAGGCCTCGGCACCCTGCGGCTGCTGCACCGAATCTGCCGCGTCTACGCCTATGTCGGCATCGCCGTCCCGGTCTTCGGGTTCGCCACCGCGAGCGCGCTGGGGGTGCTCGGCGACATGTGGCTGACCGTGTCGATCGTGCTGACCGCCGCGGCCGCGGCCGTTCTGGCCCTGGCGATCCTCCCCGGCCAGGCCGGGGAGGTCGCGGCGCTGGACGGCGGGGAGGCCGGGGGCGGCTCCGTTCCTCCCGGCCGCCTCGCCATGCTCACCGGGGTGTTCAACCTGCTGTGGGTGGTGGTCACGGTCCTGATGATCGTTCGGCCGGGCTCCACCACCGGGGCGTGACCATGAACCCCACGGCCCTGCGCATCGGTGCGCACATCGAGTTCGCCTCCCTGCTGATCATGCTGGCCAACCTGGCCACGGTCCACGACGAGACGGTGTCGTCGCTGATGGGCCCGGTGCACGGCTGCGCCTACCTCTTCGTGGTCGTCGGGGTGTGGGCCTTCGGCCGTACCGGCACGGCGGCCCGGGTCCTCGCCCTCGTCCCCGGCATCGGCGGCCTGTTGACGGTGCGCCGCACCATGCAGGCTCTGAAGCGACCGCGCCCGGTGAAGGAGCCTCAGCATTCCCCTGTCCGGCGGGGTCAGGACGTGCGGGAAGGCTGATCCGCGTCCCCACCGCCGTCCTCGCCGCCCCAGAGGACACGCTCGCCTCCCCCTCCCCGGATGAACGCGACGGCGTCCATGCCGTCGAGCCCGTCGATCGGGATGTAGCGCGGGTCCTTCAGGTCGCTCCGAGCCTGGAGGACCCGTCCGTCCGTGCCCGCCCCGCGCAGCGCGTCCGCCGGGAAGAGCGCCCCTTCCCGCGCGCGCGGGCCACCGGAGGCGAGCGCCTGTGAGAGCACCCCTTGCAGGCTGCCGGGGTCGCCTTCGGCGGCGTCGGTCCCCTCCGCCTCGGCCGTGTCCGAGGCGATGACGACGTACCGGTCCTTCAGCTCGGGGGCGATGAGGGCGCCCGCGCACCACCACCGCACGGCCATGCCGCCCATGTCCATCGCGGTCCGCCGCTTCCAGAGATGGGCGTTGTGCGCGAACACCAGGGTCGGCCCGCGCTCCGCCTCCGCGGAGGCGACGGCCCTCAGGTTCGCGGCCATCATCGCGTCGCGCAGGCCCCCCAGCGCCGCGAGCCGCTCGGCCATCGGCGCCGTCCACGCCATGGCCGAGTGGTAGCGGAGCAGCCCGAGGCTGGTGCGGATGAGCAGGTGCGCGTCCCTGTAGGCGGCGTCGGATGACGCCTCACGGAGTGTCGGGGCCTCCGCCTCCATGAGGGCGAGGAGGTCGTCGGCGATGGCCCGCAGGGCGCGCGCGGCATCGGTGTCGCCCACCGACTGCGCGGCGTCCATCATCGCCGCTTCGGCGGCCCAGACGGCGTCGTACCCGAGGAGCCCGTCGATCCTCTCCGCCGTGTGCCGGACACGCGCCTGCCCCAGGTGCTCGACCAGATACCCGTGCGCCCCCATCAGCGCGGCACGCGGGCTGGGGGCGGACATCATCTCCATGGGGCCGTCGAAGCCGTAGAACCGGACCCGGTCGGCAGGGGCCCGGTCGGCGTTGTACTCCCTCAGCCAGGCCACCAGGGCGCGGTTGGAGGGCAGCGCGCCGAATTCATGGCTGAAGCCGCGCTCCATGACCTCGTCCACATCGCCTTCGCCGCCGGTGATGAAGGCGTCGACGATGCGGCCCGCCAGACCGTCGATCTCGATGGCGACCGAGCGGAAGCCCCGGTACCGCACCAGGTGCTCGATGATGCGGTTGCGCAGAAGCGGGAACGCTTCGACCCCATGGGTGGGCTCACCGAGGCCGAGCAGGGCCGGTGCGCTGTCGAGCGTGTCGAGGTAGCGGGCGACGGCCTCTCCGGCCGTTCCCGCGCCCTCTCCGAAACCGAATCCTTCTCCGTCCCTACCAGCGAACATCGCGGGACCGCCCCTTCTCCTCAGGTGTTCCGCGCACACGGCCGCCGTCCGCGCCCTGTGTGCGGCGAGTTCGCTTCGACCGTATCCTTGAAGGGTCGGTTGAGACTTTGACACGATTTCTCGCCCGGAACCCACCAGAACCTTCAACCGGAGGACCATGCCGACCCGCTCCGCGGCACTCCGCCCGGCCGACCTCGCGGGCGAGCACGGGCTGTCCGCCCAGGCCGTGCGCAACTACGAGGAGCAGGGCATCCTGCCGCCCGCCGAGCGCGGAGCGAACGGGTACCGGCGGTACGGCCCGGTGCACGCCCAGGCCCTGAGGACGTTCCTGGCCCTGCGGCGGGGCGTGGGGCACCGGACGGCGGCCGAGGTCCTGAACGCAGCGAACCGGGGCGCTCAGGAGGCGGTGTTCCGGATCATCGACCGGGCGCACGCGGCCCTGCTGCGGGAGAGGGAGACCCTGGACGAGGTGGCCGCCGCCCTGGAGGCGCTGCTCGCGTCCCCGCCCCGGCCGCCGCACCGTGCGGGCGGGGGCGCATCCGCGCCCGGCACCGGGGAGCCGCTGACCGTGGGGGCGCTGGCCCACCAGGTCGGACTCCACCCGGCGACACTGCGCACGTGGGAACGCGCGGGCATCCTGCACCCCGAACGCGACCGGGCGACCGGGTACAGGGTGTACACCGCCGAGTCGGTCCGCGACGCCCACGCGGCACGGGAACTGCGCCGGGGCGGCTTCCCGCTGGCGAGGATCAGGGATTTCCTGGACCACCTGCGAGGCGCGGGCGACCCGTCGGACCTGGAGGCGACCCTCGACGAATGGAGGGCGAGGATCAACGCCCGGAGCAGGGCGATGCTGTCAGGCGCCCGCGAGTTGGAGAGCTATCTCGATGCCACCGCCGAGGCAGAGGCCCTCCCACCAGCGAACCGGGCACCGTCCATGACAACGGGCCCCGCCTTCGAAAGCAGCCCCGATAGGGCATAGCGCACGTGCACTCCCCCTGGATCCCGGGTGTCCACAAGGGCGCTTCGATACACATCGGATACCGAACCGGTGACAAGGAGGACCCCCGATGAACGGCTCGTTCGCCGCAGACAGCGCCCCGGTCGTCCGTGTGCCGGAGAAGACGCCAGAGGCCCTGAGGATCGCTGTCATCCGACTCGCCCCGGACGCCCTGTCGAAGTTCGACGCCCACTGGGCGGAGACGGCCGACAGGATGCGCGATGAACGGAGCCTCCTCCCCGGTCGACAGTTCATCGAGCGCTGGTGGACATGGGTGGCCGTGGCCAGACACCCGGCACGCCTCGCCCGACTGCGCAGATGTGAGCACATCATGGCCCACAGTGAGGACCGGACACGGCGCCGTGAGGCCGCGGCCGAGGTGTCCCGGATCCTCGCTGAAGCGGCCGCCCAGGTTCTCTAGGCCGGGCTCCGGGCCCCGGCGGTCGGTCAGGAGTCCACGATCTCGGCGAAGTCGAGCGGCATCGGGGCGACGCGCAGCAGGAGCGGCAACGGATCGGGCAGGGCCATCCGCTGGTGGACCGTGAAGTCGGGGAAGTAGGTCAGCGTCTTGTTCCGGCGCCCCGTGACCGCGATGTCGGCCAGGGGGCGGCCGTCCGGTCCGGTGACCGTGCACCCTTCCCAGGTGTTCTTCGGGCCGTTGATGCCGAACGCGGCCGTCTCGCGCCCATAGGCGTCGTGCACGGCGAAGCGGCGCGACACACCGAACCTTTCGGTGAGGGTGACGGTGCCGATCAGGGCGCCCGCGGCGGTGCTCACCGACGTCCGGGACTCCACACGGGTGCGCTCCTCGTGAAGGTGGAGCGTCTCGCCGTGCGGGGATTCCACCACCACGCTCCGGGAGTTGGCCATCGTGCGCATGAACGAGCGGACGAACCGCTTGCCCGCCGATTCGCCGAGATCCTCACGGGCCCGGGCCAGGACCGTGCCGTCGGTGGAGCGCAATTCGTACTCCAGCCCTCCGAACAACTCCTCCGATTTGTCGACCGAGCCGATGACCAGGGGGTTTGCGTTCACGATGGGGACCATGCGGGGCCTCCATGACGGGGCGGAGTACGGGGGATCCCGGCGGGAGCACACATCCGACGCACCACGCCCGCCCCCGGTTCCCCCACCGGGTCCACGGCCGCGGGGAGGGGGACGGGCCCCGCCCGGGGGGGGGCGGGGCCTGCCGTCCGCTCAGCCCTTCACGGCTCCGCTCGTCAGCCCCTCGACGATGAAGCGCTGCAGGTACCAGAACACCGCCAGCACCGGGACCGCCAGCAGCAGCGTCCCCGCCGCGAACATGCCGAAGTTGCTGTCCCTCTGGTCGGCGACCATCGCCGCCAGCCCCAGCGCCACCGTCTGGGAGTCGGGGTCGCGCAGGAACACGCTCGCCATGATGAACTCGTTCACCGTCGCGATGAACACCAGCAGCCCGACGATCGCCAGCACCGGTGTCACCAGCGGCACCAGGATCCGGAAGAACATCTGGGCGTGCGTGGCCCCGTCCACCCGGGCGGCCTCGTCGAGTTCGACCGGCAGGGTGTCGAAGAAGCCCTTCATCAGCCACGTGTTGATGCTCAGCGCCCCGCCCATGTAGACGAGCAGCAGCCCCCAGTGGGTGTCGAACCCGACCTCCGGCCGAAGGTCGGTGACGGCCGAGAACATCAGGTAGATCGCCACGATCGCCAGGAACTGCGGGAACATCTGGATGATCAGCAGCCCGTACAGCCCGGCCCGGCGTCCCCGGAAGCGGAAGCGGCTGAACACGTACGCCGCGAGCGCCGACAGGAACACCGTCGCCGCCGCGTTGGAGACCGCCAGCACCAGCGAGTTCAGGTACCAGCGGGGGAAGCGGGTCTCGGTGAGCAGCTGCGCGAAGTTGCCCGTGCTGACCCCCGTCGGCACCAGCTGCGCGCTGCTGAGCGTGCCCAGCGGGTTCAGCGCCGCCGACACCACGAACAGCACCGGGAAGACCGCGAACACGGTCATCGCCAGCAGGAACAGGTGCCGCCACAGGTGGCCGAAGGTGCGGCGGGGCGCCCGTCGCCGCGTCGGCCGCTGCACCGTCGTCGACTGCGCCATCAGCGGTTCACCTCTTCCAGCGCCGCGCTCCTGCGCAGGCTGAGATAGGAGATCAGGGTGACGATGAGGAAGATGAACACCGAGATCGCCGCGGCGTAGCCGTACTGGGCGCTCTGCCCGCCGAACGCCAGCCGGTAGGTGTAGGTGATCAGCAGGTCCGTCGTCCCCGCCATGGGGCTGTCCGCCGGGAACGGCCCTCCCTCAGTCGTCAGCCAGATCGCGTTGAAGTTGTTGAAGTTGAACGCGAACGTCGCGATGAGCACCGGCGCCATCGCCACCATCAGCAGGGGGAGCGTGACGTTGCGGAACGCCTGCCAGGCCCCGGCCCCGTCGATGCGCGCCGCCTGGACCAGCTCCCGGGGGATGGCCTGCAGCGCCCCTGTGGCGATGAGGAACATGTACGGGAACCCGAGCCAGATGTTGATGGTCAGCGCCGCCGCGCGCGCGGTGGACGTGCCGCCCAGCCAGTCCACGTCCGTGCCGAGCATCCGGTTGATGAGCCCGAAGTCGGCGTTGAACATGTCCCGCCACAGCAGCATCATCGCGAACGCGGGCATGGCGTAGGGCAGCACCAGCAGCAGCCGGTACACGGTCCTGCCGCGCAGCGGCCGGCGGGTGTGCATCGCCAGCGCCACGGACAGGCCGAGCACGAACACCCCGAAGGTGGTCCCGGCCGCGAACACCACGTTCCATCCCAGGATGGAGAAGAACGAGGAGGCGATGCCGGGGTCGGCCACCACGCGCGCGTAGTTGTCCGCGCCGACGCCGACCCGCCACCCCTGGGAGAGGCGTCGGCCGTCCTCGCTGTAGAACGCCCCGCGCTCGTCGTCGGCGGTGTACACCTCGCCGGTGGAGGTGTCGGTGATGCAGTCGCACCCGGCGTCGTAGACCCGCGTCGCCCGGCCCTCGTAGGCGGCCGACAGCCCGCTGGCGCGGATGCCGGTGCCCTCCTCGGCGGGCACCGCCATCTCCGAGATCTCCTCGCTGCGCTCGCCCGCCTCGGCGGCCGTGAGCAGCGTGTACCCGTCCGCCTCGGTGACCTTTCCGGTGGGTCCGGTGCTCGCGTCCGGCACCGGCTCCAGGCCGTCGGCGTCTCCGGCGAGGACCCGGCCGTCGTCGCCGGTCAGCAGGAAGACCAGGTCGCCCGTGTCGGCGTCGCCGCGCGCCGCGAGGGTGAGCACGTAGTCGCCCGCCCCTTCGCCCTGGGCCACCGACGCCGCCTCGATCTGCGCGATCGCCTGCTCCTTGGTGCCCCGGTGGCCGTCGCCGTAGTTGGTCACCGAGGTGCCGACGGTGTACAGCACCGGCACCACCTGGAAGGCGGCCAGCAGCAGGAGGCCGGGCAGCAGGTACTTGGCGGGGATGTGCCGCTTGGACAGGTAGATCCACAGGACCAGGGCGGTGACCGCCGCCACGACGGCGAGCCCGATCCAGTTCCCGGCCTCCGCCAGCGGGACCGCGGCCCACACCGCGATCCCCGCCGACACGGCCAGCAGTGCCGCCTTGACCAGGTGCCCGGCGATACCGCCGCGCGGGGCCAGGCGCGCTCCGGGGAGGGGGGCGGGCGCCTTCGGCGCGCCCGCCCCGCCGCTCTGCCTCGCCACCGGATCAGCCGATCTGCTCGGAGATGGCCTGCTCGGCGGAGGCCACGGCGTCGGCGGGGTCCTCACCGCCGATGACGGCCGCCTGGGCCTTGCCGAACGGGTCCCAGACCGCGCTCATCTCCGGGATGGCGGGCATGGGCTCGGCCTGCTCGGCGGCCTCCATCATCGCCGCCAGGTCGGGGTCGTCGGCCTCGGCGGCCTCGAAGACCTCCCGCAGCGCGGGCGGGCGCGGGTCGGCCTCGTACAGCGCGGTCGCCAGCTCGGGCTGGGCCACGTTGTTGACGATGAACTCCTCGGCCAGCACCTTGTTCTCGCCGCCGGAGGCGACGAAGAAGCTCTGCACGCCCAGGAAGGGCCGCGCCTCGTCCATGCCCTCGAAACCGGGGACCGGCGAGATCGCGTAGTCGACGCCCGCGTCCTTGATCCCGGCCAGGGACCAGGGGCCGGTGACGAAGTAGGGGGTCTCGCCGCGCTCGAAGAGGGCGCCCACGTTGTCGCCGTCGATGGACCGCTTGAGCGCGCCGTCGCCGTCCTCGCCCAGCTCGGCGACCTTCTCCATGGCCTCGACCGAGGCGTCGGTGCCCACGCCCAGGTCGGAGGGGTCGGGGTCGCCCTCGTCGTCGGTGCCGAACAGGGAGCCGCCCGCGGAGCTGTAGAAGGGCTGCAGGTGGAAGGGGTCGCCGGTCTGGCTGACCTGGAGGCCGAGGATCTCGTCGACCTCGCCGTCCTCCTTGAGGGCGGTGCCGGTCGCGACCATCTCCTCGACGGTGGCGGGCGCCTCGGGGGCCAGCTCGGTGTTGCGGACCAGCATGAGGGACTCCATGGCGTAGGGCACGCCGTAGAGCTGGCCCTGGTAGGTGACCGCGTCGACGGCGCCCTCGTCGAACCGCTCCCGGACGTCCCCGGGGAGCTGTACGGGGTCGATGGAGCCGTTCTGCACCAGGTTGCCGATCCAGTCGTGGGCGCCGACGAGGATGTCGGGGCCGGATCCGGCCTCGTGGGCGGTGACGAAGTCGCCCTGGATGTCGTCGACGGGCAGCGACTGCACCTCGACCCGGACCCCGTTGGCCTCGCCGAACTCCTCGGCGAAGGGGGCCAGGACGTCGGTGCGCTCGGGGTCGGCCCAGATGACCAGGCTGCCTGCGGCGTCGTCGGCGGGCTCGCCGGAGCCGGAGCAGGCCGTCGCCGCGAGGGCGAGGACGGCGGCTCCGGCGAGAGCGCGCGGTGTGGCGGTTCTCGGTCTCATCGGGGGTTCTCCTCGTCTCGGCCGCTTCCGCGGGGCAGCGGCGGTCGGGGGTGGCGGACGGCGGGGGCGCCGATCGGCGGGGGCGGGGCCGCTTCGCTGTGACGCTCCCTACCTTCCGCAAGCCTTGCAAGAAATTGCAGGTATTTTCCATCACAATCCGGAAACATCCCCGAAATCCTGCCGTGGTCTTGCGTTCTCCGTTCCACCGACGGCCGGGCCGCACCCTGGACCTTCGGGCACGCCGACGAGGGAGGCGGCACCCGCCGCCCCCCTCCACGGGCCCTTTCCCTCTGCGGGGCCCGCCCGCTAGGCCCCGGCCTGCGGCACGAACCAGACCGCGGTGTCCGGCGGGAGTACCGCGGCCCCGTCCCGGTGCTCGACGTCGCCGCCGGTCAGCAGCACCTCGCCGATGCCGTCCAGCTCGGCCGGGGCCCCCGACATGTTCACCGCGCAGGCGAAGCGCTCCCCGCGGCGGAACCGCAGCACGCCCCGGGCCGCGGGCTCCCACTCCAGCCCGTACTCACCGGGGGACTCGGCCACCACGCCGCGCCGCAGCCGCAGCGCCTCGGTGTACAGCGCCAGCACCGACCCCGGGTCCGCGTGCTGCGCCTCCCGGCTCAGGCCCGCCCACTCCGGCGGGACCGGAAGCCACGGCTCGCTGCCGTCCGGACCGAAGCCGTAGGGGGCCCGGTCCCCCTCCCAGGGCAGCGGCACCCTGCAGCCGTCGCGGCCGCGCTCGGTGCGCCCGGACCGCTCCCAGGTCGGGTCCTGCAGCGCCTCCTCGGGCAGGTCCGTCACCTCGGGCAGCCCCAGCTCCTCCCCCTGGTACAGGTAGGCCGAGCCGGGCAGGGCCAGGGTGAGCATCGCGGCCGCCCGCGCGCGCTTGAGCCCGCCCTCGGGCCCGCCGAAGCGCGTGCGGTGGCGCGTCACGTCATGGTTGGACAGCACCCACGTGGTGGGCGCCCCGACCCTCCCGTTGGCCTCCAGGGTCGCGTCGACGACCCGCGCCACCTCCTGCGGGTCCCACCCCGCGCCCAGGTACTCGAAGTTGAAGGCCTGGTGCAGCTCGTCGGGGCGCACGTAGCGCGCCACCCGCTCGGAGTCCTCCACCCACGCCTCGGCCACGAGCGCGCGCTCGCCGGGGTAGGCGTCGACGATCCGCCGCCAGTCGCGGTAGATCCCGTGCACCCCGTCCTGATCGAAGTAGGGCAGCCGGGTGGAGCCGTCCAGCAGGTCGGGCTTGGCGTCGTCGTCGATGTCGGGCAGCGCGGGGTCCTTGACCATCCCGTGCGCGACGTCGATGCGGAACCCGTCCACGCCCCGGTCCAGCCAGAACCGGAGTACGTCCTCGAACTCGGCGCGCACCTCGGGGTTGGTCCAGTCCAGGTCGGGCTGTTCCGGGGCGAAGAGGTGCAGGTACCACTCGTCGGGCGTGCCGTCGGGGCGCTTCAGGCGCGTCCAGGCCGGGCCGCCGAAGATGGACCGCCAGTTGTTCGGCGGCCGTTCGCCGTCGGCGCCCTTGCCGGGGCGGAAGATGTAGCGCGCGCGCTCGGGCGAGCCCGGGCCGGCCGCCACGGCCTCGGCGAACCAGCGGTGCTCCGAGGAGGTGTGGTTGGGGACGACGTCGATGATCACGCGGAGCCCCAGGCCGTGGGCGGCCCCGAGCATGGCGTCGAAGTCCTCCAGCGTGCCGAAGCGCGGGTCGACGTCGCGGTAGTCGGCCACGTCGTAGCCCCCGTCGGCCAGCGGGGAGACGTAGAACGGGGTCAGCCACACGGCGTCCACGCCCAGCGCCGCCAGCTCGGGCAGGCGCTGCCGGACTCCGCGCAGGTCGCCGTCGCCGTCGCCGTCGGAGTCGGCGAAGCTGCGGACGTAGATCTGGTAGATGGCGGCGTCGCGCCACCAGTCGGCGCGGGCGCCGGGGCCCTCCTCCGGCACACGGAGGGCCTGGGACATAGGGGACTGCGGCATGCGGGGGTACCTCCACGATCACCCGGGGGTTCCTGAGCTCTGCAAGAGCTTGCGCAATATTACCCAAATCTTGCGGAGGACTGCCGAGAATTCTGCATTAGAGTGCTGCCCATGGCTCCACGACTGACCGACATCGCCCGGCACGCGGGCGTCAGTGAGGCGACCGTGTCCCGCGTGCTCAACGACAAGCCGGGGGTGGGAGCCGAGACCCGGCGGGCGGTGCTGACCGCGCTGGACGTGCTGGGCTACGAGCGCCCCGCGCGGCTGCGCAGGCGGTCGGCCGGGCTGGTCGGCATGGTCGTGCCCGAGCTGGACAACCCGGTCTTCCCGATGTTCGCCCAAGAGGTGGAGAAGGTCCTCGGCCAGCACGGGTACACGCCCGTGCTGGGCACCCAGACGCCCGGCGGAAACACCGAGGACGAGTACGTGGAGATGCTGCTGGAGCGCAACGTCTCCGGCATCATCTTCGTGTCCGGGCTGCACGCCGACACCACCGCCGACCACGACCGCTACCGCCGCCTGACCACCCAGGGCCTGCCGATCGTGCTGGTCAACGGGTACGCCGAGGACGTTCCGGCGGCCTTCGTCTCCTGCGACGAGCACGAGGCCGCCCGGCTGGCCGTGGACCACCTGGCCACCCTCGGCCACACCCGCATCGGCTTCGCCAGCGGCCCCGAGCGCTTCGTCCCGGTGCAGCGGCGCCGGGAGGGCTACCGCGCGGCCATGCTGCGGCACGGGCTCGACCCCGAGCACCTGGTGACGCTGGCCCAGTACGGCGTCGAGGGCGGGTACGCGGCGGCCGTGCGGCTGCTGCGCGAGGGGGCCACCGCCCTGGTCTGCGGCTCGGACCTGATGGCCCTGGGGGCGATCCGCGCGGCCCGCCAGCGCGGGCTGTCGGTGCCGCGGGACTTCTCCGCCGTCGGCTTCGACGACTCCCAGCTCATCGCGTTCACCGACCCGCCGCTGACCACGGTCCGCCAGCCGGTCAAGGCCATGGCGCACGCGTCGGTGCGCAGCCTGACCGACGCCGTCAACGGGCACCCCGTCTCCCACGACGAGTACCTGTTCGACCCCGAGCTGGTCGTGCGCGCCCCGACCGCGGTGCCCCCGGGAACGGGGCCCGCCCGCGCGGCGGCGGCCGCCGCCGGGGCCCCGNNNCGCCGGACCGGTGCGGGAACCGGCGGGCGGGGCGACTACTTCTTCTTCGCGTCGTCCTTGGCCTCCGAGCCGGTGGACAGCGCGGAGATGAACGCCTCCTGGGGGACCTCGACGCGGCCCACCATCTTCATGCGCTTCTTGCCCTCCTTCTGCTTCTCCAGCAGCTTGCGCTTACGGCTGATGTCGCCGCCGTAGCACTTGGAGAGCACATCCTTGCGGATCGCACGGATGTTCTCGCGGGCGATCACCCGGGAGCCGATGGCCGCCTGCACCGGAATCTCGTACTGCTGCCGCGGGATCAGCTCGCGCAGCTTCTTGGTCATCTCGGTGCCGTAGGCGTAGGCGTGGTCGCGGTGCACGATGGCCGAGAAGGCGTCGACCGTCTCGCCCTGGAGCAGGATGTCGACCTTGACCAGGTCGGAGGCCTGCTCGCCGGAGGGCTCGTAGTCCAGGGACGCGTACCCCTTCGTGCGGGACTTGAGCTGGTCGAAGAAGTCGAAGACGATCTCGGCCAGCGGCAGGGTGTAGCGCATCTCCACCCGGTCCTCGGACAGGTAGTCCATGCCGAGCAGGTTGCCGCGCCGCCCCTGGCACAGCTCCATGATGGCGCCCACGTAGTCCGACGGCGAGAGCAGCGTGACCTTGACGATGGGCTCGTGGACCGAGTCGATCTTGCCCTCGGGGAACTCGCTGGGGTTGGTCACCGTGTGCTCGGTGCCGTCCTCCATGACCACCCGGTAGACCACGTTGGGCGCGGTCGAGATGAGCGCCAGGTCGAACTCGCGCTCCAGGCGCGCGCGGGTGATCTCCAGGTGCAGCAGCCCCAGGAAGCCGCAGCGGAAGCCGAAGCCCAGCGCGACCGAGGTCTCCGGCTCGAACGCCAGCGCCGCGTCGTTGAGCTGGAGCTTCTCCAGGGCGTCGCGGAGCACCGGGTAGTCGGTGCCCTCGATCGGGTAGAGCCCCGAGAACACCATCGGCTTGGCCTCTTGGTAGCCGGGGAGCATCTCGGTGGCGCCGTTGGCCGCCGAGGTGATGGTGTCGCCGACCTTGGACTGGCGGACGTCCTTCACGCCGGTGATGATGTAGCCGACCTCGCCCACGCCCAGGCTCGCGACCTTGGTGGGCTCGGGCGAGATGACGCCGACCTCCAGCATCTCGTGGGTGGCGCGGGTGGACATCATCTCGATGCGCTCGCGGGTGCTCAGCTCCCCGTCCACGACCCGCACGTAGGTGACCACGCCGCGGTAGGTGTCGTAGACCGAGTCGAAGATCATCGCGCGCGCGGGGGCGTCGGCCCGGCCCTCCGGGGACGGGATCTGCCGCACCAGCTCGTTGAGCAGCTCCTCGACACCGTCGCCGGTCTTGGCGCTGACCTTGAGCACGTCGGAGGGCTCGCAGCCGATGATCCCGGCCAGCTCCTCGGCGTACTTCTCCGGCTGGGCGGCCGGGAGGTCGATCTTGTTCAGCACCGGGATGATCGCGAGGTCGTGCTCCAAGGCCATGTACAGGTTGGCCAGGGTCTGCGCCTCGATCCCCTGCGCGGCGTCGACCAGCAGGATCGCGCCCTCGCAGGCGGCCAGCGAACGGGAGACCTCGTAGCTGAAGTCGACGTGCCCGGGGGTGTCGATCAGGTTCAGCACGTAGGTGGTGTCGTCGATCGCGGTAAAGGGCAGGCGCACGGCCTGCGACTTGATGGTGATGCCGCGCTCGCGCTCGATGTCCATGCGGTCGAGGTACTGGGCGCGCATCTGGCGGTCCTCGACGATGCCGCTGAGCTGGAGCATACGGTCGGCCAGCGTCGACTTGCCATGGTCGATGTGCGCGATGATGCAGAAGTTGCGGATCAGCGCGGGATCGGTCCGATTCGGCTGTGCCACCGTGCTCCGTTCGCCTTCGTCGTCGGTCGTGCGTGGTCGCTCGCGGGGGTGCGCGCACGGGCGCGTGAGCGGCCGTGCTGCGCGGGTACCGCCCTCCATGGTCCCATGTCCACCGGCGGCCGGGGCCGCGGCGGGCCTCCGGGCGGTACGGGCGGGCCGTGTCCCCGGGCGTACGGGTCACAGGCTATGCGACGGCGGGAGAACGGGGGACATTCGGTGAAGTGGCTGCTGAAGCGCGTCGCGGCGGGTGTGGCCGCGCTACTGGTCGTCGTGGTGGCGGCCGGGGCGCTGCTGGGCATGCGGTTCTCCGGCGACAAGGCGGACTGGGCGGCGGGGGCGGGCGGGGACGCCGCCTGGCTGTCCGGGGAGTGGCTGACCGGGGAGCGCGGGTCCGGCGACCGCGACGCGCTCAAGGCCCGCGTGGAGCGGGCGGGCATCGGCGAGCTGTACGTGCTCGCCGGGACGATCGGTGCGGACGGCACGGTCGAGGGCGCCGGCGGGTCCGAGGAGGCGGCGGACTTCCTGGCGTGGGCCGACGAGGAGCTGCCCGAGGTGCGGGTGCTGGCGTGGCTGCGCCACCGGGCCGACGGGTCGTCCCTGGTCGAGGACCGCTTCGACGAGGAGGGGCGGGACGAGCTGTCGGCCGCCGCGGGGAGCGCGGCCGAGGCCGGGTTCGCGGGCGTGCACCTGGACGTGGCGCCGGTGTCGGTGAACGATCCCTCCTACCCGGCGCTGCTGGAGTCGGTCCGGGAGGAGATCGGGGACGAGGCGGTGCTGTCGGTCCAGGCGCTCCCGGTGGAGCTGGTGCCGGGGCTGCGGGTGCCCTACTTCGCCGTCGACAGGGGCGAGCGGTACTGGTCCAAGGGGTACCTGCGGCGCGTCGCCGAGCACGCGGACGTCGTGGTCGTCCCGGGGCACGGTTCGGGGATGCCCGTCGGGTCGATGTACGGC
The DNA here is from genome assembly GCF_000341185.1 of Nocardiopsis chromatogenes YIM 90109. GTDB lineage: Bacteria > Actinomycetota > Actinomycetes > Streptosporangiales > Streptosporangiaceae > Nocardiopsis_A > Nocardiopsis_A chromatogenes. The sequence goes on from NZ_ANBH01000166.1 coordinate 19,623, forward strand.
GGCTACATGGTGCGCCAGGTCGAGGAGGCTGCGGAGGCCCTGGACGACGAGAGGACCGAGGACACGGCGGTGCGCTTCGGCATCCCGGCCTACGAGGGCGAGGAGTGGGGCCCTGAGAGCGGGAGCGAGGACGCCGCCACGGCGTTGGAGGCCGTGCGGATCGGCATGACTAAGGCGGGCGCGTCGCGGATGCGCGACCGGGACGTCGGGGTGGCGCTGTACCTGCTCGAAACGGCCTCGGACGAGGAGTGGGACGCCTACGTCTCCGAGTGGGTGGAGCCTTCCAGCTGAGGGGCCGGGCACCGCTCCGGCCCGACGCGGCTCCGGCGTGACGTGTCCCCCGCCCGGCGCGGCGGAAGCACTCCCTCCGCGGATGCATAATGGAGGTCCGTGTCTCGGACGTTCCACGTTCGATTGAGCCCTTCGGTCTCGTATACCCGGTGCCGGTCCACGTCCGGCCCGCCGCGGAACGGCTGCCCGCGGTAAGGGCCGCGCGCCAGGATCCACCACCCGAAATTTCACTGGAGCACGTTTTCGCATGGCGAACATCAAGTCGCAGAAGAAGCGCATCCGGCAGAACGAGAAGGCTCGTCTGCGCAACCGCGCGGCCAAGTCGTCCCTGAAGACGGCCATCCGCCGGTTCCGCGACGCCGCCGAGGCCGGGAACGTGGAGCAGGCCGTCGTCCTGCAGCGCGCCGCCGCCCGCCAGCTCGACAAGGCGAGCAGCAAGGGCATCATCCACAAGAACCAGGCCGCGAACCGCAAGAGCGCCATCGCCAAGCGCCTGGAGCAGCTCCAGAAGTAGGCAGGGCGCCCGGCTCGCACCGGGCGCGCAGGCGGGCCGTCCCCGACACGGGGGCGGCCCGCTTCGTCGTGTCCGCGGTCGTGTCCGCGCCTGTCCCCGCCCCCTCCGGCCCGGCGCCCCGCCGTGCCCGTCAGACCCGGGACGCGGGGCGGCTCCTGATCTAGCGTGGTCGTCGTGGACGGTGTCGACTACGCAGCGCTCCGGCTGGCCCTCTGGGAGGACCCGGGGCCGCGGGGCGAGGTGACCGCGTGGGTGGAGGGCCGGATCGCCGAGCGCGGCGGCGCCCTGCTTCCGGTGCCCCCGCGGGTGCGGGTGCGGCCCTGGTCGACCACGGCCCGGTTCGCCACCTCGCTGGGCACGGTCTGGTTCAAGGCGGGGGCGCCGGGCGCCGACTTCGAGGCGGCCCTGGCCGGGGCGCTGCACGCGTGGGCGCCGGGGCGGGTGCTCACCCCCGTCGCCGTTGACGCCAAGCGCGGGTGGGCGCTGCTGCCCGACGGCGGGCCGCCGCTGGTGGACCTGCTGGGGCGCCCGCACGACCTGGGGCTGTGGGAGTCGGTCCTGCGGGCCTACGCCCAGCTGCAGCGGGTACTGGCGCCGCGGGTGCGGGACATGCTCGCCCTGGGCGTGCCCGACCTGCGTCCGCGGCGGCTGGGGACGCTGCTGGAGGAGATGCTGGCCGACCGGGGCGTGTCCGCGCGCCTGGGGCGGGAGCGCGAGGGGGTGGAGGTGTTCCGCCCGGAGTTCGAGCGGATGCGGGCGCGGCTGGCGGCGTCGCCGGTGCCGATGACGCTGGACCACTCCGACCTGAACATGGGCAACGTGTTCCTGCTGGAGGGCGGGTACCGGTTCATGGACTGGGGGGACGCGTCGGTCGGGCACCCGTTCACCAGCCTGCTGGTGCCGCTGCGCTTCGCCGCCGCCGAGTACGGTGCCACCCCGGCGGAGCTGGAGCGGCTGCGCGACGCCTACCTGGAGCCGTGGAGCGACCGGGGGTCGATGGCCGAGCTGCGCGAGGAGGCCCAGGCGGCGCTCCGGCTGGGCCCGGTTTCGCGGGCGATGGCCTGGGGGCGGGTGTTCCCCGAGCTGCGCCCCCAGGTCGAGCGGGCACGCGACGCGAGCATGGCGGCGTGGCTGAGGACGCTGGCCACCGGCGAGCTCGGCGTCCCGTTCCGCGACGGCTGAGCGGGCGCCCCGCGCTCCGCCCGACCCCGCGGACCCGGGGCTCGGGGCCGGACGGGACGGTGGGGACCGTGCCGGAGCCGGAGGGCACATGGGCGCGATCGGCAGCGGGGCCCGTCCGAGTTCTCCACAGCGCACCGATCGGTCCGCCGATCGGCGTCGGCGCGCACCAGGCTGGCCTCATGTCCCCGTTCCGCGGCAGAGGCCGCCACACCGAAGCGCACAGCACGACGGCCGACCGCCTCCGTTCGGCCACGGGCGCCGGGCCCGTCCGCTCCGGATCCGGGCACACGGACCGCGCGGGGTCCGAGCCCGGTGACGCCGCCCCGACCGCCCCACCTGCGGCGACGGAGCGGCCGGGCGGTCCGGTCGAACACGGCCGCTCCCCCGGCCCGCAGGAGGAGGGGCCGCCCGGCGCTCCCCCTGCCGCCTCCGAGTTCGCGCCCGACGACCCCGATGCCCCGGAGGCGGACCTCCCGGCACCGCCGTACGCCCTCGACATCGGCGCCGCCTCCCCTTCCGGCCGGCCCCGGCGCCGCCCGCCCCCGCGCCCGGTGCGGCCGGTGGGCGAGGAGGAGCCCCTGCCGCGCGGATACACCGAGGCGACGGCGGCGTCGCTCCGGCCGTCGCTGTCGGAGCTGGTGGCCGAACGGCTCCAGTTGAGCGCGCCGGACGGACGCGCCCGGGTGGGACGGGCCGGGCTCGGCGGGCTGCTGCTCGTCTGCGTGGCGGCGGTGGCGGCGACGGCGTGGTTCACGCTCGGAGGGCCGCCCGCGAACGACCCGGCGCCCCGCCTGCAGGCGGATTCGGCGTCGGCCCCGTCCCAGCCGTCCTCGGCGGCGATGCCGTCCCCCGATCCCGCTCCGCCGGGCCCTGCGGGCGCGCCGCCGCAGGCCCCGCCGGGGGAGGTGACCGTGCATGTGGGCGGGGAGGTGAAGGAGCCGGGGCTGGTGACCCTGCCCGCCGGGTCCCGCGTGGCCGACGCGATCGAGGAGGCGGGCGGGGTGGCGGACGGCGCCGACACCGGAACCCTGAACCTGGCGCGCCCGCTGGCCGACGGCGAACAGATCCTGGTCGGCGAGGAGTACGAGCAGCCGCCGCCCTCCGCCCCCGGAGCGGCCCCGCCGGACGGCGGGAAGGGGGCGCTCATCGACCTGAACACGGCGACTCAGGAGCAGTTGCAGACACTGCCGGGGGTGGGGCCGGTACTGGCGGAACGGATCATCGCCTTCCGGACCGAACACGGGGGCTTCAAGGCGGTGGAGCAGCTGCAGGACGTATCGGGGATCGGAGAGAAGCGCTATGCGGAACTGAAAGACCTGGTCCACGTGGCAGGCCCCGCACCATGACCCCGGCGCGCAGGAAACCGCCCGGCTCTAGCCGTCGCCGCCAAGCACACCGACCACGCACACGCCCGGTGGCCGACAGCGCTACAGAACGGGCCGGCGCCCTTCGTCATCGCCGCCCACCACCCCACACCCCGCCGACCCGCCACCCGGCCGAGGCCCGCAAGCGGGGCACCTACTGCGCCGCCCCCCACCCCTCGGACGGCTCGCCCCCTCCCCCATGTCCTCACTCCGCCGTCCCCGGCCGCTCGTCCACTCCACTCCGCCGGGGACGGGCTCCTGAATCCGGAGGTGCACCGTGCGGTCGTCTTTGCTCTTCGGGACGGACGTGCCCGATTCCGAAGACGAGTACGGCGGGGGTGTCCGCGCCTTCGACCTGCGGCTCGTCGGGCCCGCGGTCGGGGCCTGGGTGACGGCCGCACTCCTCATCGGCGGGGCCGCAGTCGTCGCCGCCTGGGTCGCGTCGCTCCTTCTCCCGCTCACCGTCGGCGCGGTCCTCCAGGCCTACCGACGGCCCGCCCCCTGGAAGCCCGCGCTCGCGGCCCTGCTCGCGTGCTGTGCCGCGGCGGCCGTCGCCTGCTCCGGGCGGCTCGCCTTCCTCGAAGCCTCGCCCGTCACCGCCCTCGCGGCGCGGGAGGCCGCCGCCGATCTGGAGGTCGTGCTGTCCGAACCCCCGCGCCCCAAAGCCGGGGCCCACACCGGGACCGAGTCGCGCTCGGCCGGAGAGCGGCACACCGTGGCCGCCACGACGGCCGCCGTGACCGTCCCGGCCCGCCCCGGCGGCGACAGCCGCCTCCCCACCCGCGTCCCGGTCGTCGTGGTCGCCTCCGGTCCCGGCTGGGGCGGCCTCCTCCCCGGACAGCGCCTCCGCCTGACCGGCACGCTCGTCCCCGCCGACGGCGGCGGCCGCGCCCGGGCGCTGCTGCTGGTCCGGGGGCCGCCGCACGAGGTCCGGCCGCCACCGGGGGCCCAGGCCTGGGCCGGGCGGGTCCGCGCCCGCCTGCACGCCGCCTCCGCCGGTCTGCCCTCCCCCGCCGACGCCCTCCTGCCCGCCTTCGTGGCCGGGGACGCCGCACGCGTCCCCGCCTCCGTCCGCGAGGAGTTCCGCGCCTCCGGGATGACCCACCTGATGGTGGTCTCCGGGACCCACCTGGCCGTCCTCACCGGCGCCGCCCTCGCGGCGGCCCGGTGGGCGCGACTGCCGCCGTGGGCCGCCGCTGCCGCCGCCGCCTGCCTCATCGCCGCCATGGTCCTGGTCGCCGGGCCCCGCCCCAGTGTGCTGCGCGCCGCCCTGATGGCCCTGATCGCGCTGGCCGCCCTCGCCGCCGGGCGCCCCCGCGGCGGGCTGGCCGCCCTGTCGGCGGCGGTGCTGGCGCTGGTCCTGTTCGATCCCGACCTGGCCCGCGCCTACGGCTTCGCCCTGTCGGTCCTGGCCACCGGCGGCATCATGGTGCTCGCCCCCGGCTGGAGCCGCGCCCTGCGCGCCCGCGTCCCCCTCGCGCCGCGCTGGGCCGCCGACGCGGCCGCCGTCGCCCTCGCCTCCCAGCTCGCCTGCCTGCCCGTACTGGTCCTGCTCACCCCCGAGATCGGGTGGGTCGCGGTGCCCGCGAACACCGTCGCCACACCGCTGGTCCCCATCGCCATGGCGGGCGGCTTCGCCACCGCGGTCGCCGCACAGGCCCTGCCCGCGGCCGCCCCCGTGCTCGCCTGGGTCCCCGGGGCCGCCGTTCTCGGCATCGCCGCGATCGCCCGGACCGCCTCCGACCTGCACCACGCCGCGCCGCCCCTGACGGCGCCGCCCTGGCGGGGCGACGCCGCGGGCGCACTGGCCCTGGCCGTGCTCGTGGCCGCCGTCCTGGTGCTGCGCGGCCGCGCCCGTACGGCCTTCCTGGCGGGCCTGACGGCGGCGTCCGTCTCGGTCGCGGCGACCACCTGCGCCCTGAAGGACTGGCCCCCGCGGGGCTGGGCCCTGGCCGCCTGCGACGTCGGCCAGGGCGATGCGCTGGCCCTGGCCACCGGGGGCGGGCAGGCCGTCCTGGTCGACACCGGCGAGCAGGGCTCCGGTGTCGACCGCTGCCTGCGCGACCTGGGCGTGGACCGGCTGTCGCTGCTCGTGCTCACCCACGGCCACTCCGATCACGCGGGCGACACCGTCGGCGCCCTCAGGGGCCGCACCGCGCACGCCGCCCTTGCGCCCGGCGGGTTCGCGAGCTCCCCCGGCGCCGAGCACCTGCGCGCGGAGGGCATCCCCCTGCACGCCGCCGAAGCGGGCCAGACGTGGACGGCGGGCCCATGGACGCTGACCGTGCTCTGGCCCGAACGAGGGCCGGACGGAGGCGCCGAGGACTCGGAGAACGACCGCAGCGTGGTCCTGCACGCACGGTGGACCCCGCCTCCCGGTATCGATGCCCTTCCCATGACGGCCCTCCTCACCGGCGACATCGAGGAGCCCGTGCAGCGCGCGCTCATGCACGGGGAAGGCGTCCAGGGGGTCGACGTGCTCAAGACGCCCCACCACGGGGCGAAGACCCAGGAGGAGGCGTTCCTGACCGCCACAGGCGCCCGCCTGGTCCTCACCTCGGTGGGACGCGACAACTCCTACGGCCACCCGTCCCCGGAGACGCTGGCCGTGATCGAAGGGTTCGCCGGGGAGCACTACCGGACCGACCTGCACGGCGACGTCGCCGTCGTCCCCGGTCCCGGCGGCCCCGAGGCCGCGCCCCGGGGAAGGGGGGAGAGGGACGGTGGAGGAGGCGGAGTGAGCGGGGCGGCACCCGGATCCGCCCCGTCCGGTCACCGGCGCGTGGCATGCTGCTCGTATGGCTTCCACCCCGGTCTCCCCCGTCACCCTCGTCGTCGGCGACGAGGAGCTGCTGGTCGACCGCGCCGTCGCCGCGCTCGTCGCCTCCGTCCGGGACGGCGACCCCGAGGTGGACGTGCACGACCTGGTGCCGTCGCAGGTCACCGCGGGCAGACTGGCCGAGGCCGCCTCACCGTCGCTGTTCGGTGAGCGCCGCGTGGTGGTGCTGCGCTCCTCCCAGGACCTCACCAAGGACCTGGCCGCGGAGGTCACCTCCTACCTCAAGGACCCGGCCGACGACGTGGCGCTGGTGCTCGTGCACGCGGGCGGGGCCAAGGGCAAGGCGCTGCTGGACGCGGCGAAGAAGGCGGGGGCCGCGCGGGTGGACTGCGCCAAGCCCACCAAGCCCGCCGAGCGCCTGAAGTTCATCAAGGAGGAGTTCTCCCGGGGCGGCCGCCAGATCACCGCGGACGCCGCCCAGTCGCTGCTCGACGCCGTCGGCAACGACCTCCGGGAGATCGCCGCCGCCTGCACCCAGCTCATCGCCGACACCGAGGGGCGGGTGGACGCGGCCGCCGTCGCCCGCTACCACACGGGCAAGGCGGAGGCCACGGGCTTCACCGTCGCCGACCGGACCGTGGAGGGCCGCCTGCCTGAGGCGCTGGAGCAGCTCCGCTGGTCGCTGTCGGTGGGAACCGCCCCGGTGCTGATCAACAGCGCCCTGGCGGGCGCGGTCCGGGGCATCGCCGTGGCCGCCCAGCCGCCGCGAGGGGTCCCCGAGGCCGAGATCGCCAAGCGGGCCAAGGTGCCGCCGTGGAAGCTGAAGACGCTGCGCCAGCAGGCGCGCGGCTGGACCCCGCAGGGCGTGGCCCGGGCCATGCGCGTGGTGGCCGAGACCGACGCCCTCATCAAGGGCGCCGGGCGCGACCCCGCCTACGCCCTGGAGCGCGCGGTCATCGAGATCGCCACCGCCCGCAACGCGGGAAGGGGCTGAGGGGCCCGCCACCGCCCGGCGCCCAGCAGGCGCCCCACCGGCCTGCGGATCAGCGGCAGAAGGGCCCCGGTGGCCGATCCCGCCGTCGGCGACGACGGTGACGTAGGCGGCTCCGTCACCCGCGCACGGAGGCGGATGGCCCCGGGCAGGGCGAAGGAGAGCCGGGGAAAAGGAGAGTACGGGCACGGGAGCAGGCCGCGCCGGTCGAGGACGCGGCCCCGTCGGCGGGCGGCCGAAGACCGACCGTCCAGGGCGGCCAGGACCGCAGAGGGATCCGCCACTCCGGCGGACGCCATCCGCCCTACCGCCCCTGCCGCGTCAGCGGATCGTCTCGCCGCCGCGCCACACGCGCAGCGACTTGAGGCCGTACGACCACGCGAACGCCCCCTCGTGGTCGGCGTCCCACTGCACGATGTCGGCGTACTTTCCCGGTGCCAGCACCCCGCGGTCGCCGCACCCCAGGGCGTAGGCCCCGCCCACGGTGGCCGCGCGCAGCGCCTCCAGCACGCTCATGCCGAACATGGCCACCGCCATCGACACGGCCAGCGGCAGCGACATCGCCCCTGACTGGCCCGGGTTGTGGTCGGTGCCCAGCGCCACCGGGACCCCGTGGTCGAGCAGCGTCCGCACCGGCGGGCGGGAGCCCTCCATCAGCGACGTCGTCGGGCACACCACCACCGGCGTGGCGGTCTTGGCCAGCGCCAGCACGTCGTCCTCGTCGATCTCGTGCAGCAGGTCCACCGAGGTGCACTGCAGGTCGGCGGCCATCCGCACGGCGCCGTGCCGCGGCTTGGCGCAGGCATGCAGGTGGGTGCGGAGCCCCGTCGCCCTCCCGGCCGACAGCAGCCGGTACGCGTCCTCGGCGGTGAACTGGTGGTTGTCGCAGTAGACGTCCATGCCCTCGGCCCCGGCCTGCGAGGCGTCGCCGAGCCAGGAGGCCACCGCCTCCACGTAGTCCTGCGGGCGGCCGAAGTACTCCGGCGGCACCGCGTGCGCCGCGAAGAAGGTGACGTGCAGCCGCGGCATGCCCGGCTCCTCCTCCAGGGTGCGCAGCAGGCGCACGTCGGCCAGCTCGCCGTCCCGGGTCAGGTGGTAGCCGGTCTTGGCCTCGACGGTGGTGCAGCCGGACAGCACCCAGTGGCGCAGCCGTTCGCGCACCGCGTTGCACAGCGTCCACGGGTCGGTTCCGCGGGTCACGGTGACCGTGGAGGCCACCCCGCCGCCGACCCCGGCGATCTCGGACTTGGTGGCGCCGCCGGCGCGCATCGCCACCTCGGCGTAGCGGTTCCCGGCGTAGACGGGGTGGCAGTGGGCGTCGATCAGGCCGGGGGTGACCAGTCCCCCGCCCAGGTTGTCGACCTCGTCGACGTCGACGATGTCGTCGATCACCCCGGGCAGGCTCTGCGGCAGGTCGGCGGCCGCCCCGACCCAGGCGACGCGGTCGCCGTGCAGCAGCATGGCGGCGTTGCTGAGCAGGTCGGTGCCGGTCCACAGGCGCCCGATGTTGGTGAGCAGTCGCACGGTCATCGTCTCAGCGGCTCCCGCCCGAGGTGCTCACGGCCGCGCCGCGGCGGAGGGGGCGGCGCTGCACGGTTTCGGGGAGGACATGGACGGACCTCGATCTCGTCTCGGCCGGGGAGGCATGGGCACCGGGTGTCGGGAGGCCCGCCGCCAGTGTCCCAGAACGGTAGTTCATGCGTGGACGGCGTGTACACCTCCGCACCGCGAATCCGCCGCGGTGCGGGGGCCTCCCGGTACCCGGGGCACCTCCACGATAGAGCGAACGGCGGAACCCCGCGCAGGGTTCCGCCGTTCACGGGCCGTTCGGCCCCGGCCGCCCGCCCGGGGGCGGGGCCGCCGGGGTCAGCTCAGGGCCGCCTCGTAGTCGCGCAGCTTCCCGGCGAGCAGCGCGGGCACCCACGCGTGCAGGGCGGTGCCCTCCCCGGTGTGCTCCTCGGAGAGGATGCGCCCCTCTTCGTGGACCCGGGACACCAGGTCCCCGCGGCCGTAGGGGACCAGGACGCGGACCTCGTGCTGCAGCTCGGGCAGGGCGGCCGCGACCGCCGCGATGACGTCGTCGACGCCCTCGCCGGTGCGGGCCGAGACCTCGACCGCGTCCGGCTCGCGGGTGCGCAGCCGCTTGACGTCCACGGGGTCGGCGGCGTCGGTCTTGTTGAGGACCACGATCTCGGGCACGTCCTGGGCGCCGATGTCGGCGAAGACCTCGCGCACCGAGGCGAGCTGCTGCTCGGGGTCGGGGTGCGAGGCGTCCACGACGTGCACGATCAGGTCGGCGTCGGCGACGTCCTCCAGGGTGGAGCGGAACGCCTCGACCAGCTGGTGCGGCAGGTGCCGGACGAACCCGACGGTGTCGCTGAGGGTGAACGCGCGCCCGTCGGGCGTGCGGGCCCGGCGCACGGTCGGGTCCAGGGTGGCGAAGAGCGCGTCCTCGACCAGCACCCCGGCCCCGGTGAGCCGGTTGAGCAGGCTGGACTTTCCGGCGTTGGTGTATCCGGCGATGGAGACCGCCGGAACCTGCCGGGAGCGCCGCCGGTCCCGCTTGACCTCGCGCGCGGTGGACATCTGCGCCAGCTTGCGGCGCAGCTTGGCCATCTTGGTGTTGATCCGCCGCCGGTCGGTCTCGATCTTGGTCTCACCGGGGCCGCGCAGCCCCACGCCGCCGGAGCTGCCGCCCGCCTGCCGGGACAGCGAGTGGCCCCAGCCGCGCAGCCGCGGCAGCAGGTAGTTGAGCTGGGCCAGTTCCACCTGGGCCTTGCCCTCGCTGCTGCGGGCGTGCTGGGCGAAGATGTCCAGGATCAGCGCGGTGCGGTCGATGACCTTGACCCGGACCGCCTCCTCGAGCTGGCGGAGCTGGCCGGGGGCGAGCTCACCGTCGCAGATGACGGTGTCGGCGCCGGTGGCGGCGACCACCCCGGCGAGCTCCTCGGCCTTGCCGCGGCCGATGTAGGTGGCCGGGTCGGGCCGGGAGCGGCGCTGGGTGAGCCCCTCCAGGACGTGGGCGCCCGCGGTCTCGGCGAGCTGCTTGAGCTCGATGAGCGAGTTGTCGGCGTCGGCCTGGGTTCCGCCGGTCCACACGCCGATGAGGACGACGCGCTCCAGGCGCAGCGACCGGTACTCGACCTCGGTGACGTCCTCGAGTTCGGTGGACAGCCCGGCGACACGGCGCAGCGCGTTGCGCTCCTCCAGGTCGAGCTGGCCGGGTTCGGGGTCGGGGCCGTGGGAGCCGCCGTCGGCCGCGTCCCGGCCGCCGGCGCCATGGGGGCCCGCGGGGCCCCCGGCACGGCCGTCCGACGGAGCGTGGCCGAAGCCTTCGGCCGCGGTGTCGGGGCCGTGTTCGTCAGAAGTACTCAATATCCCTCCAGCAGGGGCAACGTCCCGGTGGCGCCGGTTGTTCCCTGGGATGGTCGCACGGCGCTCAGGCGTTGGCACGGGGTTTTCACACCGACCGGCCCGTGGGCGCGCTCCCGGGCGCGTCGGGGGGACGCGTCAACGCTAGGCAGAACACACCTTTTCTGCCGGTATCCGAAGGAGGTCGGACCCTTCCCAAGAAAACTTCGCAAAGTTTACGCTGAGCGGAAGGTTTCCGGGCGTGTGAGAGGCTCACAACGTTGACCAGCGGTCCGACCGAAGAGTAGCGTCATATTCCACATCCCAGAACATAATTTCGCTTTGTGGAAGGTAACGCATGGGCGCCACGAACGGGGTCGAGATCACCGGCCCCCTCCACGACCGGTACGACGAGATCCTCACCGATGACGCTCTCGCGCTCGTCGCCGACCTGCACCGCCGCTTCGAGCCGCGCCGCCGCGAACTGCTCGCCGCGCGCAAGGAGCGCCAGGCCCGCATCGCCGCCGGCGAGAACCTGGACTTCCTGCCCGAGACCCGGGCCGTCCGCGAGGACACGAGCTGGAAGGTCGCCCCGCCCGCCCCCGGCATCACCGACCGCCGCGTGGAGATCACCGGCCCCACCGACCGCAAGATGACCGTCAACGCCCTCAACTCCGGGGCGAAGGTCTGGCTCGCCGACTTCGAGGACGCCAACACCCCGCTGTGGGAGAACATGATCGGCGGCCAGCTCAACCTGCGCGACGCGCTGGACCGCACCATCGACTTCACCTCCCCGCAGGGCAAGACCTACGCCCTGAAGGAGGACTCGGAGCTGGCCACCATCGTGGTCCGCCCGCGCGGGTGGCACCTGGACGAGAAGCACGTCCTGGTCGACGGCGAGCGCACCTCCGGCGGCATCGTCGACTTCGCGCTGTACCTCTTCCACTGCGCCCAGCGCCAGCTCGACAAGGGCAAGGGCCCCTACTTCTACCTGCCGAAGATGGAGAGCCACCTGGAGGCCCGGCTCTGGAACGACATCTTCCTGGCCGCCCAGGAGCGCCTGGGCATCCCGCGCGGCACCATCCGCGCCACCGTGCTCATCGAGACCATCCCGGCCGCGTTCGAGATGGAGGAGATCCTCTACGAGCTGCGCGAGCACTCCGCCGGGCTGAACGCCGGGCGCTGGGACTACCTGTTCAGCGTCATCAAGACGCACCGCACCCGCGGCCGCAGCTTCCTGCTGCCCGAGCGCAACGCGGTCACCATGACCGCCCCCTTCATGCGCGCCTACACCGAGCTCCTGGTGTCGACCTGCCACCGCCGCGGCGCCTTCGCCATCGGCGGGATGGCCGCGTTCATCCCCAGCCGCCGCGACGCCGAGGTCAACGAGCGCGCCCTGGCCAAGGTGCGCGACGACAAGACCCGCGAGTCCGGCGACGGCTTCGACGGCTCCTGGGTCGCCCACCCCGACCTGGTCCCGGTCGCCATGGAGATCTTCGACGGCGTCCTGGGCGACAAGCCCAACCAGCTCGACAAGCAGCGCGAGGACGTCGCGGTCAAGGCCGGGGACCTGCTCGCGGTCGACGCCACCGAGGGCGGCATCACCGAGGCGGGCCTGCGCTCCAACGTCAACGTCGCCCTGCAGTACCTGGCCGCCTGGATCGGCGGCAACGGCGCGGTGGCCATCCACAACCTCATGGAGGACGCCGCGACCGCCGAGATCTCGCGCTCGCAGATCTGGCAGTGGCTGCACAACGACGTCACCCTCGACGGCGGCTCCAAGGTCACCGCCGAGCTGGTCGACCGCATCATCACCGAGGAGCTGGAGGCCATCAGGGCCGAGCACGGCGACGCCTACGACGCCGAGCTGTTCGACCGCGCGGTCGAGCTGTTCCGCGAGGTGTCCCTGGCCGACGACTACGCCGACTTCCTCACCCTTCCCGCCTACGAGCGGATGCCGTAACGTCTGAGGCCGAGATCACGGAGCGCGCGGGGCGTCCCGCCCGGGGCCGGGCCCGCGCGCTCCGCGCGGCTGTCGCCGACGACGGGCGGGAGGGCGAGTGCCATGCGGGAGCGGCCCATTCGGGACCGGTCGGAGCAGTCACCCGATGACCGGTCGACCACGGACCGGCTGAGCGCCCTCGTCCCCCGCCTGAGACGCATCTGCGGCGACGACGGCGTCATCACCGACCGCTCCCGCCGCCGCACCTACGAGAGCGACGGGCTCACCTACCACGCCGAGGTGCCCGGGGTGGTGGTCCTGCCGACCACCGCCGAGCAGGTCGCCGAGGTCCTCGGGCTGTGCGCGGCCGAAGGCGTGCCCTTCGTCCCGCGCGGCGCCGGGACCGGCCTGTCGGCGGGAGCGCTCCCCCGCACCGACGGTGTCCTGGTCACCACCTCGCGCATGCGCCGCGTCGTCGAGGTCGACCCGGACAACGAGTGCGCGGTCGTCCAGCCCGGGGTGGCCAACCTCGACATCACCCGCGCCGCCGCCCCCTACGGCTACTATTACGCCCCCGACCCCTCCAGCCAGCAGGTCTGCTCGGTCGGCGGGAACATCGCCGAGAACTCCGGCGGCGCCCACTGCCTGAAGTACGGCTTCACCGTCAACCACGTGCTGGGCCTGCAGGTCGCCACGCCCCAGGGGGAGCTGGTGCGGCTGGGCGGAAAGGCGCCCGAGGCCCCCGGCTACGACCTGATCGGCGCGTTCATCGGCTCCGAGGGCACCCTGGGCATCGCCACCGAGGCCACCGTGCGCCTGGTGCGCACCCCGCAGAAGGTGACCACGCTGCTGGCCGCCTTCGCCGGGATGGACGCCGGCGGGCAGGCGGTCTCCTCGGTCATCGCCGAAGGGGTGCTGCCCGCCGCCGTGGAGATGATGGACGCGCTGTCCATCGAGGCCGCCGAGGCCGCCGTGGCCTGCGGCTACCCCGAGGGCGCGGGCGCGGTGCTCATCGTCGAGCTGGACGGGCCCGCCGCCGACGTGGACGCCGACGCCGCCATGGTGCGGCGGTTGTGCGAGCGCGCGGGCGCCTTCGAGATCCGGGAGGCCAGCGGCGCCGCCGAGCGGGCGCGCATCTGGAAGGGGCGCAAGTCGGCGTTCGCCGCGGTGGGGCGGATCAGCCCCGCCTACATCGTCCAGGACGGGGTGGTACCGCGCACCGCGCTGGGCGAGGTGCTCGGCGACATCGCCCGGCTGTCGGCCGAGTCGGGCATCAGGGTGGCCAACGTGTTCCACGCCGGGGACGGCAACCTGCACCCGCTGGTGCTGTTCGACGACGCCGAGCCGGGCGCGGGCGAGCGCGCCGCCGAGGTGTCCGGCGCCATCCTGGACTTGTGCATCCGGCACGGCGGGTCGATCACCGGCGAGCACGGGGTGGGGGTGGACAAGGCGTGCTCGATGCCGCGCATGTTCACGTCTCAGGACCTGGAGACCATGGACCTCTTCCGGCGGGCGTTCGACCCGGCCGGGGTGGCCAACCCGGAGAAGCTGCTGCCCACGCCCCGGCTGTGCGGGGAGGTGCCCGGGGTCCGCAAGGACGTGCACCCCTTGGTGGCGCAGGGGCGGGCGGAGCAGTTCTAGCGGGCCCGACCGGGGAACCGTCTCCCTGAGGGACCGCACGGGCCGCTCCCGAGGGACCGCGAGGGGCGGCTCCCGGGGCGCGTGCACGAGGCGTGCAGGAACCGTTCAAGAAGGGCGGGCGATGACCGGCGAAGACCACCAGGAACAGACCGCTGGGCGGGGCGGAGCGGACGGCGCCGCAGGGGCCCTGGCGGCGTCCGGCGTCCCCGTGCGCCCCGGGACCGACCGGGACGCGGTGGGCGGCACCGTCCCCCGGTGGGTCGCCGAGCCCGCCGACACCGGCGGATGCGCGGCGGGGGGCGCCCCCNCGGGAGGGGCTGGCCCTCGTGCCGCGCGGGGCGGGCACCAAGATCGGTTGGGGCGCTCCCCCGCGCCGGTGCGACGCGGTCGTCGACCTGTCGGCGCTGAACCGGGTGGACCACGCCGCCGGGGACCTGGTGGTCGAGGCCGGTGCCGGGACGGCGATGGAGGACCTGGCCGAGGTCCTGGGCGCGTCCGGCCAGCGGCTCCCGGTCGACCGGGTGGTGCCGGGCTCGACCGTCGGCGGTGTGGTGGCCACCGGGCTGTCCGGGCCGGGGCGGATGCTCTATGGGCCGGTGCGCGACCTGATCCTGGGAATGACGGTGGTGCGCGCCGACGGGGTCGCGACGAGCTCGGGCGGCCGGGTCGTCAAGAACGTCGCCGGGTACGACCTGGGCAAGCTGCACACCGGGGCCCTGGGGACGCTCGGGGTCATCACGTCGGTGACGTTCCGGCTGCGCCCGGTCCCTCCGGCGTCGCGCGTCGTGTCCGCCGAGGCCGACGGCCCCGTGCGCGCCCGGGAGCTGGTGGCGTCGGTGCTGCGGTCGCACACCGCACCGACTGCGATCGAGGTCGACCGCCCGGCCGGAGGGGCGGTCGCGGTCCACGTCCTGCTCGAAGGGCCCGGGGACGGCATCAGAGCGCGCGCTGGGGAGGTGTGCGCGCTGCTGCCCGACCCCTCCGTGTCCGAGAACCTGCCCGACGGCTGGGGGGCGCTCCCCGGGGGCCCCGGGGACACCCTCCTGAAGCTGACGACACCCCCGGCGCGGCTGCCCGCCGTGCTGGACGCCCTGGCCGGGGCCGCCCCTGACGCGGGGCCCCTGCCGGTCCGAGGGGCGGCGGGCTCCGGCGTCCTGTTCAGCGCCCTGCCGTCGGCCACCGCCCCGGCGAGCACGGTCCAGGCCGTCGCGGCCCTCCGCGCCCGCGTCGAGGAGGCGACCAGGGGCCACGGCTCCCTGACCGTCCTGGACGCGGCGCCTCCGGTGCACGCGGCGGGCCTGGACCCGTGGGGGACGGTGCCCGGACTGCCGCTCATGCGGTCGATCAAGGAGAACCTGGACCCGGACGGTGTCCTGTCCCCCGGCCGGTTCGCCGGGGGCATCTGACGGCCCGCCCCTTCCCTCGCATTCCGCGCCCCGACCCGCAGGGAGGACACCCGATGACCGAGAGCGCCAACGGCACGGAGAGCACCGGAGGCTCCGGGAGCACCGAGCGGCCCTTCCCCGACCTGCTGTCCGACTGTGTGCACTGCGGCTTCTGCCTGCCGACGTGCCCGACCTACGTGCTCTGGGGCGAGGAGATGGACTCTCCCAGGGGGCGCATCCACCTCATGGAGCAGGCCGAGGAGGAAGGGGCGTTCACAGACGCCTCGGTGGGGCACTTCGACAACTGCCTGGGGTGCCTGGCGTGCGTGACGGCGTGCCCGTCCGGGGTCGCCTACGACGCGCTCATCGAGACGACCCGAGCGCGCGTGGAGGAGGAGCACGAGCGCCCCCGGGCGGAGCGCCTCATCCGGACGGCGATCTTCTCCCTCTTCCCCCACCGGCGCCGCCTTGAGCTCATGCGCGGCCCGTTGCGCGCCTACCAGGCCAGCGGCCTGCCCAAGCCCCTGCGCGCGTCCGGCGTGCTCGACCGCATCTCCCCTTCCATGGCGGCGATGGAGCGCATGGCGCCGCCCATCAAGGGGAAGGTCCCCGCGCTCCCCGAGCGCGTCCCGGCCGTCGGGCAGGGGCGGGCCGTCGTCGGCATGCTCACCGGGTGCGTGCAAGGGGCGTTCTTCCCCCAGGTGAACACGGCGACGGCACGCGTGCTGGCCAGTGAGGGCTGCGAGGTCGTCATCCCCAAGGGACAGGGCTGCTGCGGCGCGCTCTCCTCGCACTCGGGCCGCGCCGAGGAGGCCGCGCGCTTCGCCGAGCGGACCGTCCGCACGTTCGAGAGGGCGGGGGTCGAGGCCGTCGTCGTGAACTCCGCGGGATGCGGCGGCACCATGAAGCACTACGGCCGGGTGCTGCGCGAGGCGGGCCGCCCGGAGGACCTGGTCCGCCGCGCCGAGGCCCTCTCGGCAAAGGTCGTGGACTTCTCCGAGTACCTGGCGGCGCTCGGCCCGCGCGCCGAGCGCCACCCCCTGCCGGTGCAGGCCGCCTACCACGACGCCTGCCACCTCTCCCACGGGCAGGGGGTGACCGCCCAGCCCCGGGACCTACTGCGCTCGATCCCGGAGCTGGAGGTGGCCGACCTTCCCAACCCGGAGATCTGCTGCGGGTCGGCGGGGGTGTACAACCTCCTCAACCCCGAGCCCGCGTCCGAGCTGGGGACCCGCAAGGCCGACGACGTGTCCTCGACCGGCGCGCGCCTGCTCATCGCGGGAAACCCCGGGTGCTCCCTGCAGATCGCCGCGGCCATGCGCGAGCGCGGCGAGGAGATCGCCGTCGCCCACACGGTCCAGGTGCTCGACGCCGCGATCCGGGGGCTGCCGCCGTCGGCGCTGCTGTCCTGAGCGGCGGAGCGGCGGCCCCGGGCGTCCGGTTCAGCAGGACTGGGTGATGAGGACGCCGTTGGTCTGCTCCGGGTTCAGCAAGGCGTAGGCGAGCCCGCTGTCGCCGCAGTTGATGGAGTACTTGTCGGTGGCCGAATCGATGGTGGCCAGGTGGTGCCAGTCACTGTCGGGGGACTCGTCCATCTGGAGCCAGAATGCCTCTCCGCCGACCTGGACGTCGGGGAGGTCGCCCTTCTCCTCGTCGTGCTTCGCATCCTTTGACCACCAGGCGACCGCTCTCTCCTCGTCCTCCTCGCCCTCGACCTCGGCTTCTACCGACTCCGTCTCCGGGACGTACGGCGTGAGCTCCACCCGGTACGCCACGGGCTGGGCCTGGCCGACAGAGATCTTGTGCAGTGTCGGGCCCTCCGCGACCGGCGCGGTGGGCACCCGCGGTGCGCCTCCCGGCTGGACGATGACGGTGTTGGGGGCGTGGGAGTCGGTCACGTAGTAGGACGACGGGGCGTCGGTGTTCCAGTCGTACTCACTGAGGTCGCCCAGGTCCGGGTCGTGGTCTCCGAACCCGTCGTCCTCCATGAAGATGTAGGCCATCCTCGGCTCGGAGCCGGGGAGCCGCACCTGCGCGATGAAGCGCTGGGCCTTCCCGGACGCCAGGGGCCACTCCGGCTCGGCGAGCCAGTCCGGCTGGCCGCCGAGCCTGGTCGCCGGTCCGCCGTCCTCCGCCCTCACGGATTCGCCTTCGGCCAAGGGCACCAGCCTGCCGATCTGCAGGGTCCGCAGGTCCTCAACGCTCATGACATCTCCTCATCCCGATCCGACGTCGCCCGGTGCGGTCACCGGCACGAACAAGACGGGCCCGGCGGGAATCCGGTTCCCCCGGGCCCGCCGCGATCTCCGCCGGCGGCCGCCGCCCGCTCTTTGGCGAGTCCGGACTCCGCATGTGTCGTGCCTTTTGCCGTGCCGCTCCTAGCGTGGGTCGCAACGACGCCTGTGGACGGCCCCGTCCATCAGGGATCCTCACCGAGGAGGTCAGGACATGACCACGGCCGCCGACATCATGAGACCCGGAGCCCACTGGATACCGGCCGACGAGACTCTGGACCGGGCCGCTCAGCTCATGCGGGAGCACGGGGTGGGCGCCCTGCCGGTAAGCGACCCGATGGACCCCGACGACCGCATGTGCGGGATGATCACCGACCGCGACATCGTGATCATGTGTGTGGCCGCCGGGCACGACCCGTCCCACGTCACCGCGGGCGAGCTGTGCCGGGGGACGCCGCGCTGGATTGCGAGCAGCGCGGGCGTGGGGGACGTCCTGCGGGAGATGGAGACCAACCAGATCCGCCGCCTGCCGGTCATCGACGACGACCGCAGGTTCGTCGGCATGATCAGTGAGGCCGACCTGGCGCACTTCCTCTCCGACGAGCAGCTGGCCACGTTCGTGGAGCGCGTGTACGCCTGACGGTTCCCGACCACCGACCCGACCGAGGGGCCGCCGGAAGGCGCCCCTCGGCGTCGTTCGCACCGGAACGGCCGACGGCCACGGAGCAGGCGCCGCACCGAGGGAACCGCTTCGCCTCCCCATCCGTCGATACCGCCGACACGGCGGGGGCTCTGGGCCCCGCAGCACGCCACGGACGGACGGGAACCCCCCTTGGACAAGACGATCCTGAGCTTTGAAGAGTCCACCAGGCCGATCCGGGAACCGGTCACCAAGTTCGGCGGGCAGCCGGTCTGGCTGGAGGAGCCGACGTGGCCGCTGTCGGCGGAGACCGGCAGCCCCATGAGGTTCATCGGCCAGGTCCGCCTGCCCGGGGACCGGGTGCGCCTCGGCTACATCTTCATGACCGACGAGGAGGACGGAGAGTTCGTCGAGGGCACGTGGGAGCCCGAAGGCGGCGAGAACGCGTTCTTCGCCCAGCCGGGGCGCCCTGCGGCCTTCTATGAGGTCGCCCCGATGGAGACGGGGCCGACGCACGGCCCCGACCACATCGCGGTCACGTCGACCCCCGGCACGGACGACGAATCCCTCAGCTTCCTAGGTGGCACGCCCGCCTGGCTCCAGGGCGACGAGACCCCCGAGGCGCCGGGAAGCTGGGAGCACACGCTCCAGCTGGACAGCTGCGATGCACCGTTCGACATCAACTTCGGCGACGCGGGAGTCGGGTACGCCTTCCTGAACACGGAGTCCGGTGAGGGCCGTTTCCTTTGGCAGTGCGGCTGACCTGAGACGGACGTCCCGCGCGTGGGGCCCGGGACCCGGCCCCACCCGCGGGCGAGCCGCTCAGGCGCACGGGCGGGCCGGCTCGGCGCAGGCGAGGGCGCTCGGGAGCGCAGGCGAGGGCGCGTTCAGCCGTCTTCACCGCTCCGGGATGCCCAGGGGACGGTCGGCTGGAGCACGGCCTCGGCCAGGGCACCGGAGCGCAGTCCGGTGATCTCTTGGTATTCGGGGTCGGCGACCATCCGGCTGAAGGCCTCGCGGCTGGGATAGCGCACCAACAGCACGGCGTCCCAGTCCTGCCCCTCCTCGGCCACCAGGGGCGTATCGCCGTCACCGGCATAGAGCAGCTCCGCGCCGTACCTGGCCAGGAAGCGCCCGGCGCGCCGCGAGTACTCCTCGTAGGAGGGCCGCCCGTCGGGGGCGAAACG
Source organism: Nocardiopsis chromatogenes YIM 90109 (assembly GCF_000341185.1). Lineage (GTDB taxonomy): Bacteria > Actinomycetota > Actinomycetes > Streptosporangiales > Streptosporangiaceae > Nocardiopsis_A > Nocardiopsis_A chromatogenes. Next base: position 39,124 of record NZ_ANBH01000166.1, read on the forward strand.
CAGCAGGTTGAGCATCACCACGGGACCGCCGGGGTCCTTCTCCACCAGTCGTGCGAGGTCGTCACCGGAGGGGTCGACCGCCATCGGAACCTCCTCGTCGCAGGGGCAAAGCACCGCCGACCGGACCGCCCGCACCCCCGCGAACGGCCGAGACGGCACACCCCCAGCGTGACATACCGCGCGGTCGGTATCGAGGTGTGGAGGAAGAGCCATCCCCCGAACCACTCCGGCACCTCAGAACCGTATGGCGACCGGGCCGCCGTCCTCGTCACGGCCGACCGGGTCGGGGAGGCTGCCCGCCGCCCCACGGGCGATCCGCCCCGCAGACCACGCCGCCGCTGCGGCGTCGAGAACGTCGTCCACCGGAACAGACCCCGCATCCCCCAGGTCGCCGAGGATGGCGATGCCCTGGTCCGCCAGGAGCCGGACCCGCTGTGCCTGCCCGTTCCATGTGCGCTTGCTCCATGCGAGCGGGCCGCCGGCCATCGCGGCGAAGGAGACCTCCGGGTGGACCTCATGCATCCGGACGCCACGGCGGCGTTGTCCGTCGGCCTCGCGGATCTTGGGGAACAGGGCGAAGGACTGGGCGGCGACCCCCTTGCCTGCGAGCCGCCTCTGCACCCGGCCTGCCTCCGCACGGCTCGCGCACCCCAGGACCCGGCGCGATGGCACCGGGAAGACGCTCCCCCGGCGGGGGCCGAGCATCTCCCTGGCCCGGAGGTCGCACTCGCGCCAGAGCCCACCGTCCTTGGGCAGGCCCAAGGGAACATCGATCGCGATCACCGCGCCGTCGGCCCCCTCGATCAGTTCGGCGAGCCCCGGATGGAAGCGCGCCTCGGCGAAGGCTCCTCCACGCAGATGGACGGCGATCCAGCCGCCCGCACATCCGTCCACTCCAACGACATGGTCGCCGAGGGCAGGTCCGGAATCGGCGCTACGCGGCTCATCCCCCATACGGACCCTTTTCCCAGGGCACGGGTCACCACTCCATCTGACAGCGTTGGCCCCCTCGGGCCGCCGACCGGATCCACTGAGACCCCCGGACAGACGTCGCCATTCCCCCTGATTCCCGTGAGGACACGGGAAGAGACAGAGACGGATGTGAACGGACACCGCCTCCCCCACGCCTCCATCATGGGATGGCAGGACCGAATGCACCATGAGGCCGCTGGGGCATTTCACACTCCCTGGGGCTTGTGAGGGAATTTTGGTTGCGAGAACGGCAAACGTACTCATTTTTTTATCGAAAAGGCGCATCCCTCTCGTGCGGCGTCTCGCTATCATCCCAAAACCGGCGGATTGAATTCCGACAAAAGGGGTGGCCATGGGCGAGAAGGGGATCGGGAACCGGTACCGGGTGAAGACCGGCGACGTCTCCGGCCAGGTGGTCGTAGGGGACGACAACACCGTGGTCACGGCCCACGGAGACGCCGGTGAGGCGTCGGCGGCGGTGAGCCCCGACCTGGAATCGCTGCGCGCCGGATTCGACGCCCTGCGCGAGCGGATCGCCCAGGAGGCCGGGGAGGGAACGGACGCCGCCGCCCGCGAGCGGGTCGACGAGCTCGAAGAGGCGGTCACCGCCGAGGAGCCCGAGGTCTCGGTCATGGTCTACGTGCGGGACTGGTTCGCCAAGCGCCTGCCCGCGCTCGCCGGGGCCGTCACCGCGCTCATCGTGCACCCGTTCGTCGGGCGGCTCGTCGAGCACGCGGGGGACGCCGTGGCCGCCGAGTTCTCCCGCCACTTCGGCGGTGAGGGCGGGGCCGCGCCCGGGGGCGGGTAGTGGAGGGGGGACCCGGTCACCGGGTGGAGGTCGGGGGGAACGTCACCGGGAGCGTGGTCGTCGGCGACCACAACATCGTCGTCACCGCCGAGCGCTCCCACGTCAGCGTCGTCCAGCAGGGGCGGCGGCCGGAGGTCCGGCGCCGGGAGGAGGTCCGCCTGCTGCCGCGCCGCGTGCGCAATCCTGTAGGGCGCGGCCGGGAGCTGGACGCCGTCACCCGCGCCCTCGCCGAAAGCGGCGCCGTGCAGGTGTACGGCCCCTCCGGCACCGGAAAGAGCACCCTGCTGCGGATGTGCGCCCACGAGGCGCAGACCGGCCGGGGCGGGTTGGCCTTCGTCGACGCCGCGGGACAGGACCCCGGCGACGTCCTGCAGGAGGTCTTCGCGGCCTGCTACGACGCCCCCGGCTACCGGCCGACCGGCGCGGAGCTGCGCCGCCTGATGGCCGGTGTCGGGGCCACACTCGTCCTGGACGACTTGGACTGTCCCCGGGAGGCCATCGACACGCTGCTGGACACGGTCCCCGATTCGCCCGTTCTGCTGTCCTCCACCCGGCGCACCCTGTGGGGGAACGGCGACGCGATGGCGCTGGAAGGCCTCGCGCACTCCGACGCACTCGCCCTGCTCTCCCGCGCGCTGGGGCACCCGCTGGACGAGGCCGAGCAGGCACTGGCCGACGAACTGGTCCTGGCCACCTCGGGCAACCCCCACCGGCTCCTGCTCGCGACGGCGGAGGGGCGGCTGGCCCGCCCCTCCGAACTTCCCGACCTGCTGTCGCGGATCGTCGCGACACTGGAGCCCACCGAACGCGCCGTGCTGTCGGTACTCGAACTCGCCGGGCCCACCGGTGTCGACACGGGGCTGATCCCGGCGGTGACCGCACCGGGCGCCGACGCCGCCTCGGCCGGTGAACGCCTGGAACGCCTGGGTCTGGTGGTCCCCACCGAACGAGGCGTCCGCCTCGCCCCCGGGCTCGACGGCGGCGCGGCCGAGGCCGTGGCGCCCCCGAGCGGCGCAGAGCTGGCCGCCATCGCCGACCGCCTGGTCCACTGGGTGACGGCGCCGGACCGCTCCCCCGACGAGGCGGCGTCCGCCGAAGGGCTGGTCTCGCGCACCGTCGACGCCCTGGACCGCGCCGGTACCGGCGGTACCGCCGGTGCAGCCGAGGCCGCCGTCCGCCTGGCGCGGGGCGCCGCCCC